>JALYTT010000341.1 GCA_030854145.1 Chloroflexota bacterium | reverse complement strand
TGAGGGTCTATCTCCCTTACAACGGACGGGATCGACCTCATCCGATACTCATTGGCTCGCGGCGTTGGGCTATGCTGCTCTCGCCGCCTGATCGTTCAAAAGTGTCACATGGTTTTGAACCATGCCTTAGTATGTTGTGGGAGATTCTCTGGCCGTTAATCCTGGGGTTCACGCTCTCAGGTATTGTTCAGGCGATGGTATCACATCAGGCAATGGCGAGAGCGCTTGGTGGTAGCTCGCCAAAGAACCTCACGCTCGCGACACTCTTTGGCATTGCCTCCAGCTCCTGTTCCTACGCGGCGGTGGCGCTGGCGCGCTCGATCTTTCAAAAAGGCGCGAGCTTCACCTCGGCGATAGCATTTGAGCTAGCCTCAACCAACCTGGTGATTGAGCTTGGCATTATTCTGATCGTCCTGCTGGGCTGGCAGTTTACCGCGGCAGAGTTTCTCGGCGGTATTCTGATGGTGATCTTCATTGCGCTTATCTTCCGCTTCACCTTAACGCCGCGCCTGATACAGATGGCAAAAGCGCAGGCGGAGAAAGGGCAGATGGGCAGAATGGAAGGTCATGCCGCTATGGACATGAGCGTAGCTGGCGGGTCTTTTTTTCAGAAGCTCCTGAGTGGCAAAGGCTTTACAGCAGTTAGTAACTATTTTGTGATGGACTGGGCTTCTGTGTGGGTCGATATTGTGCTAGGACTGCTGATCGCTGGCGCACTGGCCGCCTGGGTGCCTGACTCCTTCTGGCGCGCCTTTTTCCTCTCCAATAACCCGACGCTAGCAAAAATCGAGGGGCCGCTGGTTGGACCATTAGTGGCTATCGTCAGTTTCGTGTGTTCCGTCGGCAATGTACCCCTGGCCGCTGTGTTGTGGAAGGGTGGCATTAGCTTTGGCGGCGTGGTCAGTTTCATCTTTGCCGATCTGATCATCCTGCCCATCCTCGATATATATCGCAAATACTACGGATGGAAAATGATGGGCTACATTCTCGTGACGTTCTACGTAACCATGGCCGCAGCCGGATACATTGTCGAATTTCTGTTTGAAGCGCTGGGCATTATCCCGCAAAACCGCAACGTTGTAGCCATTACCGAGGGGATACAGTGGAACTATACAACGGTGCTCAACATCATCTTCCTGCTGTTGGCAGCGGTCCTGGTTATCCGCTTTATCCGCACCGGCGGCCTGCCGATGCTGCGGATGATGAGCGCGCCTGAGCATGACATGTCCCATGAGGATATGGCTCACGATGATATGACTCATTAAAGCCACTACGTGAGGGAATCGCCTAGCAGCCTATCAGAGATCACCAGCTTCTGAATCTCCGACGTGCCCTCGAAGATGCGCGTCAGGCGGGCATCGCGCCAGTGGCGTTCGACGGCGTAGTTGGTGGTATAGCCATTGCCGCCGAGGACTTGCAGGGCCTCGCTGGTCACACGCTCGGCCATCTCGCTGGCGAAGAGCTTGACCATGGCGGCCTCCATATCGCAGCGGCGGCCACTGTCCAACTGATCGGCCACGTAGTAGGTGAAGTGCCGGGCAGCTTCGACCTGCGTGGCCATCTCGGCCAGCTTGAAGCGGATGGCCTGGAACGCGGCGATGGGCTGACCAAACTGCACGCGTTGCCGGGCGTAGGCCAGCGCGTCTTCAAGTGCGCCCTGCGCCAGGCCGAGCGCGCGTGCCGCTGTATGAGCGCGACCAATGTCAAGCCCGCTCATCGCGCACTTGAAGCCCTGTCCTTCCGGCCCCACGAGCGCGCTGGCCGGCACCGGGAAGTCCTTGAATACCAGGTTCCAGGTGCTCAGGCCGTGGTAGCCGATCTTATCGATGGGGGTGCCGCTCAGCCCTGGCGGGAAGACACCACGTTCCTTCTCGATCAGGAAGGCGCTAATGCCCAGGTGCCGCCGGCGAGGATCGGATGAGGGACTGCTGCGCGCGAAGAGCACGATAAAATCGGCCTTCAGCGCGTGGCCGCACCATTTCTTCTCGCCGTTGATGAGCCAGGTATCGCCCGCGCGCGTGGCCTGGCAGGAGATATTGGCCACATCCGAGCCAGCTTCGGCCTCGGAGAGCGCGAAGGCGCCGATGAGGTCGCCACGAGCCATCCGGGGCAGGTAGCGCTCGCGCTGCTCGTCGGAGAAATGGGCCTGCACCATCATGCCATTGCCACGCGCGATAATGCTCGCCACGCTCATCCACGCGCGCGACAACGCCTCGCTGACCAGGCAATACTCGAAGACACCCAGGCCAAGCCCACCATAGGCGCGCGGGATCATGATGCCGAAATAGCCCAGCTCCGCCAGTTTGCGTATCAGTTCGTCGGGGATGTCCTGCTTCTGGGGGTCAAGCTCGTTCGCCAGCGGCAGCACCTCCTGCATGGCGAACTGGTGCGCCGTCTCCTGGAGCGTGCGGCGCTCCTCGCTCAGATTGGCAATATGCCCCATCATGCCCATGCCTCTATCGCCGCTCGCAGTCACGTGATCACACTCCTTTGCTTACAAGGTTCGTGTAATGTTTTACAGAAGGTTACATGCCATGTGTGGCTTCGTTGGCCGCCTGCTGGGTGGCATCTAACGGTTCAAGGTTCACGACGACCGGCTCCTGTGAGTTGCGCACGATCACCCAGCGCGAGGGTTCGGCGGAAGGGTTGATCTCCTGGTGCGGCACAAAAGGTGGCACGTAGATAAAGTCGCCCGGCTCAACGTCCTGCTCGAACTCCAGTTGGTCGCCCCAACGGATCTTCCCATGACCTGAGACGACATAGATCACCGTCTCCAGCTCGCCATGATGGTGCTTGCCACTGGCGACATGGGGTGCCACATCGGTGACACCCGCCCAGATGCCCTGCGAGCCGGCCAGCTCGCGCGAGACGGCGGCCACGCGCGCCATGCCCGGAGTTTGCGGCGTGTTGGCATCGAATTGATGGGGCTTGATGACACGTACCGGCTGTGACCATGATCCCTGGCTTGACTGCGCAGCATCGGGTGTACTCATCGGTCTCCTCCCGCATGAACGATCTACAACGGACGCCGGATTATAGCACTCGGCAATGGGAGGCGTCAAGGAGAAGACTACATCGGTGTCACAACAGCGGCGTAGCCATCCCACCAACCCATAAACTGGGCGTACGAGAGGGCGCGATGGTTGTAGTAGGACGAGTCGGCCAGGAAGACCGTCGTGCTGTTGCCGCCTACGACGACCAGGATGTGGCCACCAGCATACTTATAGGGCGGGAAATCGACGATGACAGGAGAGCCTTGATTGGCGGTATCAATGACGCGCGAGAGGGGCCAGTTCGTGCCCCAATCAGTTTTAAAGCCAAACTGCGCCGCCGTGTGAGCGATACCATCGGGCCGGAGCAAACCATCCGCCGGTGTGATATCCCCGATGTGCGACTCGACCTGCAAAACATCTGTGATGCGGTAATTGCGTCCATAGGCGTTGAAAACCTCGGTCATTGAGGCCGTGGAGCAGGCGGAGTAGGCCCAGGTGCCGTATTCTTGCTGGGAGGCGTATTGAGCTGGATCGAGCTGGTAGACACGCGTGAGTCGTTGGGAGGCTAGTCCTGACAGATGAGCAGCGGTATGGAGATCGGTCGCCTGGATGTTCGCGTTTGTGAACAGGCTCAGGGAGCGCGAAATATTTTTGATGGCGCCATCGGCCAGGCCGCTCTGAACAAAGAGCGTGACCAGGATCATGGCGACGAAACCAAGCGAGACAATGATGCGGAAACGGCTATACCACGACGTTGGTAATGTAAATCTGGGTTCATGCGTTGGTTTCTCTACACCCATCACCACGCCGTCTTGCATATGCAAAATCATGGTGACATGGCGGTCAAGGGGATCGGGTGCAGGCTTCTGATGCCAATACTTGCGCAGTTTGATCATACTTAAGCCAATAGCCAACAACACAATCACACAAAAGGCCATTATTGCCACGACAGCCGATAACACGCACTCACCTCACGAAACAAATACGCTATATTCATCTAAATATATCTATATGTTAGTATAGCGTATGCTGAGGTGCCCTCGTCAAACAAACAGCACAATGGTACTATGCAGACAGCGTATGGCTTTCCTGTTCGCTCACTGCATGCGCATCGGGGTGAGGAGGAGCGGGCGCCTCTAGCGCCTGCGTCTCCTGCGATTCGCCTGAAGGAGAAGGAGGCACAGGCGCCTCTAATTCCTGCGTCTCCTGCGATTCGGCCCCCGGAGTAAGCATGGCGGCCTCTTCCGCCTGACGCTGGCGCATAATCTGAAACGCGTCCTGGTAGCGCTCATCGGCTTGCACAATCACAATGGCGTGACCGGCCTCAAATGCCTGCTGATAGGTTTGAGCCTCTTCTTCAGACACGCCTATGCTCATCAGCGTGCTCACCACCGTGCCGGTAGCGGCTCCTAGAGCCGCGCCGCCCAGAGTGGTCAGCACACCACCGGCAATGGCGGGACCCAGACCGGGGATCAAGAACGCGGCGGCCGCACCCAGCAAGCCTCCAACAACACCGCCGGTGACCGCGCTAGTAGTGGCATCCGGCCCGGACTTCACCTCGGGAACAAGCTGGCTGTCAACAGGTGATATGGTATCGTGCATAATGAATCCCATGCACTCATCGCTAAAGCCGGCCTGCCGCAGATCCTGAATGGTGCTCTCAGCGGTTGTACGCCTGGTAAAGACACCCACAACGGCCGTTGGTTCTGCTTCTGCCATATCCCACTCCCTTCAAGATACCCTGAAATTCAGCGAAACGGATAGAGCCAATACCCATCCATTCTCTACACGGCTAAGGATCATAAAAAGGGACATGGACGAAGGGAAGGTCCTCCTTTTAGCATGCGCTACTGTTGCATGGGCGGCATTTCTTCGGGATACTGAATCTGCGGCTCCTCGTATTGCGGCCGGAGCGACTGATTCTGCTCGCGTGACCCTTCCTGGCGGTTCGGCTCTTGCTGCGGCTGGTACTCCTGGTATCCCTCCTGATACGGCTGATAGGACTGGTAAGGCGACTCAGTTGGCTGCCGGTACTGCGATGACTGGTTGTTCCACATCATGGGGCCGGGTGTGTTCGCTCTGTTAAACGCGCTAGCCATGATAAAACGCACAACCAGAACCATAAACAGAATCGTCGCCATCCCGATCAAAGCCCCTACCCAGGAGTGGGACATATAAAAGAAGGGGAAGATAAACACCCATATCCACAGCCGGGGTCCCCATGACCCACGTCGATTACGATATCTCATTGCCTGTTCCTTTATGATTGTCAGCACACTATAACGTGTCTCTGTAACATTACTCGGCTTACGATAGCTTGAGTTTATAACTATCTGTTATTATTAAATATAACAGATCGCTATTAATTTGTCAAGGGCAGTAGTGATACGCATAGAGACACCAGCAGAGGTAGGGGCGCCGTTTACAAGCCCGCAAAGCCTCACCCAGGAACGTGTAGGAGCATCCGCTTTTACCCACCAGCGAGAGAATATACTTGAGAGGGATGAAAGTTGTACACAATTTTGCCGCCCATTCGTTTAATAAGTAGACATAATATAGGAACCTTTGTTCTATGGGCCTCCTGAGAAATGGAGCGAACGGTGAAGAAGGTGTTTCCACAGTGATCACAGTGATAACACAACGGGGCCGGAAGGTGGAGGTGACTTCGCAGTCTGAGTTGCGCGACCCATGCGACATGGGGGAGCACATTCGCGCGTACTGTCACATACATGGGAGCGACCACCAGCGCTCGTTATCCATCGACCCGCTAACCGGCTGGGGACATTGTTTCAACGCGACATGTAACGCCACCATACTGGTTGTCGAGTGGAATCCTGGCGTGGCTAAGAGCCTGCTTTCCGAGCGGCACCCGGCAGGGCAGCGAGGAGCAGCCGCCGCTCGCAAGACTATGGTGCAAAAGCTGCTGCCGTTCAGAATGCAACCATATCTCCCGCAGCGCCCGCGCTCCCGGCCAAAGTGGCAGCAAGACGAGCTTGCAACGCTTAGAGCGCTAGAAGAGCCGATGCACAGAGCGCTGGCACACTCAGAGCAGGCGCAGCGCTACCTGGCGGAGCGCAAGATCCCCCTGGAGATCGCGCTGGCCGCCGGCGTGGGCTACCTGCCGCCGGCGGCGCTCCAGGCGCCCAGGTTGCAGGGACGGCGCACTGTGCTGCGCAGGTGGAGCGAACGCATCGTTTTCCCCCTCGCCTCCCCCGAAAGTAGGGGCTACATTGGTCGCTCGCTGTCGTACTGGCGGCCGGGCATGGATGAGAACGTTCACAAGGCGGTACTGGAGCAGGCGCGCCGGCCCAGGCGCTGGATCAAGACCAACCCCGCCGGCTGGTTCGGCTACGAGCCTGCCCACCTCGCCAGCCATATCATCCTGGTCGAGGGCGCATTTGACCGCCTGACGCTACTCGCCGCTGGCCTGGCGCCAGAGAGCGTCGTGGCCCTGGTCGGCACAGCAGCACAGGTCGATTGGTTTCCCCCGCAGGTAGAAGCTATCGTATTGGCGCTGGATGGAGACGAGGGCGGCACACACGCCACTCGCCGGCTCACCGACGAATTTGAGCAGGCCGGCCTCTATGTCCGCCGTTGTCCACCGCCAGCAGACGGACGGGGCAAGGACTGGAACGAGCGCTGGCGCCGTATCGGACCGCCGAGCGTCTGGCCCATCCTTGAAACATTCTCCGCGCTGCGCTCGGCTTGAATATATCCAAATGACGCTTCAATCAACGGCTCTATGTGTAGTGGCGCCCCTTCGGCTCCTCTTGTCCGCCGACAATGCGGGCACCATGTCTCCCACGCCATGTCCCTCCTATTGTACACGTGAGGGTGGCTTATAAGAGCCTGCTCCCGGCCTCTGACGACGCAACCGTAGCAACATAATAATCAGCACAGCGATCAATAGCAAAGCACAACCATAGATCACGATATTCAGGATTAGACCGCTTCTCGGATTCGCTGTTTGCTGTGGAGGAGACGGATGTGGTGCTACAATCGCGTTGGGCGGATACAGCCCGGTGATCACAAAGTGCGGGGTACCTCCAACTTGAACCGTATACACAACGATGCGCCTGATCAGGTCAAGCATCGCGACTTTGCCTCCTTGCAGCACGACAAAGCCTAGCAGCCCATCAACGGTAATCGCCGCCGCCTCTGGAGGAGTACCAGTCCGAATTACGCGCTCTGGTTCTTTGGGGGGCGTACCTGTGCCATCGTTGAGCGGCGACAGCACATCGAGCTGGCTATGCTGCTGATCGGGAACATACACCTCGCCCGTCAGCGCATCGTAATCCATCGGGCCAAATATACCCCCTGAAAGCAATAGCTGGACCGCGCGTGTCTGGATGTTCACAGCATCAATACTTCCCTGGCGCGTTGTAACATAGATCATCGTTCCGAGGGGAACGGTCAGGTACTGTGGACCAGCGGGGACCGCGACTGTGCCAAGGCTCTGCCCAGTATGCGTGTCGAAGATTGTCAGTCCGGCAGTTCCCGCTACCCACAACTGCGCATTTTTGTCGCTGGGGAGATTCGCCACAGGCAGAGCCAGCACCAGGCCATAGACGGGGCTAGCGGTCTGGAAGGTATGCCGGACAGCGCATGTGCTGGTGTCAAGCGCGCTGACACCAGCCGCAGATCCGCCTCCTGTATAGAGCACCCCGCTGTTCGGATCAAGGGCCAGCAGCGCGGGCGCGCCTGCAAGATGCACACGACAGGCCGGCCGCCCCGTTTTAGCGTCAATCACACTCACCTGGTCCAGCGCCGGCTGCGTCATGTACAGAAAACGCCCATCCTGGCTGAGCAAGATGGTGTGCGGATCGCCCGCCAGCGCGATGACCTTCGTCACTCTGGCCTGCCCCACATCAATCACGCTGATGCCCTGGGTTGTGCCAGATACATAC
>JALYTT010000721.1 GCA_030854145.1 Chloroflexota bacterium | reverse complement strand
AGGCAAGCCATCGCCCCTACGCGAATTGAGAG
Organism: Chloroflexota bacterium; assembly: GCA_030854145.1. The sequence continues at coordinate 2,346 of JALYTT010000721.1, read as the reverse complement.
GTGTCCCTACATAAAGGCAATCTAATCTTCGCCCTGAGCTTTGGTATAGTTGGGGACACCGTCGAACTCCTGGAGTTTCTCGATGTGGACCCACGAGTGGCGTGTGCTGATGCGATGGATAACAGCGTGCAGGGTCTCGTCGTCGGGTTCGGCGTTCTGGTCCTTAGGCATCAGGCGGCAGGTATACAAGTCGACGAGATCCATTGAAACCTCGGACGAAGGATAGACCTTCGTGCCCCGGCTGGAGATCGTCTTCAGCGTGAAGGATGTATCCCGTAGCAATTCTTCGATGCTGCGGCCCAGTTCCTCCGATACAAGCGGCGACTCCACAAAGAGATCGATGCCGACCACGCGCCGTTTGGCGACCTTTACAAAGGCCGGGTCTGCTGACACACGCGGGAATTTGATGGGCTTGTACTGACGCACCTGCCACTTGCTGGAGCGTCGTCCCAGGTTGGCGATGATGGCGTCTGTGTAGGCTGATGTTGAGGTCGCGGCCTCATCACCGGCGATATCGCGCGTGCGCACGCCTGACTCCAGGGTCACGAGAATGGCCTCCTCGATGGAAGATGCGGCCTCGAACTCGCCCAGGTGACGCAGCAGCATCACCGCCGAGAGGATCAGCGCGGTCGGGTTGATGACATTCTTGCCGGCGTACTTGGGGGCCGAGCCATGCACTGCCTCGAAGATGGCGATCTCGTTGCCGAGATTGGCCGACGGCGCGAAGCCCAGACCGCCGATCAGCCCGGAGGTCAGGTCGCTCAAAATATCGCCGTTCATGTTGGTGGTGACGATGACGCTGAACTGCTCAGGTTTCTTGACAAGCTGGTGCGCGCAGTTGTCGACGATGATATGGTGCGCCTCGATATCGGGGTATTCGGGGGCGATGGCCTCGAAGGTGCGCTTCAGTGTGCCTTCACTGAACTTCATGATGTTGGCTTTTGTGGCGCAGTGGACGCTGCGGCGCCCCTCGGACCTGGCCACCTCGAATGCCAGGCGCACGATCTTCTCGCAGCCCTTGCGCGAAATAAGCTTCAAGCTTTCGGCGACGCCGGGCGTCTGCATGTACTCGATGCCCGCGTAGAGGTCCTCGACGTTCTCCCGCACCACTACGAGGTCGATGCCGCGCCCGCTATAGAGAGTCGGGACGCCAGGCAGTTCACGTACAGGCCGGATATTGCCGTAGGTCTCAAAGAGCTTGCGTAGCGTGACATTGGCGCTCTTCTCACCATAGCCCACTGGCGTCTCCAGTGGTCCCTTGAGTACGACACGGGTCCGATGGATGGATTCGATGGTCTCATGGGGCACGCCCGATGGTAGCCCCTGCTTAAAGTCGCCTGCCCCCGCGTGGCGTGTCTCCCACGCAACGGGGGCGCCTGTGGCCTCGATGATACGTAGGGCGGAATTGACCACCTCCGGGCCAATGCCGTCGCCGGGGATCACCGTGACCAGCTTTTTGCCCTGGGGGGTTACATGGATGTCTGTGCTCATGTCTATTGCTCCAATGCTGTTATATGGACCTCCTTCCGGTTCAGAAAACGAAGGCGAGAGGATGGACCAGTATTTTAAATACTGTACTCCCTTTAGGTACGATGTGCAAGAGGAATTTATGCCGGCGCGCGGCTATCGCGATCTACCAGTTCTAGTTTGCCGGTATTGATATCGATGACGAAGCCGTGTACAGGGATTTTAGGCAGGTAGGGGCTGTTACGGATGGTATCGACCACCTCGTGTGTGTTGATATGCACATCCTCGAAGCCACCGAGCCAGCGAATAAGTCCCTGGATGTCGCGCAGGCCCTGCTGCTCTATCAATTGCTGCGGGTCAACTCCCAGGGCTTGCATCGAAGCTGTCAGGGCCGTCGGGTTGATATGGGCCAGCCCGCAGTTGGTGTGACCGATGACCAGCACTTTGCGCACCCCCAGCAGGTAGATCCCGCCCGCCAGTGAGCGGATCAGGTCGTTGCCAGCGCCCGCGCGCTCCGGCTGCGAAATAGTGGCGCCGGCGGTGCGCAGCTCCAGCACATCGCCGCGCTCCAGCCCCAGGGCCTGCTCAAACATCCCCACCAGGCGGCAATCCATGCAGGTGACAACTGCCATCCGCTTGCGAGGCGCGTGCCCAATCGGGGCCAGGTGCTCTCGCTCCAGGAAGCGCGCGTTGTTGGCTAAAATCTCGTCGGGCATAAATATGGTGTCCTTTCATATTTTCAGGCAATGAGTATACGCTTAGCTATCTAACAATTGTGTCAGTGTAGCATAGGGTCTGTTGAATGTACACATCGTTTTACGCCCACGCCCTTATGCCCTGGTCCGCGTAGGGGCTATGGCTTGCCTCGCCCGCGTAGGC
>JALYTT010000720.1 GCA_030854145.1 Chloroflexota bacterium | reverse complement strand
GGCTTGCCTCGCCAGTCACGCGCACGCGCTCTTCGAGCTGACTGGCGAGGCAAGCCACGCCCTACGGATCGCCCCCGTGACTCACGAGACAGGGGTATTGTGCCGGGCGGCTTCTTCCGCCTCCGCCAGCTCATGTAGCCGCTGATCGTTGGCCCTGTTGCGCTCTTCCACCTGCGCCAGCCAGCGGAAGAAGAGGGGGCTCATGACAAGGAGATCGACCAGGCCCGGCAGCAGCAGCAACGCGCCGCCGACAGCTTGATCGTTGAAGGCTGATATATGCAGTTGGGGCGGGACAGCGTACCAGGGATAGAATACCGCCCCGGAGAATACCAGCAAGAAGGCGAAGACATCGATGGGCTGACCATCCAGGAACACGTAGAGCATCTGCATGGGATAACTTAAGCGGCGCAACTCGTGTAGCGACCCCAGCAGAGGCCACCAGTTGAGCAGAGCCACAAACAACAAACTCAGCATTTCCAGGTGATAGAGACTTTCGTGGTTGAGCGCGAGATGATAGAGGGTCGGAGCGTGCCAGATCAGAAACGTCAGGTTAAAGGCGAGCGAGGCCACCAGCGGGTGGGTCAACGCCTGAGAGATGCGCCGTATACCCGTCCGTGCCAGCAACGGCTGCAAGAGCCAGGAGGGAGATGCGATCCAGAGCAGTGGCGCGCACAACGTCGTCAGCGTGACGATCTGCGCCATATGCACGGAAAATAACTGCGTCCTGGCAATGCTATCCACCGGAGTGAGCAGCACGAACGCCATCGCCAGGATAGCTACCGCGAAGGCGGCGACTTGATACGCTTTCAGAGGCATATCCTGGCTGTTCCGGCGACGTCCGCGCCAGATGCCGAGCACATAGAGCGCACACAACAGGATGATGCCGCCGAGCGCAACCGGGCTCCAGGCCCAGGTGAGATTCAAATCATTGATGGTCATAGAGGACTCCATTGGGATACTATCTTACGAATCAGTATAGGGCAAACGTGCCAGGCGTGCAACATTGGAGATATGGGCGGCGCGTCCCGAACCGCGTAGGGGCGATGGCTTGCCTCGCCCACATCGGGCTACACGGGCGAGGCAAGCCATCGCCCCTACGCGGTTCGGGGGGCCAGAAGGGAGAAAAACGTGTTACAATAGCATGAGAAATCCCATCCCTAGCAAGAGAGAAAGCTCATGAACCACGATATGACACCACATGAACTTACCATGCTGCTCCACCAGGCGGGCGCTCTCCAGCAAGGAAGCGTTATCGAAGTCCAAACAACCGAAAATGAGGCGTTTAATTCGCATGTCCAACATCTGAAGGTGAGCTATTCAGCGGATGCAGTACCACAGGTGCCTGCGGAACTTGTGCTCAAGAAGAATGTGCCGACCGCTTGGGGGAGAGAAGCTGGGCGGAGTGAGGTCGCCTTCTATCGGCTTATCGCAAAGGATGCACGCCATTTTCCCATGATTATCCCGCATGTTGTGGCTACATATGATGAGCAGACAGGAGACTCGTTGTTGCTGCTCCAGGATCTCAGCGCAACTCATCACGTTCCCATAACTCGTCAACAGCAACTCCACCATGAAGGCATGCCTGCTGAGACGACCTTGCACCAGATCATCGCAACATTGGCAACCTTTCACGCAGCATGGTGGGAACATCCACAATTAGGGACCTATCCGATAGAACTGGATACCGACTTTCAGGATGAAGAGCATTTTCGTGTCTATTGTCTGGAAATTGCTCAGAATTGGCAGTCCTGTCTTGCCGCAGAGGGCCATTGGTTGCCCCAGGATGTCGTCTCCGATATCAGTGAGATGATTCGCCTGCTGCCAGGAGCCTGGGAACACTATCTCGCAAAGCGCTTCCCCACACGCCACCAGGTAACCTTTCTCCATACAGACGCCTATCTCGCAAATTTCCTGGTGCCGCGCACAGATGAGGCCGGGACAGTCTATATGATGGACTGGCAAGGTCCGAATATCGGTATGGGAGCGTTTGATCTCGTCATGTTGTGTGCATCCTTCTGGACTTCAGCCCAACGCCAGGAAAACAGGTGGGAAGAAACCATGTTGCGCCGGTATTTAGCAGCGCTTCATGCACATGGCGTCACGAATTACACATGGGATCAGTTGTTGGAAGATTATCGTTTGATGATTATCATCTTTTTGCAAGTGGCCATCTGGGATCAGACAAATGGTTCTAAGCGTGACTACTGGTGGCCAAAACTCCAATGTTTGCTGAGTGCTGCGCGAGACCTCGATTGTCGAAGCCTGCTGCTATAAGGGGGATAGGGACCCGATGATAAACGATTCTCCCCCGCGTAGGGATTCGGCTTGCCGCATCCGGGTCAGGCATCCCTTGGGGGGCCTGTGGGGCCTCCTCCCAGC
>JALYTT010000340.1 GCA_030854145.1 Chloroflexota bacterium | reverse complement strand
CAAAATATTTTACACCCTCAAATTTTTAGCATCATTCCTCCATGCTGTTATCTATTCGCTATCTGGACCAAATTCGTTTTGTAAAAGGAATGCTCGTAGAACATCTCGTAGCAGATCTGGCTGTTCTATCCACGGAAAATGTCCAACGTGAGGCAGCTCAACATAGCTGGCGAATGGCATACATCTGGGGTATCAGCAGAGAATGTTGTAAATAACCTGAACGCTCCGGGCAGTCGCTGCATCCTTGTCGCCTGGATCTGATCTGATCATCGCTGCTAGATGATACTCTCTGATTATAGCTCATAAGCATCACCAAAAGGACAGATCGTTACAATGACCACTAAAAACGGCATCATTGAGCCGATACATGAAGGCTGTATGGACGTTTTGCGCCATTCTCGTACCCCTCTTGACTTTCACCCTACCTGAACGTTGTATGCTGATAACAAGAGCTGTTCACCTATCTGCAAATGGGCAGGAAGAGATGAGATGAGATGTTAAAGATTCGCGATTTTGCTAAGCTCGCCGAGGTGTCGATGACCACCCTGCGCTACTACGATGAGATCGGACTCCTCAAGCCGATCCATGTCGATCCTGAGACCGGCTATCGGTTCTACACGATGGATCAGTTGTCGCACCTGCATCGCATTCTGGCGTTCAAAGAGCTGGGACTGGGACTCACACAGATCGTCGAGATTCTGGACGAAGGCATTTCTCCTGAGGCATTGCAAGGGATGCTGCGGCTCAGACAGGCACAACTCCAGCAGCATCTCCAGGCGGAACAGGAGCAACTCGTGCGCATCGAAGCACGCCTCCGATCCCTTGAGCAAGGCAGTTCTCTGCCAGTGTATGAAGTCGTGCTCAAAGCGGTCAAGCCGATCACAGGGGTCTCTCTGCACCTGACAACGACGGATTTGGCGTATCATGCGCACTGGATTGACGCCATCGACGCCATGTTGCAGCGCTACAGGGTCAAACCCATCGATCATCTGCTCGTGCTTCATCCTGAGAGTGAGGACGAGCACACCCCACGTTCAGTGGAGGTTGTTGCACCTGTTGAGTGGAGAGACGCCGCTACTCTGACAACCCGGAGCGAGGGACGGCTGACACGGTGCGAGTTGCCAGCGTTTCCCCACATGGCCAGTATCCTTCATCAAGGACCTCCCGCGCTGGTGCTGTCAGCCTATCAAGCGCTGGGAACCTGGATGGAAAACAATGCCTACACCATCGTTGGACCCCGCCGCAAGATTTGTCTACGCCGGGGAGAACATCTTGACGACACGCTCACCGAGATCCAGTTTCCGGTCGAGAAAGTAGCATGAACGAGGAGAAGAATACATGACGACAACAACACATTGGACGAAGAGAGTGATATGTAGATTAAAGAGCAACAGGAGGGTATCATGATCATTGTGACAGGTGCCAATGGCAAGCTCGGTCGGGCAATTGTAGAGCACCTGCTCGAACTCGTTCCCGCTGAACAGATTGGCGTGAGTGTCCAGGATACTGAGAAGGCACAGGACCTTGAGAAACGAGGTGTTCGTGTCAGGAGGGGTGACTTTGACGACGCCGCGAGCCTCGCTCATGCTTTTGAAGGGGCATCGCAAGTACTGATTGTGTCAGCCTCCCGCACTGGCGAGCTGGCTATCCGCCTGAATCGTACGGCGGTTGACACGGCTAAAGCGGCTGGTGCTCAAAGGATTCTCTATACGAGCCACATGGGTTCGAACCCGGCATCACCCTTCCCTCCCATGCCCACTCACGCCGCCATAGAGGTGGCACTGCAGGAGTCCGGCGTGGCCTTCACAACACTCCGCAATGGCTTCTACGCGTCGTCCGCAGCCATGTTTCTTGGCAATGCCGTTGAGACAGGTGAGGCGATAGCACCAGAGGACGGGCCGGTTGCCTGGACAGCCCACGCCGACCTGGCAAGAGCGGCGGCGATCACGCTGACCAGGGGCGGTCTTGACGGCATCACCCCCGCTCTCACCGGCTCCGAGGCGCTCGACCTGGCTGGTATCGCAGAGATCGTCTCTGAATTGACGGGTCGACCAATCCGTCGGGTCGTTGTGTCAGACGATGCGTTTCGTTCTCGCCTAGTCGCTCGCGGCACCCCTGAGCCAGCAGTTGACATGCTTCTGGGAATGTATGCCGCGAGCAGGCAAGGTGCGTTCGCTCAGGTCAACCCGACTCTCGCTCGCATCATCGACCGACCGCCGATGCCCTTGCGGGAGGTCCTGAAGGCGGCGATCTCAAATGATCTATGAATCACTCAAGATCAAATGGGACAGGCCACGTCACACGACCGGGCGGACGTTGTCCCTTCTGTAGGCGAGCAAGATAGTCGTCGAGAGGACTGGGGCCGAGCAAGCAGGCCATAGCGGCTTCCCAGGCAGAGCACTCTGCCCGACCAAATGCCTCTGCCGATGCTGAGGATGGATGCAGTGGCAGGATGTACTCCGTGGCAGAGGCAGCAGATTTCGACGTGCGCGCCATCGTCGCGACCATCGCCCGTGCCGCCTCATGATCCCGCGCGAGAAAGACACGCGGCTTCGTTGGTTCCTCGCTATGAGTGCGCGTATAGCCAACTACTTCGCTGTCGCGTGTATAAACAGTCGCCTGTATGGCCGGGTGAGGGCTGAGCCAGTCGAGCAAATCAGGGCCCGGCTCAAGCGCCATATCGACAGCCTCCTCCTCATGAAGCCACAAAGCATTCAGCGCGGCAATATCTTCGTCCGTAGGACCGCGCATGCCGAGTAGCTCCTGGGAGAGTTCCTTGATCGGCACCACAACCTGGGCAGATCCAAAGGCACGCGTATGATATCCGAAACGGGGATAGTAGCTGCTATGTCCCAGAAGAATGCTCACCGTATACCCTCTGGTAGCCGCAAGTGTATGTCCCTCAGTAATGAGTCGACCGCCAATACCCTGGCCTTGATGCGCTGGATCGACGGCAAGCGGCGCGAGATTGACCGTGGGAAGCATCTGGTCAAGCAGGCGCATCTGATAGGGAGAGAACAGGACGTGTCCAACCACGCGTCCATCGATCTCAGCGACAAGCGAGAGTTTCGGGTCAAACGCCCGGCGCTGGCGCAGCAACGCCACGATGCTGGCCTCTGCTGAACGATTGCCGAAAGCACGCGCATGAAGCGCGCCAATAGCTGCGTAGTCAGTGACATTTTCTGGCCGGATGATCATCATCTTGCCATCTCCCTTTTCAGGATTCAAACAGATGCGATTCGTCCCCAACCTCACCCCCGTTCCTGGTCTCACTGTGAGGTTTTCCAACAGCGAGCCGCTCTTTGGCCGCACGGCGTACCTCCTCATCTTCGTGTAGATCATGCGCCAGGGCCTGCAACCTGGGAGCGGCTTCAGGGCCTGGCAGATCAACATTGTTACACCCTATCACGCGTACCTCCTCCTCGCAATCCCACAAACATTCCAAAGCTATAGTATGCGCGAACTGGTCGCGATCACAGGCAACAAGCGCCTGAGCAGCGTAGGCACGAGTGCGCGCATGCTTTGCTTCCTTGAACACGGTTTCGACCACCGGATAGGAGCTCGCTTCTGGGAAGTGCGCCAGGATGGTGAGCATGCTGCGCTGCATGTAGCATTCGTTGGTTCGCCTGGTATCCCTCTCCAGGGATGGGAGGAGGGCCGCACGTACTCGCCTTACATCAGTAGCTGTTGCGTGTTCTTCAAGGATGCAGAGGGCGACGTGGCGGTGCGTGCCATCTACTGCGTCGAACCACGCACGCGCAAGGTCAAGCGTAACAGAAGGGGGTAAAGCGATGATAGCTCGTACTGCCTCCCCATAGAGAGACCCTGGCTGGGCCGCGGGTGATTCAAAAAATGCCTGTAAGACGGGAAGTGCCGCAGGATGCGCGAGGCGTTGCAGCCCACGAAAAGCCACATAGCGTTGCCAGCGCTCGCCGTCTTGCGCCCTCTGGAGTAGCGCGTCAAGGTCAGCGCCAGTCACATGCTGCTGGAGGGCACGAGCCACGCGATATGCCATGTGGCCATCGACATCAAGGGCCAGGAGTTCGGTTGTTGAGAGGCGCGCAAGCTCTGCTTCGCTCAGTTCCTCCTGCTGGGACCGTTGCTCTTCCTCCTTCTCATGTTTGCTCAGGATGCGGTCAACGCGTGGGTTCACCTGGCGCAGGGATCGCCACGGCTCTTGCTGCGTATGCATCCCTGCTCCAACACAGGGCAATTCGTCGTCAAGGGTGTCATCGTCGGGGAAGCGCTGGTCGATAATGCGGCTCACCTCATCCACATTGAGACGAGGGTTGGAGACCTCCATGAGCGTTTCAAAGACACTCTCCCATTCGTAGCCGTAAGCCAGGTAGGCGCGCATGATGGCAATGGCAGACAGATCTCCCCGGATAGCCAGGGCGCATATGCTATTGAGTACAATGCTTTCAGCATCTCTCGCGTCTCCAGAGTCGGTCTCAGCACAAACACGGAGATAGGCGTCGAAGGGATCGAGAGGCAGGCCCAATTGCAGCAGAAGTGCCGCGTAGTAGTCGCTGCGAGATTCAAGCTGCCGATCCCAGCGAGGATCATAGGTCATACAGTGAAAAAGAAGCGGCCCGCTCACTGTCGCACCCTCGCGCAAGGCACGCAAGAAGCCCATGCCGCGACCGCGTTGAAGCTGCCCAAGCAACGAATCCGCTGAAGCAAGGACATGCTCTTTCTCTTGATCACTGGATACACTCATGTTGTCCTGTCACTCCTTTTCTAAGTATGCAGACGATAATATTATGCGTCTCGCGCGAACGTGGTATAGAGAGATGCGCATAGTATTCTACCATACTCAGAAAGACGCCATATTTAAAGCAAGCTTAACCTTGACGTAAACGGGAACCTTATGCTATACTATCACTATATCCTCTCACAAAGTCGTTCCGGAGGATCACATCCATGATTGCTACCGACAAAGAACAAAGCTCATCTTCCCAGACAGATGAATCCCGGCTCCTCACTATCGAGCAGGTGGCTACGCGTACGGGGTTGACGAAGCGCACGCTGCGCTACTACGAAGAAGTAGGGTTGTTATCACCGACCGTGCGCACCGAGGGAAACTACCGACGCTACAGCGAGGCCGACATCCAGGGGTTAGAGCATATCAAGGGCCTGCGCGACCTGCTGGGCTTCTCGCTCTCAGAGATCCGCGCCCTGCTCGAAGTGGAAGAAGAGCGCGGGCAGATCAGGGAAGCGTACCGCCAGGCAACTGACGCGCAGGACAAGATAGCTCAGCTAGAGCGCTCCGACGAGCTAACGCGCAAGCAGCTTGCACTCATCGAGCACAAGATGACCGGCCTGGAGCAGATGCGTGCAACCTTGCTGGCAAAGCTCGAACGCCACGTACACACGCGCGAGCGCTTGCTGAGCGAAGATGCATAGTTCAAACACATAATTTTATGTAAAATTTTTATAGCGTGCTAACTATCTTCAGCGGATAGGTGGGCCGGGGAGCCGAAGGGGACGGCACCGCCTATTAGCCTATCCCATGAGGATGGACAAAGCACAATACGGAGTAACGTGGAGCCTCCTGGCCCACAACGGGAAGCGCGGGCTTCCCAGCATTCTTCTACCTGATAGATAGGACTCTTCATGTATGCAAACAATTAGTGGTAAATTACCTATTCCAGCTTCGACAACGGACCAGGAACGCGCAGGGGTCATCGAACTGCGGCAGCTCAAGGGGCCGCTGCGCGCGTTTTCGGCGTTACGTCATCGCAATTTTCGTCTCTTCTGGTGCGGTCAGCTTATTTCTTTGATCGGTACCTGGATGCAGTCTATCGGCCAGGCATGGCTCGTGCTAGAACTCACGCACAGCGCCTGGCTTCTGGGTATCGTCGGCGCGCTCCAGTTCTTGCCGGTGATGCTTCTCTCGCTTTTTGGCGGCGTGCTAGCCGACCGCCTGCCGAAGCGCCGAGTATTGCTGTTTACACAATCATCGGCCATGCTGCAGGCAGCTATTCTGTGGATACTTGTCGCCACGGGGACGGTGCAGATCTGGCATGTGCTCGTACTGGCATTCATGCTGGGCCTGACGAATTCATTTGATATGCCCACGCGCCAGGCCTTCGTCATGGAGATGGTGGGTAAGGATGATCTACCAAACGCGGTGGCGCTCAACTCATCGCTCTTCAATATGGCGCGTATCGTGGGACCTGGCATCGGTGGCATCATCATCGCTGTGCTTGGCGTGGCGCCCTTGTTCTTGCTCAATACGTTCAGCTTCATCCCCGTGATTATTGGTCTCGCCTTGATCGACCTGCGGCAACTGCATACGCGCTCATCGAGAACGGCGTCTGAGCAGGCGAAATCCGCCAGCCAGAGCACGTTCCAGAGCCTGCGCGAGGGGCTGGCCTACGTTGTGCGCACTCCGGTCGTCTTGCTAATTATCGCCGTAGTGGGGACGGTCTCGCTGTTCGGCATCAATTTTAACGTGGTCCTGCCGCTCTTCGCGACCGAGGTATTGCACGTCGGGCCGGCGGGCTTCGGGTTCATTTCGTCGGCGTTTGGCTTTGGCTCGCTGATCTCCGCGCTCTGGCTGGCCTGGAGCAATAGCAAGCGCAGCTTGCAGTTCCTGCTCGTCAGCGCGCTGGCATTCTGTGTCTGCGAGGCAGCCTTCGCGCTCTCGCCCCGGTATCTCGCGTCGCTCGCGCTCATCGCGATCGTGGGTTTCGCGCAGATCGCCTTCTCGGCGACCTCCAACACGATATTGCAGACTGTCTCGCCCGATTACCTGCGCGGCCGCGTCATGAGCGTGTATATGATGGTCTTCGCGGGCAGCATCCCCCTGGGCAACTTGCTAACGGGCGGCCTGGCGCACCTGTTCGGGGCGCCGATCGCGCTGCTGATCGGCGCGGGCCTGAGCCTGGTGGCCGCGGTTGCCGGCTGGATGCTGCGCAAACCGGCGGAGAAGAACCTGCTGGAGTCCAGGCAAGTCCAGGCTCAACCATGAGTGAATGGCGTGTGCTGCCACTCACCAGCGCCGATCAGCAGCAGCATATCGAGCAGAGCGAGGCACTCCTGGCCGGGGCGCTACCAGGGGAGCCTGCCACGCTCTCCTGGTCTATGGCGGAGCCTGAAGGGATAGTACTGGGCTTCTCGCAGAAACCTGATATCATCAATCAGGCGACGCTTGCGGACCGGCACATCCCTATCTATCACCGGCGAGCCGGTGGGACCGCTGTCCTGGTGGGGCCACACCTGCTAAGCCTGGACGTTGTGCTGCCGGCAGGCCACCCATTGATCCTGGCGGATGTAGTGGAATCGTACCGCTGGTTCGGCGAGGCCTGGGTGGCCGCGCTGGCGCGCCTGGATGTGCGAACCGCTACCATAGCGCCGCACGAAGCCCACGAGCGACAGAGACACGCCAGGCAGGGTGAGGCAGCCAGGGATGAGGCTATCCTCCGCCGGGCCTGCTACGCCTCGCTCTCCCCATACGAGGTCGTCGCAGGAGAGCGTAAGGTCGTGGGGCTGGATATGATTCGCCGCCGCGCAGGTAGCCTGCTACAAGCGGGCGTCCTGCTCCAATGGCGCCCTGAGACCCTGGCCCACCTGCTTGGGCATACACACGAGGAGCGCACGATACTCCGCCAGGGCTTGCCGCAACGCGCTGTGGGACTGGATACCCTCGCGGGCCGCGTGATAGCGCCCACAGAAGTGATCGAGGCCTTCCAACACGTGATGCGGGAGCTGTAAAGCACCCACCAGGGCCTGCTCCCATAGGCATTGCTATACAACAGGAACAAACAAGAAAGCGTGCGGCGTCTCCGTAGGGCGTGGCGAACTGACTGGCTATGCAAGCCACATAGGCGTGAACGGAAGCCGAAGCGGGCCGTTCTTCCGTAGGGCGTGGCTTGCCTCGCCAGTCAGCGCACCCGCCCTGCGGGCTGACTGGCGAGGCA
>JALYTT010000339.1 GCA_030854145.1 Chloroflexota bacterium | reverse complement strand
GTTTACAAGCCCGCGTAGGCCTATGCGGGCTTGTAAACGGCGCCCCTACCTCTCTTGTGGCTTCTACCGTGCGGGCACCCGGCCTCTCAGGCGATAGATTCGTCCAGTTTCTTGAAGAAGCTGGTGAGCGAACTTTTGGTATAGCTCTGGCCGATGGGATTGTTGGCCAGGGCCACCGCGCCTTCCAGCGTGGCATCGGCATTGTACGCGAGCAGGGCGCCATCTGGCTCATCGGTGAGGTTGATATGGCCGGTGGCCTGAATGGAGCCGCCTCTTCCCTGGCGTTGCACCTGCAGTACCAGGAGATTCGGCGCCTGCTGCTGCGCGATATTGATCACGACAGCATATGGCCCCTTGAGCCCCGGCAGACCCGTAGTGATATTGGCCTTCAGGCGCTGGGCATCAAGATATTCAACTGACTTGCAGCCGGGAATGCATGCCTGGAGCACCTGGGGATTGAGAATTGCGTTGAAAACTTGCTGGCTGGACGCTTTAAACTTGTGTGTACCGTTGAGCTTCATCAAAATCATCCTTTATGAGAAATAGAACTGGCTTTCTGATGGATTGCACCAGCCTGCCAGTATGTGAGTTGTAATGACCGCTTTCGCCTCACAGTCGGGCCTTATTGTATCGGTTTCTTGGATGACATTCAAGAGCAGGAGAGAGGCTCTACCAAATCTTCCTATTCAAGGCTATGAATATCAGCGCATAGAGATACCAGGCCTATAACCCAAATGTGCTATTGTTGTCTTTCGCCGTAAAACCCTGCGCTATACTGTCCAGTAGTGCTTCAAGCTGTGTCACAGATCCGTGTGGTGGGGATGTCACATAGTAAATTTGGGAGGTGTAATGACCCGGCAAGATGAACTGAAACTCGATGTGTACAAGCAAAAGTCATGGCGTTCTCGTGTTGAGCGGGAACGCGGCAATATCTCGGCTTCAGTAGAGGCCACACTGGCAGACCCGACTTCGCAGGAAGATGTGTGGGAAGACGAACTGGATGCGCCGGTGATGCTCACCGGCACCGCGCCTCAGGATAGCGCCGTCATTCCACCGCGCTTGAGCCTGCAATCAAAGATATTGTCGGCGCAGTATCCTGGTTCCACTGAAGAGGGCGATGCCCCTCTGCCGAAGCCCGGAACCAATCTCCTGGCGCAATTCGCGCAGCGCGTTACCTCGTCATTCTCCGCCCTGGGAGGTCCACGGCAGCCAACAAGCGCGGCCCCACAAGCACCGGGCCTGCACGCTGCTCCTGTTGCCGCGCCGCCCGTTGAATCCGAACCTGCCTTGCCAGGTATACCTGTTGTTGCGGCCGAAGCCCCCCCATCTAAGAAAGATGCTCCCCGCGTTGGAGTCAGGAGCGAGAAGCAGCGGCTTGCCGGGCATACTACAAAAGTACGCCTGGAGGCGGCGCCCAAATTGGAAGTGGGCCAGGCGCCCGCGCGGTTTGAGAAGCCAGCAGCGGCGCTCGAGGCGACAACGAATCCGAGTATCCTGGCACTTGGTAAGGCCGGGGAGCGGACCGAAACTGCTGCCCCGCATATGCTGGCGGGTTCGGGTGTGTTTGAACGTACACAGCGGGAGGTGGCGGTTGCGCATACCCACATCACCGGGGCGAGCGTGGTGGTAGTGATGCTCGCTGGCGATCCGGGTCCTGTCGTGGTGCAGTACATCTCTTTGCAGCCGCGCGTGGGGTTTACGGTGCATTTGAGCGCCCCTACTGAGAAGAAGGCGCCGTTTAATTATGCGATTTTCAACCCCGCCGCCTCGCCTACAGTTCGCCCCCGATCTCTCGCTCCAGGCGCGAGAAGAACTCTTCCATGAAGGCATAGCGTTCGCGCGCCAGTTCGCGACCTGTCTGCGTCATCAGACGCTGGGGCAGATTGCCGAAGAGCAGGCGAAACTCGATGAAGGGCGAGTAGTCAGGGCGGCGTCTCAATTCGCGCAAGATGAAGGGATCAACCGGCTCAACAATGTCCGTGGGTACCGGGGAGTAGACCTTCTGGTGGTAATACCCTGTAATGCAGTACAGGCGCCCGATACCCACCGCGCCCAACGAATCGATTTTGTCTGCGTCGTAGAGGATACGGCCCTCCAGCGAGCGTGGGGTGGCGCCGCCCGTCATGCGGTGATCGCGAATGGCCTGCTGCACACCGGGGATGGCATCCTGGGGGAAATCCGTTCCGCTCAGCAGTTCCCCAGCCATCTCGGCTCCGATGAGCGCGTGATCTCCGCCATGACGGCGCTCGCGTGGCTGGCCACTATCATGCAGGGCCACCGCGGCCCAGATGGTAGGCAGGTCGCCGCCTTCGTGTGCCTGGATGCTCTCCGCGATGGCGATGACGCGCGCGATATGTTCGTGGTCATGCGCGGTATCCTCGCTGCCTTCGCGCTCCATCGTCTCTCTCGTGAGCGTGAGGAGCCAGTCTCGTAGTTCAGTCATTGCCGTTTGTCTGGCTTTCTAGTGCTGGTAATGTGAAAATAAAGCGGCTGCCTTCACCGGGGACTCCGCTGCTCTCAACACGGATGGTGCCACCCTGCATATGCAGGAGTTCCGCTACCACATACAGACCCAGACCGACGCCGCGCGCCTTGCTGATCTGGATGTTAGGGGCGCGATAGAAGCGCTCGAAGAGGCGGGGCTGGGCATCGCTGGGAACGCCGATCCCCCTGTCCGCTACACATGCCTCAATGATCGCTTGCCTGCCGTCGGGTCCGTCCTGTGTATATCGTTGCACTGAGAGGGTAATTGGCTCGCCTTGTGGGCTATATTTTATCGCATTCTGTAGCAGGTTGGCAACCACCTGTAGCAGGCGGGCGCTATCGCCCATCACGAGATAGGGCTGTCCACATGGTTCAATGTGGCAACTGATATGGTGCATCGTCGAGGAGGTGCTGTGGCTGTGTACGGCCTGTTGGGCGATAGCTGCCAGGTCCACCTCTTCCAGGGTGAGCACGAGTTGCCCCCGGTTGATCTGCGTGGCTTCTAGAAATGTATTGACGATGTTCGTCAGGTGGCGCGTCTGCGCCTCGATGATGGAGAGGTTTTCGGTCAGCCGGGTGCTCTGATCCTGATTGGGTGTGCGACGCAGAACTCGTTGCCCTACCTGGGCGTGCGCCAGAATGAGGGTCAGGGGGGTACGAAATTCATGGGCCGTGATCGCCAGAAATTCGTCCTTGAGGGCATTGGCCTCGCGCATCGCCGTTTCGTTGGTGCGCGCGTTGAGCGCCTCCTGCTGCCAGCGTGCCTGCTCCATCGCCAGACCCGCCAGTTGCGCCATGCCTTCGATGATCGCCATATCCCAGATGCTAAAACTCTCCAACGGTAGTCCGGGTGCTGACTCAGTTTCGCTATGTTCGACCGGTAGCAGGTGGTCCAGCCATATCAGCCCAAACAGGCGGTTATTGTGAGTGATAGGCGCGACAAGTGTCAGCAGTCCCTTGCCAGGGGGAGGTGGGTCCTGCCGGGTGGATGCGAACAGGTGGGTATAGCGTTCGGAGTTGATCAGGATGGCGTGGCCCTGGTGTAGCTGTGCCAGGTAGTCGCGTCGCTGGTGTATTTCAGCCGCCAGCCATTGTTTCTGCTCGCTCAGATGCTGCCTGTCTTCTGCCTGAGCCGAGGAACTCAGGGTCAGCAGTGGGATAAAGGTGTCCTGCTCTTCGTCGCGTAATTGCACGACTCCTTGCTGGCAGTTCAGGGCTGTGAGGGCCATTTCCAGCACGCTGCTCAGGATATCCTGGATATCGGTGATCCCGGAGACCGCTTCTGCCATGTGGAGCATGGTTTCCAGCGCCTGGCGGATATGTTGTTCAATGCGTACCTGCTCCGTGATATCGCGAAAGGCACTCACAATGCCAACCTGTTTTCTGGTTCCATTAAACATAGGCGCGACGTTGATTTCGATGACCCGCTCCTGGCCGTCGGCGCGCGTGAGGCTGATCCGCTCCCCACGGATGCGCTCTCCCCGCAAGGCTCGTATCAGGGCGAAGTCTTCCTCGGAGATTTGCTGGCCGTGCAGTGTGGAGGCCGGGTGACGTTTGTATACCTCGTGCAGGCGCTCTCTGGAGTGGAGAGGCTCGCCCATGAAGATCGCGGCGGCGCTGTTGCGCATCAATACCTGTCCATCCTGGTTCAGGACAGTGATGGCGTCGGTCATCGCGTGGAAGATGGCATTCAGGGTATTGGCGCGCTCGGTTGCCAGGACGGCGGCCTGGTGGGCACGTTGCAGCAGGTGCGCCTTCTCGATGGCCAGGGCGCACTGAGCGGCGATATCCTGGGCGAAGGCGTAGTGCCCTTTGGGGGCGCTATGATCGGGGTCGTGGTAGTTCACAAAAATGAAGCCGACGCAGCGATGGGCTTCCTGCCCCTCTTTATGCCTGGCGCCCACCATCAGCGGGATCACCATGGCATTGTCTATCTCAAATTTATGGTACCAGAGCAGTTCAGCGACCCCCAGTCGCCTGGCTGCGACAAAGAGCGGTAGTCCTGTTGTCGCAGCTTGCTGGCAATACGGCAGGTCTGCCAGGGCGGCTGTGTGCGACTCGCTCTGCTCTCCCAACAGTCCAGTGCTGTCTACGGGGTGCAGCATACCCCCGTCCAGGAGCAGTGTAGTGCTTCCCTCGGCGCCCAGACCACGAACCAGGTGCTGCGTGGCAATCTCCAGAACGGTCGGCAGGTCCTCACCAGAGTTGACGGCCATGGCGACTTCATAGATGGCCTGAGATCGCTCGATCAACTGTTCCGCGCGCCGCCGCTGCGTTTGCGCTTGCTGGTAGAGTTGCGCGTTGTCAATTGCCATGGCCGCCTGCTGCGCGATAGCGCGGGCCAACTGCTGCTGCTCCTCTGAAAATATGCCTGTCTCTCCTGGATTATCCAGGGACATCATCCCCACCGGGCGCCCCTCACGTACCAGGGCAATATATAAAATGGAACGGACGAGAAAGGTCTCGGCGCTGGGACGCATGCTCTCTTCAGCGCGCTGATCGTTCAGGAAGATCATGCCTTTCTCTGTCAGCAAGCGATGGATAAATGGATTCTCTATCTGGAGTGTACTATGATGCCAGATACGGTCCGCTGCCTGAATCATGTTCGGGTTGATACGGGGCGAGGTGAGGTGGTAAATAACCGGTCGCAGCACCTTGCGGTCGTCTCCCAGTAGCCAGATGGCACAACGCTGGACTTCGCATACCTGGGTGGTGCGCTTTACCAGGACCTGTAAAATATGCTCAAGGTCAAGTGAGGATGCCAGGAGTTCCGCCAACTCGCGCAGGATTTCGCTCTCGCGCAAGGCCCTCAGCAGTTGCAAGCGTTCCTGGTCATTGATATATGAAGGACTTTCACCTGGCATGTTCCTGACCTCTACCATCAATGCGAAATACGAATAACATCCCGCGTGTAGCCCGATCCCATGTCCCCCGGTATGTATGTTTGTGTACCAAGTCGGGAACGTTCGTTGTGTACTATAGCAGGTAAAGTAAGGTTGGATAAAAACGCGGCCCGATAGGGGAAGTGTAGCAGATCAACGAACGCTGCGTCAAGAAACGCCGAGAAATGGGATGCACTACACGCTAAGGGCTTTTGCTGCACCACACGGCGCGCCCACTTGCGCACATGGTATAATAACTGACCTGATCCGCGTAGCCTACGCGGGCGAGGCAAGCCATCACCCCTACGCGGACCGGAGCGCGCTCGACGGAGCATAGCATACATGCCTTTTCAAGAGCCTGCCTTCGGCTCTTCTTGTCCGCCGATATTGCGGGTGTCATGTTTCAATTATATATATACTAGGAGAAAGAGTATGAGTTTGACTATCGGTATTGACTACGATGTAGCGAGTTGGAAGACGTGTGTCATGGAGAATGGCCGTGTAGTCGATCTCAGTTCCTTCGCAAGTCCCGCTGCTATGTTCACCTCTATAGAACATACCTGCGCGCGCTATCCCGAACCTTGTATCGCGCTGGCTATGGGCCTGGGAGCGCCTCTGGTCTCTCCTGGCCAACTCACGGAGCAGCAGCGTTCACAGCTGATTCCCGCATCCTGGGACGAACATGATAGGCTGGCGGCACAGGGATTTCTTATAGACATCATAGCCCTGAATGTGTCCAGCTTTGCCTTGCCAGGCGTCAGGCACCTGCCGGCGGTCCCGGCATATCGAAAGCTGCGTCACCTGGATATGGGTTCAGCGGGGAAGGTCGCTAGCGTGGTGCTGCTTCTCCAACGCCTGCACGAGCGCGAGGCAGCATGGTCAGAGATGCGCTTTCTCTTCCTGGAGGCGCATAGCTATGCCAGATCCATACTTGTCATCGAAGATGGGCAGGTCATCAACGGTACCGGTGAGACAGTAGGTAGCCTGGTCCTCCCGGCACGCTCAACGCCTGCCAGCGAGGCGGAAGGTTTCCAACAAGTCGACGAGCGCGAGGCAGCCAAGCATGGTGCCAGCGAGGCGGAGTTCGAGCAGGCCTTCTGGGAGGGACTGATGCAGGACGTGGCGGGTCTGCTTGCGATCCATCATCACGAGGATATCGTGGTGGCGGGGCAGCGCGCGCATGACCTCAGTGAGCGCCTGGGTGATACCTACCAATTGTACCTCTTTCCGCACAGCGAATCTGAGCCGGAAGGCTTTGAAGCCCCTCTGGGAGCGGCCCTGATTATCGACGGCCTGCATCGCTCAGGCAGCGCTGCTGAAGTGGTTACCCGGTTGCGCATTCACGAGGTCGGCGCATGAATATTGCTCATCACGTCGCTAGACGCACCCATTTTGATGTGCTGGTCGTTGGTACTCCTTGCCTTGATCTTGTCTTTGCCGGGCTGCCGCACTGGCCTGTACCGGGGCAGGAACTCTACGTGGAGCGCTTTGGCATCAGCGCTGGAGCCGCTTTCAATACCGCCGCTACGCTCAGTCGCCTGGGGCTGCGTGTGGCCTTGCTCTGTGAGCTGGGGAACGACCTCTTTAGCCGCTATATCCTCGAAGAGATGGAGCGGGCTGGCATCTCGCGCGACCTGGTGCTGGTGCGTGAGCATGCCCGGCAGGCTGTGAGCGTGGCTCTGGTCCACGAGGGCGAGCGCGGCTTCGTTTCGTATACGGATACGCCTGGCGGGTTCGCGAGCCAGTTGGCGCAAACGCCAGCCTTGCACGGAGCCGACACGCTTTCAGGGGAACTCTCTGCGCTCCTCGACTCGTGCGATTTTGAGGCCGCTTTCCTGTACGCCTATCCGGGCCTGCTCCCGCTGCTTGATGTCATCGCCGAACGTCAGGCCAGCATCTTCTTTGATACTGGCTGGCATCCAGAGATCCTGGCGGACCCGCGTCTGCCCGCTGTGGTGGCGCGTGGTGACTATATGCTCCCGAACCAGGCGGAAGCCATGTTTATGACCGGGACCGAGACGCCCGAAGAGGCCGTACGTGTACTGGCGAAGTTGTTGCCAGTGGCGGTAGTCAAGGTAGGCGCGCGCGGCGCCATCGCCTGCCAGCAGGCCGAACTCACCTACTGCCCCGCTTTCCCCGTGAAAGAAGTGCTGGATACCACCGGCGCGGGCGATGCCTTCAACGCCGGTTTCATCTACGGCATACTCAAAGGCTACTCCCTGCCAGAAGCGCTGCGCTGCGGCACGATTTGCGGCAGCCTCTCGACGACCGCTCTCACCGGAACCGCCGCCGTGCCGACGGCCCAGGTGCTGGAAGAGTTGCGTCATGGCTCGTGAGCTATCTAGGAGCGACGGCTCGCCCATTGGTTGATACAAAATCATGTGTCGGCGTTGGAACAATGTACCGACATCTCTCACCATCCGCGATTCTCTTTCATGTAGGGGCGCCGCTGGCCTGCGCCCCAGGGCTTTTTAGTTTACCCGTTTTGCCTTGAAAGCTTGCCAAGCAACAATCGTAAAGCATCTCTTGGTTGTGCGCAAAAATGTCTCATTTGCTTTGCAACATTTTTCACACCGATAAAATCCA
>JALYTT010000338.1 GCA_030854145.1 Chloroflexota bacterium | reverse complement strand
CTCGTCGGTGAACAGGCGAGCTTGTCAACGGCGCCCCTCCCCCCTTGCATGTCTCTCCCTGCTTGTCCGTCACCCCGCAAAAAACCTCCCCTTGCGAACCCGCGTCGCCCCTACGCATAACGCCCCCCTTGACATGCGCGTGAGTTAGTGTTATAAATACACTATAGATAGTGTCACAAATACACTAATAGGGAGGATGGCGATGGACACGACCGAGCTAGACAGAGTCAGCGGCGCACTCCAGCAGGCGAACTCACCAGAGGCGATCTTCGGCCCCCTGAGCGGCACGCGGCAGGAGAGGTTCGCTGCCGCCAGAAACATTTTCCGCAGCCTGGCAAAGGTCGTGCATCCAGATGCGTTCCAGGGAACCTCTGACTATGAGAGAGCAGACGCGGCCTTCAAAAAACTGGTGCAGCTCTGGGAGCAGGCGCAGGTCAGTATCGCCAGCGAGACCTATGGATCGGCGCACGCGACCTTCGCTGAAGGGGCGCCTTTTCTCGTCAGGACGAAAACGCGTGCATACTCGCTGGAGAGATTGTTGTTCCGGGGCGATCTCTGTGGTCTGTATGGGTGTTCCACTTTGAATGCTGGCGAGCAGACAAGAGGGATCGCCAAAGTGTCTATCGCGCCTGCTGATAACGATCTTGTGAGTAACGAGGCGCGCATTCTTGCGCATCTCAGGAGCAGCGAAGGCTATGCCACATGGCGCCATTTTGTTCCCCAGTTGCTTGATGCCTTCCCTTACCAGGAAAAAGACACGGGCGTCACCAGACAGATCAATGTGCTCGCGTATCCGGCAGGGCTGTATTCTCTCACAGAAGTACGACAGGCGTACCCGCAGGGTATCGATCCCAGGGATATGGCGTGGATCTGGCGCAGGCTCCTGGTTGCGCTTGGCTTCGCCCATGCCAGTCGCGTGATCCATGGCTGCGTCTTGCCAACGCATATCCTGATCCATCCTGCACAGCACGGCATTGTGCTCATCGATTGGTCATATGCCGTCCTTGATCCCGGCCGGACGGGCGAGCGTATCAACGCCATCAGTTCAGCATACCGGGACTGGTATCCGGCCGAAGTCTTCGCCCGCGAAGAGCCAACCCCGGCGCTTGATGTCTTCATGGCCGCCAGGTGCATGCTTGATCTGCTGGGCGGCGACCCACAGGAACACACGCTGCCGGAAAGCGTGCCCTGGCAGATCCAGAGCTTTTTCAAAGGCTGCCTGCTCTCACCTCCTCAGAGACGGCCACAGGACACGCATATATTGCTTGAGGAGTTCGATAGCCTTATCGAGCGGCTCTGGGGGCCAAGGAAATTTCGCGCGTTTCGCATGCCCCAACCCTGAATATCGTCCCGCATAAGCCGAATGTTCTAACAGCAAAGGAGAGAAACATACCATGGGTGGCACAAACTGGTCAACCGACGCGTATAAGGAAGCCGCGCGCCTGCGCAAAGCGACAGGAAAGAGCGACTTCGCGTATGATGACGCCTCCAGGGCAGCCGGGAAAATGGAGATTCATCCTACGCTCGATCCCAAAGGCGTCTCATTCCGCGAGAGTCGCGATAGCGAGGCCCATCCGCGCTCTCACGCTATCAGCGTGCTTTTCGATGAAACTGGTTCGATGGGCGGCATCCCACGCGTCTTTCAAAAGAAGCTGGCGGAACTTATGGGCGTATTGTTGGTGAAGGGCTATATCCAGGACCCGCAGATTCTCTTCGGCGCCTTCGGAGATGCCACCTGTGATCGTATTCCGCTGCAGGTCGGGCAATTCGAGAGCGGTGTCGAGATGGATGAGCACCTGCGCAACATCGTCCTCGAAGGCGGCGGTGGCGGCACAAACCACGAATCCTATGAACTGGCGCTCTACTTCCTGGCGCGCCATACCTCGATTGACTGCTGGGAGAAACGCGGTCGCAAGGGCTATGCCTTCCTGATCGGCGACGAGAAGGCCTATCCTGCCGTGAGCCAGCGGCAGGTAGCACAGCTCATCGGCGATGGCTTGCAGGAGAGCATCCCCTTGCGCCAGATTCTGGCTGAAGTTCAGCGCCATTACCATCTCTTTTTCATCTTTCCCTGCAATGCCAGCCACGGTCACGACGAGGAGATCCGCAACTTCTGGAGCGACCTGCTCGGCCAGAATGTCATCTTCCTGGACGACGAGAACGCCGTCAGCGAAACCATTGCGCTGGCCATCGGTTTGACCGAGGATGCCATCAACCTTGCCGAGGGCGGGCATGACCTGGGTGAAATGGGCGCCAGCCCCCTGGCAATCGAGGCCGCCTCGAAGGCGCTCAGAGGCTATGCCAGCAAGAAGGCCGTCGCCACAATCGCCGGGGGCCATCTGCCCGATCTTCTCAGAAACGATTCGGGAGGCACACCCACGACCGAACGCTTATCGTAGGGACTCGATTTATCGCGTCCGGCGCGATAAATCGCCTGAATGATGTTTTACCAGCGATGCTTCTACACAATAGATCCCCATTTCGTGTAGGGGCGCCGCTGGCCTGCGCCCCTTACTTACGGAGAGGCATATGAGCCAGAAAAAGCAGGCTATCCTTCTTGCCGACCTTGGTTTTGGTGATGCTGGCAAAGGAACTATCACCGATTTTCTCAGCAGGCAGCTCGCGGCCCACACCGTCGTACGCTATAACGGTGGTCCCCAGGCTGCCCATACTGTGGTAACTCCCACTGGAGAGCAGCACACGTTTTCTCAATTCGGCAGCGGAACGCTAGTCCCTGGTACACGGACCTTTCTTTCGCGTTTTCTGCTCATCAATCCTTTAAATATGCTCAAAGAAGAGAGGCACCTGCAGACACTCGGTATTACGGACGCCTGGCAGCGGCTGGCTATCGATCGTCGCGCGCTGGTCATCACACCGTTTCAGCAGGCCGCGAACCGGCTGCACGAGATCGCGCGCGCGGCACAGCGCCACGGGAGTTGCGGTGAAGGCATCGGCGAGTGCATGGCCGATTTTCTCAGCGATGCAAACGTCGCGCTCTTCGTGGGCGATCTACAGGAGAGGGCGACTATCGTCAAGAAACTGCGCGCGCAGCGCGATCTCAAACGCAGCCAACTCGCTGAGATCTGGCGGCAGCTCCCAGATACGGACGCGGTGAGACAGGAACAGAGCATTTTTAGCGGCGAGGCAGGCATTGAAGATTGTACCGATGTCTTCCATGCCTTCTCGCAGGTGGTCGAGATAGTGGACGAGGGGTATATGCGCTCGCTGCTGGCCCGACCCGGTACGATCCTCTTTGAAGGGGCACAGGGCGTGTTGCTCGACGAGAACTATGGCTTCGCGCCCTACACGACCTGGAGCACAACGACGTTTGCCAATGCGAAGACACTCGTGCAGGAGCACGATTACACGGGTGAGGTCATCACACTCGGCATCCTGCGTGCCTATGCTACCAGGCATGGAGCCGGACCGTTTCCTACCGAGGACTACACGTTGACGCACAGCATTCCTGATCGACACAATAGCTGGAACGCCTGGCAGCAGGCGTTCCGCGTCGGACACTTCGACCTGCTGGCGACGCGCTACGCCTTCGAAGTTGCTGGACGGCCCGATTATCTGGCCATCACCAATAGAGATCGGCTGAAGGCGCTGCCAGAATGGAAGGTGTGTACCTCCTACCGCTACCAGGGCATGCAAGAAGATCTGCCTGATTACTTCGAGCAAGAAGGCGAACGCATCCAGGGCATAAAGGTGCGCCGGCCCGCGAACCTGAGCCACCAGGAAGAACTCACCCAACGACTTTTCGCCTGCCAGCCGCAGTACCAGTCATTCCTCCTGCAGGGTGAGGCAACGTTGCCAGCGGAAGAGCGAGGGAGAGCTTTTATAGAGGAGAAACTCTCTGCCCCAATAGCAATTTCTTCCTACGGTCCAACCTCTTCAGACAAACACTGCTCCCCGAATTTTCAACGGCGTGTGCTTTCTTGAAACACCTTTTTTATATGTTATACTTTGAACGAGATGAGCATTTACCATGAGAATCCTCGATAAGAAGCTATCAAGCGTTATTCTCTGCCTCGTCTCAGGTGCCTCTTGTTACATGGTTCTGCGCATCTCCGCGTTATGCGTATGTCCAGAGTACTATTTGGAGGGAAACGACTCACGATGCAACGACACTCTTTGTTCACTCGCATTGGTCTCCCTATGATGCTGGCCCTGGTCTGTTCTCTAGTTTTCATGGGACTGGCAGGAGGGACGGCCCGCGCGGCCTCCGCCGTCAGCACAGGCTTGCCGGTCAACACAGCATTTACCCAGGCCTCGCAGCGCTTCGGCGTCCCGGTCGCTGTGCTCAAGGCGCTCTGCTATATGGAGGGCCGTTTGAGCAATCACGGGGGCAGCCCCAGCATGGATAATGGCTACGGCTGCATGCACCTCGTGAAGAATACGCAGGGCAACACCCTGGATCGCGCGGCCAAAGACCTGGGCGTGAGCGAGCAACAGCTCAAGAGCGACATCGGCACCAACATTCTGGGTGGTGCCGCCGTCCTGCACGACTACGCGCTGCAATCCTCACACGCACTGCCGGCCAGTCTCTCTGGTTGGTATGGCCCTGTCGCCGCCTATAGCAACGCGACGACACGCTCAACGGCCTTGATGTACGCCGATGCCCTGTACAAGCTGATCAACAAGGGCTTCAGCGCACAGGCCGAGACTGGTGAAGCCGTCAGCCTGGCAGCGCAGCAGGTCAGGCCCGATACCACCAGCGCCGCCTCTGTCAAGGGGGCCAGCACGATCCCCGCCGGCTGCAGCAACGATGGCAAGGTGGACTATCCCGGCGCCATCGACTGCATCGTTGACCCCAGCATCTTCGACTGCAACATCAGCCCCTATAACTATCCCGGCTGCACCTATGAAGATGCTAATCGCCCCACCGATTTTTCTATCAACTACGTCTCCATCCACGATATCGAGGGTACCGCCCTGGAAGCGCTCAATGCCTTCCAGAACCATAACAGCGGCGTGAGCGTCCACTACATCGTGGATAGTGATGGCACCGTCTACCAGGTCATCCACGAGAAGGATATCGCCTACCATATCGGAAACTACTGGTATAACCAGCACTCGATCGGCATTGAGCACGCGGGCTTCGACGCCACCGGTTTCCAGTGGTACAACGCGACCGAGTACCTGGCCTCCGCCAAGCTGGTCGCCTACCTGCTGCAGAAGTACCATATTCCCCTGGACAAGGCGCATGTCATGGCGCATGGTACCACGCCTTCGCCCCTGCCCACGTTGACCAACCACGTCGATCCGGGTCCCTACTGGCTATGGGATTACTACTTCAATCTGATCCACCAGCAGGGGGTGCCCTACCCGCACGAGCCGCATCAGAACGCGCATATTATCAGCCTGCATCCCAAAACCGACAAACACCCGTACGGGAAGAATGGCACGGAGACGCCTGCCAACTTCAACTTCTTCTACCTGTACAACGGTCCCAGCACGACCTCCGGCCTGATCCCGCAGCTTGGGAACGGCTCGGATGTCACTGACGAGACCGATAACGTTGAGCCATTGATGAGCTACTACTACCTCGCCAAGGTCAAAGACCCGGCGGGGTCGGGCGACACGATGTATGAGATCTGGTACGGTGAGTCAGACCAGGCGAATAGTCCAACGCCGAGCCTGTACGCTGATGCCCACCTGGCCTGGTTGGCGGTCCCGCCTGGGGCGGCCGTCGAGGGTCCGGGCGTGGCCGTTGCGCTCACCACTCCCGATGGCAGCCCGGTGCAGATCTACGGCAAACCGGCCACCGGAGCCACGGCGATCGGGGAGGCGCCCAGCAACTCGGTCTTCGCCTCCGAGTACACCTTCATCGAAGATGGCACCACCAACCTCTGGTACGAGATCAACTACAACCATCGCCAGGCCTGGATACCCGCCAGCAACGTGACGGTTGTCCACGCGATCACGTCAAAATAACCTCGTTGCGTAGGGGCGCCGTTTACAAGCCCGCCTGGCAGGCCGATGTGCGTATGTTGCTTTGCGGGCTTGTAAACGGCTCCCCTACGTGAGACGCGTTGATTGATACGAAATCATGTGTCGCCCTGTTCCAACACGACACATGATTTTGTATCAACGCCTGCGCCCTGCCCGCCTACAAGTACACCACCATATTTCGTGTACGGGCGCCGCTGGCCTGCGCCCTGTAAGCCTGCGCGCATGGGAAACAGGCTTTCTCGCGTTTGCGTCCCTGGTTGGCAGTATGGTATACTAAACAAATCCAGGAGGCGCACATGGACGATCTGAGTGTTTTTACGGGGAACGCGAACCCGGCGTTGGCGGCCGCCATTTGCCGGCACCTGCGCATTCCTCTCGGCAATGCCGACGTGTTCCAGTTCAGCAACGAGAATATATTCGTCAAAATTAATCAGAACGTACGCGGTCACGACGTGTTCGTGATCCAGCCCTTCAGCTCGCCGGTGAATCGCTCCATCATGGAACTGCTCATCATGATCGACGCCTTCAAGCGCGCATCGGCCTCCCGCATCACCGCCGTCATTCCCTACTATGCCTATGGCCGCACCGATAAGAAGGACCAGCCCCGCGTGCCCATCACCGCGCGCCTGATCGCCGATTGCATCACTGTGGCCGGCGCGCACCGGGTCCTGACCATGGATATGCACGCCGGCCAGATCCAGGGCTTCTTTAATATTCCCGTTGATGAGTTGACGGCACAAATTATCCAGGCGCGCTACTTCATTGAGAAGGCTCGCGGCGATGTGACGGTGGTCTCCGCCGATGAAGGGTTCGCCAAGAAGGCTCGCAAGCTGGCCGACCGCCTCGATGCTCCCCT
Organism: Chloroflexota bacterium; assembly: GCA_030854145.1. The sequence goes on along the minus strand of JALYTT010000338.1, from coordinate 1,153 downwards.
CGCCATCATTGAGAAGCGTCGCATCGGGAACCAGGGGGTTACGGAAGCCAAGAATGTCATCGGTAGCGTCGCGGGCCGCCATGCCCTGATCGTAGACGAAGAGATCGATACCGCCAGCTCGATCACCCAGGCTGTACGCGTGGTGCGCGATCACGGAGCACACGATGTGTACTGCTGCGCCACGCACGGCGTCTTCTCCGGCCCGGCCACCGAGCGCCTGAAGGCCACCCCCATCGAGGAGATCGTCGTCACCGACTCCATCCCTCTGCCCGACCACAAGTGCCTCCCGAATATGACGGTCCTCTCGGTCGCTGAACTCTTCGCCGGCGCCATCAGCCGCATCCACGATGGCCGCTCGGTGACCGAACTCTTCCGCTAGACGACACCTTGTGAGTCGCGGCGCCGCAACACCATAGACTGAAAATGCCACGGCTTGCCCTGGATAGGGATCGCTTTAAAAGAGACAAGCTCGAAGAATGGCGCCGTCGCCTGCTGCATAAACTCGTCTGTGTGGTGCGCGAAGAAACGTGGGGGCCGGTGCTGATCATCATCATGCACACCCTCCCGCTCCATACCGCCGTAGACGCCCAGGAAGAAGAGGCCCCCCGGCCGCAACAACTCGCGCAGTTTCTGCAAGACGGTGGGTAGATCGCGCGTAGGCACATGCAGCAAGCAGTTCAAAGCATACAGAGCGTCAAAGGAGCCGGGAGGAAAGCCCAGGCTCATGAAGTCCATCTCATACGCCTTCAGCCCTTTCTCGCGACAGAGGGTGACCATTGCCGGCGAAAGATCGGTGCAGACCACATCGAGACCGTGGTCCTGAAAGAAAAGACTGTCATTGCCCGTACCAGCCCCGATCTCTAAGAGCGTCGTCTTGCCCTCCTCCTGTAAAAGCGCCAGAAACTGCTGCCGCTCCGCGACTTTCCAGGCGTCTTTTTCCGCCTGGTTCCGCTGCTCGGCCTGCTCGCGATTGTAAGCCACACGCAAACGTGCCATGACCTGCTGGTAGCCGTCCATGATGTGTATCTCCCGTTTCTGAAGATTATAGTATATATTCTCCATAGCGTGGGCGATCAGGAATACTGCCAACACGTTACCAGTGTCTCTGGCCGACCCGTAGCGCGTGGCTTGCCTCGCCGTCCTGGTGGTGACA
>JALYTT010000337.1 GCA_030854145.1 Chloroflexota bacterium | reverse complement strand
CTAGCCCATTGGCACCAGGAAGAGGACGAAGAGGCAGAGAGATCGTCTCAAGGAGAAAGAAACAAGCATCTCAAGGAGGACGATCTCAATGAATAGTTCATTATGGACAGTCTGGTGCCAACAGGTCAAGGCGTTTTTTACGGGATTGCATGGTCATCAAAGCAAAACGTTGGCGATGTTTGTGCTGGGAGCCATCAAAGCCGAAAGTATTGTGATCGCGCGGGTGGCCGAAGCATTACTGGGGGATAGTGAGGCCAAAGCGCCCAGTATTGAACGGCGCTTGGAGCGATTTCTGAGCAACCCGCGCATTGAGACCCAGCAGACGTGGGAGGACTTTCTTGAACAGATTTTGCCGTATTTTCAGCAGCGACGGGTGCAACTCGTGATCGATGTGACCACGTACGAAGAACATGCTCAGGTCATCTATCTGGGCGTGCTGCAACACTCGCGCGTCTTGCCGTTGGCCTGGAAAGTGATGCCAGGGCAAGAGCGCTGGGATGAAGGGTTCTGGGAGTGTGTGGAGCAGATGATGCAGCGGGTGGCACCCCATCTGAGCACGGCGGACTGCACGCTCATGGGCGATAGCGCCTTTGGCTGTTTTCCCATGGTGAAGCTCTGTGAGAAGTATGGCTGGCACTATCTCTTTCGGATCTGTGCAGAGCATACCTGCCAACGATGGACGCGTCAGAAGCACCTGATGGCAAGCTGTCCCGTCTCTGAACTGGTGCCTGAGCCTGGCAAGCGGTTTTATGGGGCTGTTCGCTTGTGGCAAGACACCTGGATCGAGACGAATCTGAGTGGGTGTTGGGAGCCAGGAGAAGAGGGCGCGTTGCTGGTCATCTCCGATCTGCCCGCCTGCCGCAAGCGCCTCACGGACTACCGGTTGCGCTGGCGTGTCGAGTCCACGTTTCAAGATCTCAAAAGTCGCGGCTGGGATTGGGAAGCCAGCCATGTTCGTCGGCTCGATCGTGTGGACCGCATGCTGCTGGTGCTGTTTCTGATGGTCTGGTGGCTGGCCCATCTGGCCGCGTCTTGCTTCCATAATGGGCGGCGAGGCCGGTATGATCGCGCGGATCGACGCGACAAGGGCCTCTTTCGCATAGGTCGGCTCTATCTCTTAGATATTGAACGAAGAGCCACACGTACCTGTGATGTCGTCAACTGTTTGCTCTTCAAACGATCATCAAAGAAGTGGCTCTTCTCCCTAAGATTTTGAGTCATGCCGGCAAAGAGCACACACATCGGTCTTTCTTGTCATACATGCTTAAAAAAAGTGTCAGGGAGAGAAGGGTGCCTGTGGGGTCTCCTCCCTGGCCGCGCAAGCCAGCACACGGACGCGGCAAGCCGGGTCCCTACGCGGGTCGGGGCGGATCACCCGGTCCATGGAGCTTGACAGAGCAATACCCTCCCGTTTCAATTGATCCTTCACCGGATTATTACGGATATATTCCCGTTTCTCGCGCAAGTCTAACTCACCTCGGATAATATGTTCGTAATAATTCTTCTGCCAAAATTGCCCGCTTCCCGGAGTCCCCGTATGGTGGGTCCAGGCAACAGCACGTAAAGATTTATAGGCACCAATTACCTTTCCTAACACCGGCCGGTCCTCCACATCCTCTTTTAACCAGAGAATGAAATGAATATGATTGGGCATAATTACAAATTCATCGAGTTTGACGGCTGGGAATCGTTGAGGCAGCGCTTTCCAGGTTTCTTCCAGAATGGTTCGCAATTCCGCACGGTGAAAAAGGGCCTGGCGTTCAACCGTACAAAGCGTAACGAAATAGGCGCCAGGTGAGGAATAATCGTAGGTAGCTAAGCGCGGGTAATGTCTGTTAAAGGGGATACTCATGTTCCGCCTCCTCTATCTATCAACAACCAATGTATAGATACATGCATATGCATATCGTGTGATTATACACATTATCTGGTGAAAAGGCAAGAGCAATATAGTGTGCATATATGGGCCAGCAATCCGAACGCCGCCCCCTCCCAGGCCGCGCAAGCGAGGCCAGCACACGGATGCGGCAAGCCGGGTCCCTACGCGGGAGGAGATTATTTGACCACGGGCAGCGTAAAGCAAAAGATGGACCCTACTCCTGGCGTACTGGAGACCTGAAGCTCTCCTCCATGCATCTCAACGAGGGAACGGGTGATGGTCAGCCCCAGACCAGTCCCCTGAATGGCTCTGGTGGCGGCATTCTCGGCCCGGTAAAAGCGCGTAAAGAGTTGGGCCTGTTCTTCCCCGGATAACCCGATGCCCGTATCAATGACCGAGATGTGAGCAAGGGTACCTTTTATCTCAACAGCGATCTCCAGATGGCCTCCCACGGGCGTATATTTGTGCGCGTTGGAGAGTAAATTAGTGAGCACCTGCACCATCCGATTGGCATCGCCATAGACCATGAGTGCTGGATCGGGCAGATGCAGCGTCACGTCCTGCTGTTTGGCAGCCAGGCTCAGGTGGAACGAGGAGCTCACCTCACGGATGAGCTGCACGAGCGGGAAGGGTTCACAGTGCAGGACGAGCTTGCCCGATTCAATGTGCGAGAGGTCAAGAAAGTCGTTGATGAGCCTGCCCAGGCGGTGCGCATTGCTGAGGGCAATGCCGAGGAACTCCCGTTGCAGCGCGGTAAGCGTTCCCACATCTTCATCGGTTAAGAGCAGGTCCACATAGCCTTGAATAGAGGTCAATGGCGTGCGTAGCTCGTGGGAGACCAGGGAGACAAACTCGGATTTCATGCGATCCACCGCGCGTTCTTGCGTCACATCATGCCAGACATAGAGCCGACCCAGATAGGTCTGATCGACATTGGTGACGGGCAGGGATGACAGATCGAAATCCTGTCTCTCACGCCTCCCTTGCACCTGCTGCTCGCGAAAAATATGTTCCCGGTCCAGGGTGCTCCAGGACAACCAGCGATCCAACGCCTCGCCGTCCACGAACAGCCCTTTCAGAAGCACCGTCAGTTGCGCAGGCGTCTGCGAAAGGACGGTGGTATCGTCTACGCCAAAGAAGCCGCTAAAGCGCGTGTTCACCTTCAACGGGCGTCCCCCAGGCGCGAGAAAGAGCATAGCCTCTTGAGAGGCATCCATGATCGCACGCAGTTGGCTTTTCGTGCGTTCGAACTGCGCGTAATAGGTTTCCGCCCGCTGCAAGGCTCCTTGCAAGCGGACTTCACTGAGATGAAGCGCTCCTTCAATCGCTGTCTCCCTCTCGTCCACGTGAATGTCTCCTTTTCTCGCATATCACCACCTGGGTTTTCTGGCGCAGCGAGTGGGTACGGGTACACGCTGTGCTAGCCCTGGCGTATCCGCCGTTATGTCCCAGCATCTAACAGGCGAGCTATGCTTTGGAGCAAGACCGCGGTATCGAATGGCTTCCCGATATGCATTGTACAGCCGGCAACCATCGCACGCTCTTCTTCAGGGGGCGAAACATGCGCAGTCACAGCAATAATCGGGGTGGTACGGAACTCAGGCATCTTGCGCAGGTGTATGACCGCTTCCCAGCCATCGATATCTGGCAAAGACAGGTCCATCAGGATTAGATCAGGATGGTGGAGTCTGGCCTGGGTCAAAGATGCCTGTCCGTCTTCGGCAAAAAAGAGACAGTAGCCCTGATCTTCGAGGAGTTGTTCCAGCAGCACACGTATATCCTCGCTATCGTCGACCACCAGAATGCGCTGTTTCTGATCGCCAGTCGTCAGTTCGTTCATACTTGCTCCTTATATGTCTATTTATTATAGTAGGACCGGGGCGCAGGCCTTGTCGGCGGACAAGAGGAGCCGAAGCAACGCCCCTACACGAAACGCTGCATCCGTGTGGGAACGCGCAAGCGAGGCTGGGGGGAGGTCTCCCAGGCCCAAGCGCTTGCCACACGGATGCGGCAAGCCGGGTCCCTACGCGGGTATCGTCAAACGTTGAAGGGTCGTAAGCATCACATCGGTTTTAAAAGGCTTCATCAAGTACGCGTCGGCGCCCAACACATAGCCTATCGTCGGTTCTGAAAGCACAGTCAGCATCACGACGGGAATGGAGGCGGTCGCCGGGTTGGCCTTCAAATGATGAAGCAATTGCCAGCCATTGACATCCGGCATCATGACATCGAGCGTGATGGCACAAGGATGCAACTCTTGCACCAGCGCCATCACTTGTGAGGAGTCTTGCACGCCAACGGTCGTGTAGAGTGTATCCTTCAGCGCCTCTTTAATAAGGACGATGGCATCGGGGTTATCATCTACCACCATAATCAGGTTGTGGCCTCCACCTGGCGTTTCTTGTTGTGGAGATATGGCATAGATATCTTGCAGCACTGCTGGCAGGTCCCCACTAGAAGAGAGGGACGCCGTGGTAGCTTCCTCGTGCAAACGTGGAATATCCTGCTCAACGTAGTGGTGAGCCACCTTGAGTGGCAGTATCACCGTAAAGGTACTGCCCTGCCCTGGAATGCTGGCGACTGTCACCGTTCCTCCCAGCAACGTCGTCAACTGACTGACAATCGAGAGACCAAGCCCTGTTCCCCCAATCTTGCGCGTATAGCTGCCATCAGCCTGGTAAAAGGCTTCGAAGATGCGTTTTTGAATGGCGGGAGACATGCCAATACCGCTATCTTTCACAGCAATCGCCAGGCGTTCTTCCTGCTGATCTGAGACGCGCACGCGTGTCGCCGAGATCGTCACTTCTCCCTGCTCCGTGAACTTCAGCGCGTTTGACAATAGGTTGAGCAGAATCTGGCGCAATTTCAGCGGGTTGCTTTCGAGGAAATCCACCCCATCTTCAATCTCTGTTCTCACCACGAGGTGCTGGCTGAAAGCTAGCGACCCCGTCTCTTCGACCAGCGAAGTCAGCAGTTCTCGCACATCTACCCGGCTGTAGTTAACGACCATCCGACCGGCCTCGATTTTGGTCAGGTCCAGCACATCGTTAATCAAACTGAGCAAATGTTGACCATTTCTGAGGATGCGCTCCAGGTTGCTGCGCTGGCGCTGGTTCAAGCTGTCTTTTGCCGTATTTCCCAACAATATCTGGCTGAACCCGATAATGGAGGCCAGCGGTGTGCGCAATTCGTGTGACATTGTGGAGAGGAACTGATCTCGTACGCGATTGGCTTCTTCCAGCGCTGCATTTAAACCCGTCAATTCATCGCGCTGCTGCCGGAGTTCCCGGTTCGTGAGTTCCAGCTCATGGCGTATCACCAGCTCTTTGGCCTGATCCTGCAATCTGGCTTTGCTGATCCGCAGCGCCTCTTCAGTGCGTTTCTGATCGTCAATGTCTGTATAGGTGCCGACCCACTTGCTGACAGTGCCATGGGCATCCCGCAGCGGCAAGGCACGCCCCAGATGCCAGCGGTACATACCATCTGCCGCTCTCTTGAGGCGAAACTCAACCTCATAGCTGATTCCCTTCGCTACAGAACGGGCCCACATATCTCTACAGACCTGAACTTCAGCGGGATGGAATGCAGGGCCCCATCTCCGGCCTTGCGTCTGTTCGAACGTCGTGCCGGTATACTCAAACCACTTCTGGTTGCAGTAATCAAACCCTCCATCCGGTCGCGCGATCCAGACTATTTGTGGCATGGCATTGGCCATCAGACTGAGGTTTTCCTCGCTTTGGGCCAGCGCCTCCTGGGCTTTTTTCCGCTCATTGATATCTTTGAAGTAGACGGTAAGACCAGCATTAGAAGGAAGTACATGCACCTCATACCAGCGATCATGGGGTGGATAAAACTCTTCAACTTCAGTAACCACGCCTTCTACCATGGATTTATGATATTGATGATAAAATCCAGAACCGATGGCTTCAGGAAACACGTCCCAAAGATTTCTCCCGAGGAACTCTTCACGCTTCTTGGCCCAAAGAATCTCTGTCTGCGCGTTGGCAGCCGTGATGTGCCATGTCTTGTCTACAGAAAAGGCGGCATCGGTGATGCTCTCAAGGAGCGCACTGATCTGCCTCCTTAAGTCGTCAATCTCTTCTTGTGCTTGCCTGCGTTTCGTGGCTTGCGCTGTTTCACGCTTGCCAGGCAGGTGTGGCGCGGGACATTTCTGTGTCATGCCTGATACTCCCTCTGTCGTGCATTTCTCTCAGTTCTTCTATCGGTGTATGCGACAAAAAAACAGCCGGCCCCATCCGCGTAGGGACCGGACGCAGGCCTGCGGCGCCCCTACACGAAATGCCGCGGCCGCGTGGGGACCGGACGCAGGCCTGCGGCGCCCCTACACGAAATGCCGCGGCCGCGTGGAGGCCATATCTGTTACGAGGATGAACGGGGGTATTCCTGCAACACTTCTGTGACACAGCGGCGCAGCTCATCGGGGGTAAAGGGCTTGACCAGATAGCGCGTGCCCCCACTCTGGAGCCCCTGCTCGATTTCGGCGGCCTGTCCTTTGGCCGAGAGGAAAATAATGGGAATGGCGGCGGTCGCTGGATCGGCGTGCAGGTGACTGGCCACCTCCAGGCCCGTCATCTCAGGCATCATGATATCCAGAAGCACCAGATCAGGCTGTACCTCCCGGACCAGCTTCAGGGCCTGCGCGCCGTTCTGCGCTTCGGAAAGGTCATAGGTACGCAGCAAGAACGTAATCAAGCGGCGGATATCGGCTTCATCATCGGCGATCACCAGTCGAGGTTTCATAGCATGCTCCTCCCTTGCCTGCTCCACCACGCGTTTCCCCTGGGGGAACATTCATTCCAGGCGACCCTGTCGTGTGTGTTAGCCAGCGTTCTCAGTTGCATCATTCCCTCTCATCCACTCCCAACATTAGGAGCTTTGTCTGTAGTATAGCCCCCACCTCCAAACACGCAGAGGCAACTCATCGCCGTCTCCGTCCCGTAGCGCGTGGCTTGCCTCGCTGCCCTGTTACTACGAGGACGGCGAGGCAAGCCACGCGCTACGGGACGGGTGATTCCTGTCGATAGGGAGAGGTATATCTAGCGATTAAACAAAAGAGGAGCCGCGATGCGAAAATTTGTTCTGCTACAGGTGATCTTCTGTCTGCTGCTAACAGGCGCCTTCCTGGCGTATCACTACGCGCCTGCGAAGGCCTCGATAACAGGCTGTATAAATATACTGGCTTCCCCTAACTACCTTAGCACAAATCAGGAAAGCGACGCCATCGCGGCGCTCAATAATGCACACCGCTACGAGCATCTTCCCCCATTACGCTTACCTGCTGACTACTATCACCTCAATCCGGCACAGCAACAATTCCTGTTGCTCAATCAGGAACGCACAGATCGCGGACTGCGGCCCCTGGCTGTGGATGCGAATCTGGCACAGATGGCCCTGGCCTATAGCCGGCAATTGAAACAACTGCCTTTTTTCTCCCATACCAGCCCCATTGGTGGCTCTTTTGAGGAGCGCATCAACCAGAATCCTGCCTTGAACAATCATTATAGCCTGGCAGCGGAAAACCTGGCCGGCAATCCCGTCGCAGGAGCCGGCGCGATCTATGAATATATGTACAATGACTCTCTGGAAGCATGCGGGCACCGGCACAATATCCTCAATCCCCGCTTCACGCTGGTTGGCATCAACTGGGTCTACGGCAGTGTCTACGGCAGCATCTCCGCCATGGAATTTCTGGCCTCCTCTCCCTGGAACCCCTATACCTCCCCGGCGCCCGACACTCTGGCCCCCCAGGTAACAATCGCGGTGAAACACGCCGGCAACACTCCCCTCTTCTCCTGTAAAGCCCTGGCCCAAGATAACGTGGGAGTCGTGCGCCTGACCTGGTTCCTGGATCGTTTCGGCAATCAACCCCACCTGGGGCCAGACTGGTCGCTTGACACGCGCAATCTTTCGCCCGGCAAACATACCCTCCTGCTCTATGCCGTCGATGGCGAGCAGAACTATAGCATGGCCAGCTATAGCTTTGTCGCATAATGTGAGATGCAACAGACGTAGGGGCGCGGTTTACAAGCCCGCCTGTTCGCCGATGGCATTACAATCTCGTCGGCGA
>JALYTT010000336.1 GCA_030854145.1 Chloroflexota bacterium | reverse complement strand
TTACAAGCCCGCGCGGGCTTGTAAACCGCACCCCTACGCACAAAAATCGCCCCCTACTATTATGTCAAGCTGCAATCGGTGGGCGCCACTACACATAAAGCCGTTGCCAGAATGGGAAGAGGCAGAAAGAATAGCAGGATGGGAGCTAGAAACGTCTGGCGACAGGCTTCCCAGAATCATTCTTTCACGTTTCCTTTCAAGGAAACAGGAATAGCATAGTGGAGAGAAGGAAGTTAGCGGAGAGGAAGAGAAGTACATTATATGGGTTACTACACCGAGTTTACAGGAACTTTCAAATTTGAAAAGCCACTCGCCGGTCGTCATCTCGCCTACCTTCAGGGGTTTAATGAGACCAATCACTACCATTGGAATCCGGAACTACTGCAAAATGAGCTTGACCCCTTCCGTGAAGCAGTAGGATTACCACTCGGCGAGCATGGATGTTACTTCACAGGAAACCACACCACAGGGGGCATGATGATCAAGCCTGGCGATATTGGAAGGATCATCCCGCCAAACTTGGGGAACAGTGTCCTGGAAAACCATATTTCAGGTGTGGCTGGAGACCAGGCGACGATGGCACAGAATTGCTGGCCGATCTCGATAAGTTTTATGATTATGTCGAATGGCTCCAGTATCTGCTTGATCATTTTATCGTTCCCTGGGACTATGTATTATGCGGGATAGTGACCTGGAAGGGGCAAGACGAGGAGGATATAGGCACTATCATTGTGTCGTACAATGTACTGGTAGAGCTTAAGGGCTATGCATTGGATCAGCGTATATTGTAAACTTTTAGGGGAAACTTCTAAGGAGGCACTCTTGCAATCACACCGTACTTATCGCTGTCATCTTGATTGGGGGCGGCACGGCGCACGTGAGGCCGCCGAGCGAGGCGATATCGTAGTCATCGTGGATACCTTGCGTTTCTCGACAACCGCGATCACTGCCGTGCATAACGGCGCTCTGGTCTATCCCTGTGCGCTCGACGAAGATCCGAGAGCGTTCGCCCGCCAGATGAGCGCGACGACTGGCAAGCACATGGTCGTGCCGGAGAAAGGACGCTACTCGCTCTCCCCGGTTATCTATATGGACATAGAGCCAGGGACACATCTGGTCCTTGCTTCCCCAAACGGGGGAGCTTGCACGCGCGCCGGACGCCTGGCTCCCTACCTTTTCATAGGCGCGCTGGTGAACGCGGAAGCTGTAGCCACCGCTGTCTCATCGCTGCTTGAGACGCAAGATCTGGCTGTGACAGTGATTGCCTGTGGAGAACGCTGGAAGTCGCCAGGTGAAGATGGTATGCTGCGCGTGGCAATTGAGGATTATCTAGGGGCTGGGGCTATCCTCTCATACATACAAGAGAAGAAGTCGCCCGAAGCTATGGTGGCTGAAGGCGCGTATCGGTCGGCATCAGACAACATCGAAGGCCTGCTGTGGGAGTGCGAGAGTGGGCGCGAACTCCGCGAGTTGGGTCTTCCAGATGATGTATCCTATACCGCACGCTTGAATCTGTGTAACACAGCACCTGTCCTGCGTGGCGAACGACTGGAAAAGTTCGTAAAGGGAATGTAATGGACACCAATAATTTCTGGGACGCGCTTGATACACTGGTAGCTACCAGCGACATCATCATCGACCGGCCGCGAGGCTCGCTGCACCCTCGCTATCCAGATGTCCGTTATCCCTTAGATTACGGCTACCTGCAAGGCACGAGTTCAGGCGATGGCGCTGGTATCGATGTGTGGATAGGCAGTCTGCCCGACAGAACCGTCGAGGCGCTCATCCGCACGGTAGACCTCAAGAAACGCGATACTGAGATCAAGCTCCTGCTCGGCTGCACGCCTGAAAAGGTGCAGCCGATTCTCGCGTTCCACCAAAGATTCAGCAACGATGGAGGTCAATCCGCCATGCTGATCGAGCGCGCTGCAACGCAGTAGCATCAGTCGCCTGTGCTGCGTCTCGATCTCTTGCATATATCAGGATCAAAAATGAGCCGGTATCTCCTGCAATTGCCACGAGTTGCCATCTGGATCGCTGAAGGAGGCATAAAGTACCCCTCCCATATCGTCAACCTGGCCCACTTCAACGCCCCGGCCAGCGAGCGCTTCGCGGGCCTTGTGTATGTCCGCGACCACCAGGTGCAGAGCCTTGATCGTTCCAGGCTGCATTGCAGATATTTCGCCCATACCTGTCCCGATGACGATCGAACAAGCCGATCCCGGCGGTGTTAGCTGGACAATTCTCATGCCGTTCCCAGGTTGTACATCATGGTCTGCGTGAAATCCCACCTTTTCAACATAGAAGGCCTTGGCACGGTCAACATCAGAAACCGGCACCGGCACAAGCTCAAGTTTCATATCCATCTTGTTTCCTGTTCCTCTCTACTCATCTAATTGGTCCAATCATCATAAAAGAGATGATGATTTACCCGCTGTACCAGCATAGCACATGAGATCAGAGAAAGTTTCTCGTATCTTGCTCAATTGAAATCTTTCAAGAAATTTTCCTGTAAGTTTTTGCGGCCCTGGTGCGACATATTTATAGAGAGGTTATGCATGGCGGCGCGCTCGTCTATAGCTGGCTGATCACGGCCCAGGGAGTAGGTTCATTGATCGGGGCACTGCTGGTGGGAGCAGTCAGCAAATTTGTGCGGCCCGTTTACCTGATCGTGCTGCCTCTTGGCTTCGCTGGCTGCGCCGTGCTGATCGTCTTCAACTTCCCTCTGCTGGCCCTGGCACTGCCGCTGGTAGCCTGTGTTGGTATCTTCGTCGTTGGCTTTGTAGTCATGGTGCAAACGCTGCTCCAGCAGGGTACCGCCGAGAACTATCGCGGGAGGGTCTTTGGGGCGCTCAATACCATGGTCTCACTGCTGATGCTGGTAGGCATGCTCCTTGCCAGCACGCTGGTGTCGAGCCTCGGCGTTGTGCCTTTACTGAATGCTGCCGGAGGTCTCTTCTTCCTGGCCGCCCTGGTTGCGCTGACCATGCTGCGCCACGCCAGTTTGCAGGACGAGGAGGAAGCCGTAGTTCAACAGAATGTTGGGCCGCCTTTTGAGGCTACCCGTGGCTAAACAGGCGCATTTTTCAACCACTATAAATGTTATGCTAAACTAATGGATAAGAGAAACCTGTACTCTATCCATTAGTTCACCAGCATGTGATGCCGTTGTGTCAATAGATAAAATCTTGAAGAAAACCCATGTCAGAGATCAAACACTGCTGTTCCATTCCATAGCCAGCAACATCGCTTAAATGGGCCTCTTGCAAAAACGCTCCTATAAATTGCTCTGGTAGGCCTGCGGCCACCAGAACCTCGCCTGGATTGTCCTGAACCTGCTCTCGGAATGTTTCATCCGACCAGGCTTTTTCGGCAAGTGAGCGTGCGATAGTACGCACATGCTCTATATCAGTGTGATCCATAAGATGCTGTCCTCCCGCGAAAAAGAGACTTTGCTACTTGTTACCATATAATTCATATCATGGTTTTTAGAATTTGTCAATGGCTAGCGTATCTAATCGCATCTCATTAGTATATATTGGAAATTATGTATACTTATTGAATAAAGTTGAAAAATGTTGTATCTTCTTAATAGGAGGGAGAGAACCAGATAAAGGCCATCCGAGAAAAATAGAGGGTTACATTTGCAGTAGGAGAATCAGCCATGCAGCAGTTGCCAACAGGAACAGTCACTTTTCTTTTTACAGACATCGAGGGAAGCACAACACGCTGGGAGAACTATCCTGAGGCTATGCGTATTGCAGTTGCGCAACACGATCGACTATTTTACAGCCTTATGGAAGCTCATGGCGGAATCATTTTTAAAACGGTAGGAGATGCCTTCTACGTTGTATTTATAACAGCAACGAAAGCTCTGGCTGCGGCTATCGCTGCCCAACGAGCACTGGCGAAGGAGATATGGCCTCAAGAAGTAGGCTCTCTACGAGTACGTATGGCCATTCATACAGGAGTTGCGGAGCAACGGGGCAATGATTACTTTGGTCAGCCCCTCAACCGTGTTGCCCGTATACTTTCTGCGGGTCATGGGGGTCAGCTCTTGCTTTCTCTTATAGCACAGAAGCTGGTACAAGATAACCTTCCCGAGGGAGTGGCACTATCTGATCTAGGGGAACATCGCCTGAAAGACATTCAACATGCAGAGCACATTTTTCAGGCAACCATCATGGACCTTCCATTCACGTTTCCTGCGTTGAAAACGCTGGACTGTCAACCTAACAATCTGCCTACACAAATGACGCCTTTTATAGGACGCCAGCGCGAGTTGAAAGCCATAGTGAAACTCTTTCTCCAGGAAAAGGTGCGCCTCCTTACCTTGATTGGACCGGGTGGTACCGGGAAGACGCGGTTGGGGCTGCAAGTAGCCGCTGAGGTAGCCGACTATTTTCCGAAAGGAGTATTCTTTATAGAACTTGCCATCTCGCATGACACCGACTCTGTACTCACGGCTATTAGCCAGGTTCTTGGCATACGAGAAACGGGCAATAAGCCTTTGATAGAGCGCCTGAAGGACACTCTGAATGGCCAGGTGTTGCTCCTTCTTGATAATTTCGAACAGGTTATTGAAGCCTCTCCTCTAATAATGCACCTGCTTGTTTCTTGCCCAGAGCTGAAGGTCCTGGTAACGAGCCGGGCGGCGCTTGCACTGACCGGAGAGCAGGAATATCATGTTGGCCCACTCACCTTACCTGACTCCAAGTTTCATTCTGACCTGGTCGAACTAGAGCAATACGAGTCAATAGCCTTATTTGTCCAACAAGCGAAAGCCGCCAAACCGGATTTTCAACTGAATCAGGCGAACGCCTTAGCCATTATAGAGATCTGTAAACGGCTTGACGGCCTGCCGCTGGCCATTGAACTGGCCGCGGCGCGCGCCAAATTGCTCCCCCCCCAGGCGCTACTGAAGCGCTTAGAACATCATCTCAGATTACTCAAAGATGAGAAGCGTGATCGCACAGAGAGGCAGCAGACACTTCGTGGCGCAATCGCCTGGAGCTATGATCTGCTGAATGACGACGAGAAAACGATGTTTGCTCAACTCGCCATCTTTACAGGAGGATGCATGCTGGATGCCATTGAGGAGGTCTGCCTGGGAGAGGACATTGCCAGCGATCCGTTAGATTTGCTCACATCGCTGATCGATAAAAGCCTGCTGCGTCAGCACGAACAGGAGAACGGTGAACCTCGTTTTGGCATGTTACACACGATTCGTGATTTTGCTTTGGAGCAGTTAGCCGAGACAGGCAATGAGGAAACATTGCATCGCCGTCACTTTGATTACTATTTGAGATGCGCTGAGGAGGCTGCACCTGCACTTACCGGCATAGAGCAAAGATACTGGCTGGAACGATTAGAATATGAGCATGATAATCTGCTGGCGGCGCTCTGGTGGGGATCGACACAGGCTGAGGTGGAAACTGGCTCACGCCTGGCTGGCGCGCTCTGGCGTTTCTGGCTCATGCGTGGCTATCTTCACGAAGGGCGCCACTGGTTGGAAAAATTTCTGGATGCTGCTGGCACGGATATAGCACGATTACGGCTCCTCGAAGGAGCCAGTATTCTGGCCTGTCGTCAAAAAGACTATGAACGGGCAGAGACATTAGCAGATGAAGCTCTAGTACTTAGCCGGGTGCTGGGCAACCAGGAGGCCATAGCGAGCGCTTCTACCACTCTTGCGGAGATTGCGCATGTGAGAGGAGAAAATGAGCACGCAACGGCTTTATTCGAGGAGAGTTTGAAGATTCAGCGAGTATTGGGTAATATAAGGGGTACGGCCAGCCTGCTCAATAATTTAGGTAAGGTTGCACTCCAACACGAGCAGCCTCAGCGCGCTATGGCACTTTTTGAAGAGAGTCTCATGCTGTTACGTAAAGTGGGAGACGAATTAGCTCAGGCAACGGTCTTGAACAATCTGGGAGAAATTGAACGACGCTGTGGTAATTCCGAGCGAGCCTACTCCCTATATGAAGAAAGTCTGCTACTGAGTCGAAAGCTGAAATACATATGGGGAATTGCAGCTTCTCTGACCAATCTAGCCGCTACTGCACGCCATCAAGGCGATTATCAGCATGCACTGGATCATTACAAGGAGAGCTTGACGTTGTTCCACGAAATGGGTGATATATTTGGCGTGGCATTGTGCTTCGAGGGACTGGCCGAAATTGCCTATGCGCTGAATCAGCCGGAGCACGCTACACGACTTATCGCCGTGGCTGAACTTCTACGCCAGGCTATAGTTGCTACCACGCTGCAATTTGATCCCGCCGCTCATATCAATACGATTAATGCGTTGCGTTCAGCATTAGGCTCCGACACTTTTGAGATTATGTGGAGAACCGGGCAAACGCGCTCTATTGACCAGGCAATTGCCGATGCTCTGATAATAGAAATTAGCTCCCACTAAAGTTCGCGACGCGAAGAAGTGCCGGTTAGGTATCCAGCATCCGCGGCCGGAGAAGCTGGTATATCTCGCTGCGCAGGAGATAAACTTTTCGGTCTCCTTCGATCTTCGTTTTATGTAATTTCCCTAGCTTGACCTGCTTCAGGAACCACTCACGTGATCGGTTGAATTCTCTTTCTGCATCCACTATCCAGATGAGATCGTCTATTTCTACTACAGTACTGCCCATATATACTATTATGCTTTCACTTTTAGATGTATCTTGAAATTATATTTCAAATATTTCTAGATATCACTAAAGTTTCTCTGTAGCTCAAAAGCTAATCGTTCTTGCTAACTTGCTTCATCCTATATAATCATACCACAAGTGTCAATAATCTCGGGTTGCTTTGCAGGGCAATCGCATCTAAATAAGCTCAACAGGGAGATAATCCATGCGATGGCCTTAAAAAGCAGAGCAAGGAAAGTGCCTCGAAAGGGCGAGGGAGGTGGGAGAATCAGGGCAAAAAAGCAGGAGACCATGGGATGGAAGAAGAACCTGTACGAGACCTGGAAACCATTTTTCGCCACGTCGAAGACCCTCGTGTAGAACGAACCAAACGACATCGCTTAGGAGATATCATCATTGTGGCCATCTGTGGAGTCCTCTGTGGGGCGGAAGGATGGGGAGAAATCGAAGAGTTTGGGAAGGCGAAGGAGGTCTGGTTCACCGATCTGCTTGACCTCCCCAATGGGATTCCCTCGCATGACACCTTTGGTCGGGTGTTCGCGCTCATCGATCCCAAGCAGTTTGAAGCGAGTTTTGTCCAATGGGTGCAGGGGATCAGCGAAACGGTCAAATGGGTGATCGCACTCGATGGAAAGACGCTCCGTCGTTCGCATGCTCATGGAGCTGACAAGAAAGCGCTGCATCTGGTGAGTGCGTGGGCGGTGGAAAACCGCCTGGTGTTGGCTCAGTTGGCAACAGAAGAGAAGTCGAATGAGATCACCGCTATCCCTCTGCTGTTACGGCAGTGAGCGCTCGATGGCTGCATCGTCACCATTGATGCGATGGGAACGCAACTCAAAATTGCTGAGCAGATCATTGACCAAAACGGGGAGTATGCCCTGGCGCTCAAAGACAATCAAGGGAACCTGTATGATGAGGTCAAAGCGACCTTTGCTTTGGCGGAAAAGGACGGCTTTGCAGGCCAGCACTGGGAGTCGGATCGGCAGGTGGAGAAAGGTCATGATCGGATCGAGATCAGAGAGCATTGGACCCTGAGTGATCCTGAGATCTTGGCCTATCTGGACCCGGAGCGGACATGGAAAGGATTGCGAGGGATGGGGGGTGGTTCGTGCGCAACGGCGCATGGAGCACAAGACGACCAAAGAAACACGCTCCTTCTTGCTCAGTTTTTCCTCAGTCAAAACGTTTGCCTCTGCCGTCCGAAGCCATTGGGGAATTGAAAACAGTCTCCATTGGGTGCTTGATATCGCTTTTCGGGAAGATGAGTCACGGGTGAGACTCGGTCATGCTGATGAAAATCTGGCGGTGTTACGCCACATGAGCCT
>JALYTT010000335.1 GCA_030854145.1 Chloroflexota bacterium | reverse complement strand
CAGGCTGGCCTGCGGGCGACAGGCGAGGCAAGCCACACGCTACGGGCGAGGCAAGCCACACGCTACGGGCGAGGCAAGCTGACACCAATCCTGAGATGCAAACGTGTATGATTTATAGAGACAAGACAAAGGACGGCTGAGCATATGCTGACATTAGAGGGGACAAAGCTTGACCACTACCAGATTTTGAGTCGCCTGGGGCGGGGTGGCATGTCAGAGGTCTATCTTGCTCACGATGAACACACTGATCGCGATGTGGCTATTAAAGTTGTCAATAGCAGCAGCAACGAGCAGTGTGAGCGCTTTCGCTACGAAGTAGCGGCGCTGAGCCTGCTGCGTCATGAACACATCTTGCCTGTTCTTGATCATGGCGAGCAGAACCCCTGGTGCTACCTCGTCATGCCGCATATCCAGGGTGGCACATTGCGCGAGCACCTTAAGCTGGCGAGCAAGGCACATAATGGCCAGGGATGGCTGACGCCGGAAGAGGCTGGAGTCATCCTGGAGCAGGTCGCGGCTGCCCTTCAGTTCGCGCACGAACACGGGATCATCCATCGCGATATCAAGCCATCCAATATCTTGCTCCAGATGAACGAGACCGCGGAAGAACGGGATACGCCGCATATTTATCTTGCCGATTTTGGCCTGGCGAAAAAGGTGGAAACAGGCCACGAGATCACCGCGACCGGCTGCTTAATAGGGACGCCCGACTATATGGCACCCGAACTGGCAGAGGAGTTGCCGAGTCCGGCCAGCGATGTCTATGCCCTGGGGGTCGTGCTCTACCAGATGCTTACCGGTCAAGTGCCCTTCAAGGGGCCAACGCCGCTGGCAATCTACTGGAAGCATATTCACGACAAGCCGGCGCGTCCATCCACGCTCAATCCCAGCATATCTCGACCCATCGAGCAGGTGATTTTGCGGGCCATGGAAAAGGACCCCCGCCGGCGTTTCAGAACGGCACGCGACCTGGCGCACGCCTACCAGAACGCCCTGGAATCTTCGCATATGCAGAACACCGTCCTGCTGCCACTGGGAGCCTCGCTGCACGCAGCCAGAACGCATATGGCCGCGGCTAGCAGTGCCTCGACATCTACCCTGACACCTTACCGGCTGCCACTCATGCAGCGGCGCGCATCAGGCTATATGGTGCGTGGAACGATTGCGGCGGTGGCGGCATTTGGCATTCTAGCAGGCAGCGCGTTGTCACTCAGCAACACGTTTCAGCATCCGATACCCCTGGCGCCTATCGTAATCGGGGCTGGCGCACAGGCTATCGCAAACAGTCAACCGCCAACCCAGACGCCGGCAACTCAGCCACCGACAACTCAGCACACTCAGCACAAGCCTGTTACCACTAACAACGAGGTATCCAAACCTATCCATAAAGCACAGGGAAACCATGGGAATAAAAGTCACGGGCATGGTCACGGGCATGGTCATGGGCATAACAAGTAGCTGGTGCGGTGCACCTGTGAACAAGGAACCATAGGTTGACAAATATCACTGCTAGTATCTATACTGCCTGGAATATACTAAAGATGAATGAGTAATTCATTGCACTCTGCCTATTCGGAGAAAGGCGCATTGATGAAATGTAGGGGAACATGCCTGGACTAGAAGGAACAACATTAGGGCACTATCGCCTCCAGGGTCGCCTCGGTCATGGTGGGATGTCAGAGGTCTACCTGGCTCACGACGAGCGCATGGACCGGGATGTTGCTGTCAAAATAGTGAACAGCAGTCATGCCGATTATATTGAGCGCTTTCGACGTGAGGTCTCAGCTATCGGCCAGCTCAACCATAGACACATCCTGCCCGCCTATGACTACGGCGAAGAGGAGATGTGGCATTACCTGGTGATGCCCTATATGGCACATGGCACCCTGCGCGAGCACCTGATGAAGCAGGACATGTCTCTGGAAGAGGCAGCCGAGATCCTTGACCAGGTTGCCGATGCCCTGCAATCAGCCCATGATAACGGTATCATCCACCGCGATATCAAACCCTCCAACATCCTCATGCGCACCGACCACTACGCCTATCTGGCCGACTTCGGACTGGCAAAGGCGCTGGAGGGCGGGGGCGAATTAACTCAGACAGGCACCTTGTTGGGGACGCCCGAATATATGGCACCCGAACTGGCGGATGGCCCCGCAACCACCAGTAGCGATGTGTACGCCCTGGGTATCTTGCTCTACCAGATGGTCACCGGCCGTGTGCCATTCACCGCTGAAACACCCATCGCGGTCTACTGGAAGCAGTTGCGCGATCAGCCGGTTCCGCCATCGGAAATCAACCCTGAGATCACGCCCGCCATCGACCTGGTTGTGATACGCGCCCTGGAGAAGGACCCGCTAGTCCGCTATCAGACGGCCACAGAGCTGGCTCACGCCTACAGGCAGGCACTTGAGACAGGCATGATTGAGATGCCGCCACTCCACGAACTCGCTCCGCCGATTGCTGAGAGCATGCCGCCTATCACGCCCAGGGTAGAAATAGAGGAGATTCAGCAGCAGAAGTTCCAGGATGGCAAACTCATATTGCCTCCCGACCCCATTGCCGCTCCATCGGCCATCCCCTACGCGGAGAGCCGAGGACGCGCGCTGTCAGGCTCCTCCCCATCGCTGCGGGTGCGCACAAAGACGCCGCCTCAGCCGGTACTCTCCTCGACAGCATACGCCACAACAGTCCCGCGCGCTGTCCCTCTGCGCCGCCGCCGACGGCGGCGGGTGAACCGCGTCCTGGTCGCGACCACAATGGCGCTGCTGATGCTCTTCATCGTGGCACTTATTATCGCCCTGGTCTATTACATTAGCGGCAAAACTCCCGCCGGGTCAACAGGAACCAACCAGACTGCGCAGACACAGGTAGCTGCTGGCAGCACACCTCAGGGACCGAGCGTCACAACGACGGTGGGACCTATCACAACACAACCAGCCACCACAACCACCAATGGCGCCCTGCTTCTACAGGATAACCTGAGCAACAACGCCAATGGCCGCTGGCAGGAGATCCCCAATACTTGCGTCTTTAGCGGCGGGACATACCATGTTCTTGTGAAGCAGACAGACTTTCTCCAGACCTGCCAGTCAACCTCGCTGGCCTATGATAATGTTACCTTTCAGGTCGACGTCTACCTGCTCTCCGGCAACACAGCCGGCCTGACCTTCCGCTCCAACGGCAGTCAGGGCTACGATTTCGAGATCACCGGCCAGGGTAATTTCTTCCTGCGCCGCTACGACTCAAGTACCCAGTTCATGGATATTATCCCTCTTAAAAAGAGCAAGGCTATTCTCCAGGGGGGTCAGAAGAATACTCTGACGGTGACCGCCGATGGCAGCGACCTCAAGCTCTATATCAACGGCACATTCGTTGGCGAGCAACAGGACAGCACGTATAGCAACGGGGGCCTGGGCTTCGTGGCAGGCACACTGGCCCCAACACCCGCTGGCGAGGCGGCCTTCGCGCATCTCCAGGTCTCCAAGATATGAACTTGCCAGCAGACCTCAACCACGCTATGATATGGAGGATATAGTCATATCTCAGCAATAGGATGATGCATCCTGGAAAAACAGAGAGAGGCGCATGTATTGCGTCTTGTAGGGAAAGAGCATGCAAGTAGACACAACATTGCCCCCTCATACAGGGGTAGCCCGTTTTCTTGACGCCTGCCACCACCAGCAGCCCGACGCGACTCCCATATGGTTTATGCGCCAGGCCGGACGCTGTATCGCCGATTACCGGAAGCTGCGCGAGCGCTACGATATCCTGACGATGGCCAAGACACCGGACCTCTGCGCCCAGGTCACGCTGATGCCGGTCGAGAAGTTCGGGGTAGATGGAGCCGTCCTCTACGCCGATATCATGTTGCCGCTGGAGGGTATGGGCGTCTCCCTGGAGATCGAACCATCGATTGGTCCTATCATCCACAACCCCATTCGCTCGCTGCAAGATGTCGAGGCTCTGCGCATCGTCGATGCCGAAGAGTCCACGCCCTTCGTGCTGGATGCCATCCGCCTGGTGCGCCACGAGCTTGAGGGACGACAGGCAGTGATTGGTTTCTGCGGCGCCCCCTTCACGCTGGCCTGCTACCTGATCGAGGGCCGGCCCTCGCGCGACTACGCGGCCGCCAAGGCCATGATGTACGGCCAGCCCGCGATCTGGGAGGCGCTCATGGAGAAGCTGACCGAGGTCATGGCGCGCTACCTGGTCGCGCAGATCAAGGCCGGGGCCAATGTGGTGCAGATGTTTGATAGCTGGATCGGCGCGCTCAGCCCCAGCGCGTACCGGCGCTACGCACAGCCATACTCGCGACGTATTTTAGAGGCCGTCAAGCAGACCGGCGCGCCATCCATCCATTTTGGGACCGGCTGCTCCAGCCTGCTGGAACTCATGACCGAGGCCGGCGGCGATATCATTAGCGTCGATTGGCGCGTCGATCTCGACGAGGCCTGGGCGCGCATCGGCTTCGAGCGCGGAATCCAGGGCAACCTTGACCCCACACGCCTGCTAGGCTCGTGGGAGGTCATCGAGGACGGCATGCACGATGTGCTGCGCCGCGCGGACAACCGGCCCGGCCATATCTTCAACCTGGGCCACGGTGTCCTGCCCGCGACAGACCCCGATATGCTGAAACGCCTCGTTGATACCGTCCACGAAATCTCAGCACGATCCTAGGGCCAGGGTGAACAGGACGCCCTATTACACTCTGGGCATCCTTTCAACGAAAATGAGGTTCATACATGCACAAAGATTCACACATCGGCGTTGTGCTGATGACATACGGGTCGCCGGCCACACTGGATGATATTCCGGTCTATCTCACACATATACGCGGCGGGCGCGCCCCCGACGAGGAACTCATCATCGAATTCCGGCGGCGCTACAATCTGATCGGCGGCTCGCCGCTGCTACGCATCACACGCGCGCAGGCAGAGGCACTGCAAACAGAGTTGAACGCACAGCATCCTGACGGCCCGGCGTTCCACGTGGTGGCCGGCATGCGCTTCGCGCCGCCGTTTGTGGCCGATGTCGTACCCGAAGCCGCCGCCGGTGCGCAGCAGGTCGTCGGCGTGATTATGTCGCCGCAGTACTCGCCGATCATCATGCGCGGCTATGTGCAGACTCTGGAAGACGCGGTTGCCGGGCTGCAACGCCACGATCTCACGACGCGCGTCGCCGGCGACTGGCACCTGCAACCCTACTTCTTGCAGGCCGTCACCGAGCGCGTGCAGCAGGCGCTTGACCGCTTCCCACCAGATGTGCGCGAGCGCATCCCGGTACTATTCACGGCGCACAGTATGCCCAAACGCGTCGTGGAGAAAGAGCCGAACTACATCAACGCGCTCAAGGAGACCGCCGCCGCGCTAGCCGAGAAGCTGGCCCTGCCGTCCGAGCGCTGGATGTTCTGCTACCAGAGCGCGGGCCACACCCCCGAAGAATGGCTCAAACCCGACTTCGCCGACGTGATGCCCGAACTCAAAGCCGCCGGCCACACTCACGTCCTGATCGCCCCCGTGCAATTTCTGGCCGACCACCTTGAGATCCTCTACGATATCGAGATCGGCGCCCGCGAACAGGCCGAAGCCGCCGGCATCCAGTTCGCCCGCATAGAGTCGCTGAACACGTCGCCGCTCTTCATCAAAGCGCTGGCCGCCGTCGTGCAAGAGACTATGGCGCATGAGTAGCGAACCGACGAAGGGTCAACCAGGTGCCGCAAGGATCGCGCCGTGGCTGTCCGTAGCCGATGCCACGCAAGCTGTCGACTACTACAAGACAGCATTCGGTGCTGTTGAGGTGGAGCGCCTCGAAGACGAACCAGGCAGCATAGTAGTCGCTCAACTCTCGATCGGTGGAGCGACCTTCTGGGTGCAACAGGACAGAGACACAAGTCCAGAAGCCCTGAACGGCAGATTGCCCGTGCGGATGATCTTGACCGTTGATGACCCGGATGCTCTATTCGCCCAGGCGGTCGCGGCAGGAGCAACTGAAGTTGCACCTATCAGCGAAGGACACGGCTGGCGCGTGGGCCGCATTGCTGACCCATCCGGTCACCATTGGGAAATAGGCAAACCGCTCATACGCTAGTGCGATGCAAGAGGAATGTGCTTGTGTAATGTACTTATATATAGATGGATAACGTGTTATACTCTCTAGACAAATAACGCGCTTAAGCCAGTCTACGCACCCGAGGCGTGATCGCCGGCTTTCTTCCTCCTCTCTGATCTGCTCCATGAGTGAGGTAGAGCAGATCAGAGAAGAGGAAGAAAGCCTGTGAAGGATAGGAGCCTCCCTCCATTTCAGGCCCGTGCTCCGTCTACACACCGTTTGCCGCGATCACATCCTTGTACCAATACCCGCTATCCTTGATGATACGTTGTTGCTGAGCGTAATCGACGTACACGATCCCGAAGCGGCGCGCGTAGCCGTAGGCCCACTCGAAGTTGTCCATGAGCGACCAGACGAAATAGCCGGCCAGGGGTACGCCTTCGGCAATCGCGGCCTGCGCCTGGAAGAAGTGTTCGTGCAGATACTCTGTACGTTGGGAATCGCGCACGCGACCATCCTTGCCGAGCGTATCAGCGAAGGCGGCGCCGTTCTCAGTAATGTAGAGCTGTGGGATATGATACTCTTCGTGCAAACGCAGCAGCAGATCGTACAGGCCAACGGGATACACCTCCCAGCCCATCTGTGTGTACTCCCCGCTCTGCGGCCTGACAGGCTCGATATCCACGGGTAGGCCACCCGGCTTCTGCTGGGCAAGCAGGCGCGTATAGTAGTTCGCGCCCAGGAAATCGAGGGGGCGCGCAATGATCTCAGCATCGCCGCTCTCCATCTTTGGAAGCAGGCCGCTCATATCCAACAGAGCCAGGATATCGGCGGGATAGCTGCCCCTGAAAACGGGGTCGAGGAACCAGCGATTGCTCTTGCCATCCATGAGTTGTGCCGCGCGTTGATCGTCGGCTGTGTCGGTAGCAGGATACGCTGGAGTGAGTACCAGCGTGATGCCGACGCGGGTCTGAGCGTCGCCATGCTCGCGCAGCACTGGTACGGCCAGCCCATGCGCCAGCAAGAGATGGTGCGAGGCCTGCCAGGCCGCACGCGCATCGCGAATGCCGGGGGCGTGCAGGCCACTCTCATGCCCCAGGAAGGCGCTCACATACGGCTCATTGAGCGTGATCCAGTGATGCACGCGGTCACCCAGGCGGCGCGCCACAGCCTGCGCATAGTCCGCGAAGGCCTGGGCTGTGTCGCGACTGGCCCAGCCACCCACCTCGTCCTGCAGCGCCTGCGGCAGGTCCCAGTGATACAGCGTCGCGAACGGCTCAATACCGGCATCCAGCAACGTATCTACCAGGCGCTCATAGAAATCAAGTCCACGCGCATTGACCTGCCCCCGGCCGTTGGGGATGACGCGGGGCCAGGCAATAGAGAAACGGTAGGACTTCACGCCCAGGCTGCGCATAAGCTGCACATCGTCCCGGTAGCGATGATAATGGTCGCAGGCCACCGCGCCGCTCTCATTATTGCGTATATGCCCTGGGGTCGCACAAAACCGGTCCCAGATGGACTCACCGCGCCCATCTTCGTTGACCGCCCCCTCAATCTGGTAGGCCGCGGTCGCTACGCCCCAGCGAAAACCGTCGGGGAACTGTACCATAGCAGAGAGCCTCGCTTTCGTCCAGCGGGCGCGGACCAGCCGCGCCCATAGGTGTACATTCTTGTCCCTACTTACATATCACAAAACCGCCAGAAGAGGCAATGGTGAAAGCTAACTATAGCCCTACTGTAACCAGGGTATAGACATGACCCCCAATGCCATCAACGTGAAGATGATCGCTGCAATCAAAAAGCGGTAGGTCGTCATTCCATAGGGTGCCTTGCCTCATAGGCGTGAACGCAAGACAGAATCGAGCGGAAATCGGCGTATCCGTAGGGCGTGGCTTGCCTCGCCAGTCAGCCTGCAGGGCGCGTTGGC
>JALYTT010000334.1 GCA_030854145.1 Chloroflexota bacterium | reverse complement strand
CGCCAGTTCGTCTCCGCTCCTCCGACGGGACTGGCGAGGCAAGCCGGATCCCTACGCGAGATGGGCAAGCGCCCCGATACCCGTGCAATGAACCTTGACAGAGTACTAAGGGGGATCCTACACGAGCCGGCGGCAGGGCGCGGCCGGCCATGACCCTCAAAAAACTTGCTATGGAGGCAAGATAGCGCCTGGCCTGTGCCACTCACAATGGCAGCGCGGATTGCGCGGGTTCGGCAATTTTGTTGCCGATTGTCTGGCGCGCACGTAAGGCGGGGGAGACACGATAGACATCGTGGGCCAGGCCGAAGCGTTCGAGCGTCCAGATGAGGTAGCCGGAGAGATCGAACTGCCACCAGTGCAGGCCATGAAATGCTGAGCGGGGGAACGCATGGTGGTTGTTATGCCAGCCCTCACCGAAGGCCAGCAATCCTACTACCCATTCGTTGCGGCTACGGTCATTGGTCTCGAACTCGCGCTTGCCGAAGGTATGGCAGACGGAATTGACGCTCCAGGTGATATGGTGCGTAAGAAACATACGCACCAGCCCGCCCCACAGCAGGCCGCTCCAGCCGCCAATGGCGAACGGGATGAGCAGCGCCAGCACCGACCAGAGCAGGGAGGTACGACTGATGAAGACGATCTGCTTATCCTTCAGCAGGTGCCGGCAGTAGATATTAGGGTCAGCCAGATCGCCGAAGAGCCAGCCGATATGCGCGTGAAAAAAACCTTCGACCGGGCTATGGGGATCGCCGGGTCGGTCCGACTGCGCATGATGCTTGATATGCGTAGCGGCCCATTCCAGCGCCGCTCCCTCAAAGGACATGGAGCCTAGTATAAGTAACACACACTTGACCACCGGATGAGGTTGAAAGCTGCGGTGCGTCAGCATGCGATGGAAGCCAACTGTCACGCCCAGGGCAATGAGGGTATACATGACGGCCAGTAACGCCAGGTCGGACCAATGCACGGCTCGCTGCCAGAGCAGTACGATCGCCAGGGCCGTAGCCAGCAACGGGACAGTAACAACGAAAAGGACAATCACTTTCTTCACAACAGGAATGGGCTGCATAAGGCCTCCGCTCATAGGTGCTCCATCTAAACTGGAACACTTCTTAAGAGCAATCTGACACCACTTTTGTTTCACGATATCTCTCTGCGGCCTCGATGGTATAGTGTAAAGAGAGAGGATTTTATTGTGATACGGATACATGGTTTTGACTGGAAGGCCTATGGAGAACGGGTGATGCCGGCCTTCGCGCGCTGGCTGATCGATAGCGACCCTGCCGCCGCGCACCTGCTTTTCGAGCGGACGCGTTTCGCGCGTGAGGAGCGCTTTCTGCCGAAACCAATGCAGCGCTTGCGTGTCTGGCCGCGCGCCCGCACCTTTGTCGAGGCCCTGCCGCACGGTCTGCATAGCCGGCGCGAATACCAGTTGCTGTGCGCCGTTGAACAATTCACGCCCCTCAGCGACCGCTATATGTATAGCCATATCCCGCAACTCTACCAGAACTCCGATGCCCTGTGCTCCATCTGGGGCGCGATCATTGAAGAACTGTGCCTGCCATGGAACCAGGACGCGGACCCGGCTCGCGCGGGAGGAACTGCCGCGAACCAGGAAGCTGAGCCAGATTCCACTCTCACGGCACCGGTGCATAGTAAACAAAGCGCGGAACCCGTCCCCAGCGAAATGGTCTCGCTGCTGAACGCCGCCGGCCTCTCTGAACTGGCGCGCGAGGTGGATGAGCAGGCCATACAGGCGGAATACGCCTGGGGCGAGCCAGCCACGCCGCCTGGCTACCACGATGCACTCACGGCATATGACGAAGATGCAGGCGATGACGAAGAGACCACTCCAGAGGGTGCAGGGCTAAGGGGCCTGATCCTGGGGCAGCATCCCAATACCCTGCGTGTGCGCGGCTGGCTAGCCAGCATCTCGGTGCGCGCCATGGTGCTGTTTGAATACCTGGCCTGCGGCCGGCGCGGTCTCCCCTTTGGTGCCGAGATGGGAACTGTCAGAACCTACGTGGGCTATCTCACACCGGCCGAGGTGACAGACCTGGCCACGCTCCTGCAAGGCGTGCAGCCACCGGCCCAATCCGAAGCAGAGGACGATTACCGCGACTTTCGCCTCCAACTCTCAAGCCTCAGAAAAACCCCACGCCTGATTGACGAGATCCTGCCAACCAATGCCAGAGAGTTCTTGCATGCCGTCCATGTCGCCGAACTCGAAGGCCTCGGCCTGATATGCAGCCGCGACGCCTGATAGTATCCCTGCCATAGAACTACCATCCTCCTGAAGCTCCCCTACATTTCTTCGCCCAGCTACCGATATAAAAAGTATAGGCCCGGACACGACCTATGACTACTTTTGTGCGATTACATTGGATCATCGACATCTCAATCAGGAGCTCTTTTTATGAAATCAACCGACTTTGCGCATATCCTTAGCGCTATGAAATCACCTGACTTTGCACGCATGCTCCGCTTCTCGCTGATCGGTGCGCTGGGACTATTTAGCTCCTGGCTGACCTTCTGGTCTATCATGGGACGTATGCGTTTTATGAAGGCGCAACGGCGGGTACGGGAAACACCCCAGATCGTACCTCCGGTACCCCCGATACCCCTGGTACCCCCGCCTCCTCCCATAGCGCCAGCACCGGTGCCGATCACGCCAGCAATAGCTCCCCTGCCACCACGCAGGACAGGCAGAAGCATGCTGCTGGTCGCAGCAGGGCTAACGCTGGTCGCGGCGATCATCGTGAGCGGCGTGTTTGCTACGCGCTTTCTGGCAGATACGCGCTCGCAGACCGGCGCGATATCGACCCAAAGCCCTGCTCACCCCTCTCACAACGCATCGCCGCTGCCAGAGCCGGTACGCCGCTCCGTTTTTGAGAAGGGCATCATCTACCCGCGCTGGAACGTAGACTCCTATGGCTCACACGACAGCGTGTGGCAGGGCAGTTTGAGCACCATCAAGACGCAGACAGCGGCGCAGTGGATAGAGATCACGGTCCTCTTCTCACAGACAAGCTCCAACGCGACGACACTCCAGCAAGATCCCAGCACACCCAGCGTGGCCGCCTTCACATCCGGCGTGCGCAAAGCTCGCGCCCTGGGCTACCACGTCTTCTTCGTGCCACTGATGACCGTCCGCCAACCCGAGGGCTGGTCGGGGAGCATTGTGTTGCATACGCTGCAACAACAGCAGGCCTGGTTCAATAGCTACTGGCACATGATCAGTCCCTACGCGCAGGCCGCCCAGGACAACGGCGTAGAGCAAATGGCCATCGGGACCGAGTTGCAATGGCTGCAACAGAACGCCCCTGCCACACTCTGGAACCAGTTGATTGCCCGCGTCCACAGCGTCTTCACTGAGAACCTGACCTATGACATGAACTGGTCGTCGCTCGATCAACCGATGAAGGACTGGCTGAAGAATCCTGCCCTGACGATGATCGGCGTCTCCGTCTATATCCCGCTTGTCCAGACGCCTATCCGCGTCGCCCCCCAGGATATGGTCTCGCTCTGGCGCTACAACATCAAAACAAAACTCGATACCCTGGCAACACAGGTTGGAAAACCGGTGCTTATCAGTGAGATCGGCTACCGCAACAGCGCCGACGCCCTCTATCGCACATGGGAAGCGACCTCCAAGGCGCCCGCCGATCCGGCCGAGCAGGCTGGAGCCTACCAGGCGGCCCTTAGCAACACCACACCAGATCCCCAGATCGCAGGTAGCTTCTTCTGGGCCTGGGATAATGCCGCCGGCCATTCGATCAAGGGCCTGCCAGCCGTTCAGGTACTACACCAGTGGTATAGCGCACAATAGGGTCAGCCAGCAAGGGAGATGCTATGAAACAACGTATCAAGCACGAACAGCGACAGGACAGCGCACACGAACAGCTACAAGATACTGAACACGAGCAGCTACAGGATAGCCTCCAGCAATTCAGCATCCTGACGGATCGCAGAAGCAAACATGTGATGCGCTACCGCACCTGGCTCACGGCCCAGGTGCGCCACGATACGGCAGAGGTCGAGCGCGAAAGCGAAGAGTACGCCACCCGCGCCTCGCAGATCGTCCAGGTGGAGAGCAAACGCGTTCGTACCTTCGCGCCGTTCCGCTATAAATACTCCGCGCTCCAGACGATCACCAGCAAACAGGTTGCGATTCTGTGCCTGTCCGTATTGATCGCAGTGCTGGGGCTTGCCTGGCGCCCCCAGCCGATGCTTGTGGTGATCGTGGGCATAATTGCCTTCTGGTACCTGCTGCATCTGATCCTGGATTTCTCCCTGGCGCTGGGAGCCGCGCACCGGCCCGCCGAAGAGCAGATCGACGAGGATATTGTTGTGGCCTTGAAGGATGCCGCCTGGCCTCTCTACACCATTCTCTGCCCGCTCTATCGCGAGGCACAGGTTGTGCCGCAGTTTGTCAACGCCATGCGAGCGCTGGACTACCCGCAGGATAAGCTACAGATCCTCTTCCTCACCGAAGAGGACGACGCCGACACGCGTCACGCCATCCGCTCCATGCACCTGCCCCCGCACTTCAAGATCGTGACGGTACCCGATGGCCAGCCACGCACCAAGCCGCGCGCCTGCAACTACGGTCTGATGGAGGCCACGGGCCAGTATGTGGTCATTTACGACGCGGAGGACGTGCCCGATCCCCTGCAACTCAAAAAGGCCGTCCTGACCTTTGCCAATCACGGCCCCGATCTGGCCTGCGTGCAGGCAAAGCTGAATTTTTATAACCCGAACCAGAACCTGCTCACGCGCTGGTTCACGGCGGAGTACTCCCTGTGGTTCGACCTGATCCTGCCCGGACTCCAGTGGTCGGGACTGGCCATCCCCCTGGGCGGCACCTCGAACCACTTCCCCACACAGACACTGCGCGCCCTCGGTGGCTGGGACGCCTTTAACGTGACCGAGGACTGCGACCTGGGCCTGCGCCTCTCCTGGTTCCACCTGGAGACGGTAGTGCTCAATTCGACAACCTACGAAGAGGCCAATTCCAACTACAAAAACTGGATTCGGCAACGCTCGCGCTGGATTAAAGGCTATATGCAAACATATCTGGTGCATATGCGCGAACCGCTTCACTATCTACGAAGCTGGCGCCTGCGCGAGTTTCTCTCGCTGCAACTGGTGATCGGCGGGAAAACCGCTGTGCTGCTCATCAACCCGCTGATGTGGATCTTGCTGGTCGTCTCGCTGGTCTTCCGTCCATGGCTGGGCGGCGTCTCCAGCTTCCTGTACCCAACGCCCATTCTCTATATCAGCGCCGTCACCCTGTTCCTGGGCAACTTCTTTTACGGCTACATCTACCTGCTGGGCTGTATGAAGCGCAAACAATACTCGCTGGTGAAGTGGATGCTGCTGATCCCTATCTACTGGGCCATGTCGAGTATCGCTGCCTGCCTGGCACTCTACCAGCTTATCACGAAGCCGCACTACTGGGAGAAGACAGAGCACGGCCTGCATCTTAGCAAGGTTGGACCGGTGGACAGCGCTGAAATCACCCCTGAGCAGGAGTGGGAAAAGCTGGCCCAACTGGCGGAAGACCTCTCTCCTGTCCCGGCACAGTTGCCAGCGCTGGTTCACGCGGACCTCACGCCGGTGCAGCGCTACGCGCGCTTCGAGGCCGTACCGGTGGCCTCGGTGCTGGATACCCTCGAAGAGATGATTACACCACGCAAGCCCGCACTGCTGCCCTCGGAGCGCGCCGCCCTGCACCACATCCCCCACGACGATACGGCGGATCACTGGCTGTTCGCCACCTTTGTGCTGGCCTGCGCCGCGAGCGTTGTGGCCTGCTGGTACTACTTCCAGCGCCAGCAGATCCTCCTGTATAGCGATGCGCTCACGCATTTAAAGGTCGCGCGCAACGTCTTCACAGGATCAACGCCCTTTGATCTTACCAGGTTGGGTGGGTCCGGGCTACCCCTGCAACACCTGCTGATGCTGCCCTTCGCCTGGAACGAGACCCTGTGGCGCACGGGTCTGGCGGGGAGCATCCCTTCGATGCTGTGCTTTGTAGCAGCGGCGGTCTTCCTGTTCCTGCTGGTACGCCGCCTGACCCACGATAGCCGCGCGGCCTTTGTGGGCGCGCTGCTCCTTATCCTGAATCCCAACATTCTCTACGCTCAAAGCACGCCGCTGGCCGATATGATCTGCATCGCCACGCTGCTGATGGCCAGCTACTACTTCCTGGCCTGGGCCCAGAGCGACAATCTGATGTTCCTGATCCTGACGGCCGGCGCTACCTGCCTGGCAACCCTCGCCGATTATAGCGGCTGGACCCTGTGCCTGACGCTCTTTGCCCTGATCCCGCTGATCGGCCTCGTCAAACGCCAGCCGCATGCCCAGGTGCTGAGCAACGTCCTGGTCTTTGGCCTGCTGGGTGTCCTGGGCATCGGGTTGTGGCTGGTGTGGAACGCCACGGTCTTCGGGGATGCGCTCTACTTCCTGCACGCCCCGCTTGCCTCTGGCACGCCCGGCATCTATCCCTACCACAATCTCTGGCAAACGCTACCATTCTCCTCGTCGCCTGTGATGGCGATCGTGGCGCTCTCGCTGGCAGCTCTGGCCGTGCTCGGCTTCGTAGTGTTCATCATCCGCTATCGCTTCAAGCCGGAGATGTTCACGACCCTGGCCCTGCTGGTCCCGCTCATCCTCTACGCGGTCGCGCAGTTCAGTGGGCAGGTCGTAGCCGCCGCCCCGCAGGTGCTCCCCGCCTACGTGCCACAACACCTGCTCGACGTGCTCTTCGGAGCCGCGCTGGTCCCGGCCGCCGCCGTCTTCCTGGCCACGATGGTCAGCGGCTGGCACCGGCCCCTGCAAGGCCGCAAACTCGCGCTGGCCCAGGTCAGCAACAGTCCCACACCTGGCACGTCGCGAGGCGAGGGGTAAGGCCTCGCAAGGCTTGCAGGATGCCTCCGCCGCGTAGGGACCCGGCTTGCCGCGTCCGGGTGGTTGGCCCGTGGATCTGGGAGGCCTCACCCGGACGCGGCAAGCCGGGTCCCTACGCGAGATCGGGGGATCGCCTGTCATCCTGCCGAATGAGGAATCTCCCATTTCGTGTACGGGCGCCGGCGAGCGGCGCCCTTCCCCTTCCACCACAAATCATCATACAATGTACACAATAGACACGATAGGCACATCCTAAAAACCAACAACCAGCATGGAGGCTCACCCGGATCATGATCAGAATAGTGCTCTTCGACGTTGACGGCGTGCTGGCGAATGGCGAACCCTTCAGCAAGCGTTTAGCGCGCGACTATGAGATCACGCTGGATATGACCGCGCCATTCTTTCAGGGACCCTTCACCGCGTGCCTGACAGGCAACGCCGACCTGAAACAGGAACTCGCAAGCTACCTGCACCAGTGGGGCTGGCCGCACTCGGTCGATGCCTTCGCGGATTACTGGTTCAGCAGCGAACATGCCATCGACGAGCCACTTGTCAACTTAGTGCAACGCTTGCGCCAGCAGGGCACACGCTGCTACCTCGCCACCAACCAGGAGAGATACCGCACGGAATATATCCTCACACACATGGGCTTCGCTGCGAAGTTTGACGGCATGTTCTCCTCGGCCCATGTGGGACATACCAAGCACACCACCGCCTTCTTTGAGCACGTCCTGCGCGAGCTTGGCGATGTTCAGCCGCAGGAGGTGCTGTTCTGGGACGATACCCCCGCTATCGTCGCCACCGCCAGGCAAGCCGGCCTGCACGCTGAAGTCTACCACAACTTCGCGGATTTCGAGGAGAAGATGCTATTATGGTTCCACAGAACAGACCCAGGCGACGCCCTTACCTGATTATCCTGGATATCTTTGTGTGCCTGCTATTCGAGTTGATCGGCTGGACCGCTGGTGTGGTCGCGGCCTTCGGCTCGGACTCGCTCGCGGCAACCCATGATCCAGCAACTCAGACGGCAGTATTGATTTTCGCCGGTATTGGCCTGCTCTTTTGCATTATCCTTCCCGCTCTGTA
>JALYTT010000333.1 GCA_030854145.1 Chloroflexota bacterium | reverse complement strand
AGGCAAGCCAGCGCCCCTACGCGATCCACGCATGCTCATACGCCCTGTTCCTGGAGGTAGGTTGTAAACGACTTGGGAGTAAAGCCGAAGTCGCGCTCGACGGAGTTCAGGTCGGTGGTGTTATCAAAGGTGAAGAGGGTCATTGCGGCCTTTGTAATCGGTGGTTTTGGCAAGATCGCCTCCATGACGGCTGCGCCTATTCCCACCAGTGGCAGGGGAGCCGGTACTTTGGCGCGCGTCTTGTGCATGCTGCGCATAAGTTCGTCGAGTACCTGGCTAAACGGGTACTGTGCTGGCCCGCCAATGGTATAGGTCT
Source organism: Chloroflexota bacterium (assembly GCA_030854145.1). Next base: position 7,695 of record JALYTT010000333.1, on the reverse strand, counting down.
TGCCTGTGGTGCGCGCCGGGTCATCCAGGACGCTGAGAATTACCGTCACCACATCCTCGACATAGATCGGCTGGAACATAATTTTTCCGCCTCCGAGCAGTGGCACCACCGGAGCCGTGCGAATCAGGTCCGCGAGGCCCTTAATAAAAGGCGCGTCCTTCCCGAAGAGCACTGAAGGCTGGATGATGGTCCAGGCCAGGCTGCTCTCCTTGAGCATTTTTTCAGCCAGGTAGCGCCCCTGCATGTATGAGCCTGCCTTGTCCGGCTTCGTTCCCAGGCCGCTGATTTCGATGATGCGCTTCACTCCACCAGCCATGGCGGCGTTCACCACGTTGGTTGTGCCCTGCACATTGATGGTTTCGTACTTGTTCCCTGCCGACTGCTTGCGGTCAGCGGTAAGAAACGCCGCATGCACAATGGTGTCGATGTCGCGCACGGCCTCCTCAAGTGTCATCGCCAGCGTAGTATCGCCCTCCACCAGCTCAACCTGGCTCGCAGGCAAAATGTTGCTGGCCCGTTTGATATTGCGCACCAGGCAGCGCGGCCGCTCCCCCCGCGCGATCAGGCGGGCGACGAGATGTCTGCCGATGTATCCAGTTGCACCCGTGATAAGTATCATATAGCCTCTCTTCCTTCTAAAGCGTGCTGGTTCCCTGTCCCAGAGACGCCGCGCGCATCTGGAACAGGTAAGCGATTTTTTTTTGCGCAGTTGCACGCCTGTCGCACCGCCATTCTATCGTACAACATTTTGCCCTTTGTAGTTGCGCGATACACTTGCGCAACTACAAAGGGCAAAAACATCTCTCTATCCCATTGAGATGAATATCTTATATTGGCCTATATTGGTATATTTTTAAGGTGTTTCAGAGCATGTTTATGGAGATATCGAAGAACTATTCTCTCAAGCACCTACAGCAGTGAATAGGCAACTCCCGGCTGTCCACCCTGTTGGAGCGATGTTCTATCTCTCCTATCAAGAGAGCCCTCCTCATGAGGTTTGAGAACGCCGATAATTCTTGTCAACTCGCTCTGCTGGCTGAAACGCTGTACCTCTTTGGCGGCGCGTACCTGGTTGCGCCCCAGGTGCTTGGCCCAATACATGGCCTGATCTGCCTGCTCTATGATCTCGTTACCGCTTTGTCCATCATCCGGGAAGGTGGCTATACCCATGCTGAGTGTGAAAGGAACGCCGCCCTCCACCATATCTGCCGCGAACAGGGAACCGGCGACCGCCTCGCGCATCCGTTCAGCAATCGTGCATGCCTGGGCGGCCGTGGCCTGGGGCAGGATCACCAGGAATTCTTCTCCTCCATAGCGCCCCACCGTCTCTCCTTCGCGCAATACTGCACCAACACACATTGCCAGTTCACGCAGCACCCGGTCGCCAACAGCGTGGCCATAGGTATCATTGATCTGCTTGAAATGGTCGCCATCAAAGAATGTTACTGAGAGGGGGTCGCCAGAACAGCGAGTATGCTCCATTTCCTTCTCCAGGAATTGCAGCAGTGTCTGGCGATTGAGTAAGCCTGTCAGCGAGTCGGTACTTGCTAGCGTTTGTAGGCGAGTATTGGCCTCCTGTGCTTGCTTGAGGGCATCACGCAACTCGGTCTTCAAATGTGCATTGACCATGGCAATAGCCGCTTGCACCCCGATCTCTTTGAGCAACTCCAGATGCCGCTGGCTATACGCGTGGGGGTGATAGCTCTGGACCGACAGGATGCCCAGTGGCTCATTGCCATAGCGAATAGGCACAAAGAGCAGCGATTGCGAAGGGCGTTGGTTGCCCATCAGTGTATCGACTTCCGCTAGATCATCGTGCTGGTCGCGCGCATAGTCCTCTGCTGTCGCGTAGAGGCGCCCCACTCGTTCCTGAAACAGGATTTGCTGGGTTTGAAGAAGAAAGGGTAATGGTGTTGCCACCGCGTATTCCTTCCCCTCATCCATTAGATAATCCATCACCAATTGCTCGGTAGCGGAGTGGTAACGCGCCACAAAAAACGCTTCAGCGGGCATCATGCGTTGCACCTGTTCATACATCGTATGATACACTGTTTGCAGGTTCAATTGGGAATCTGGAGCTGAAAGGGCCTGACCAATTTCAACGAGCGCGGCCCGTTCCTCGCTGTTTTGCCGCACTTCTTCGTAGAGGCGTGCCCCTTCGATGGCCACCGCTGCCTGGTTGGCAAACAATTCCAGCAGGGCGACGGTCTCAATCGTCGGGCGCAGGCCATTGAGAGGGGCATCTGGCGTTAAAATACCCAACCACGACCCATTATCGCGGATGAGTGGAATGAACAGTAAGTCCATGGGATCCCAGGCGAGAGAAACTGCATCATTGAACAGCGAAGGGTTCGCTGAAGATGAGTGTGAATCTGATTGAATGTACTGATGGGCAGGCAATGAGGTAGAGGCAGGTTGATCGGTGGAGGTAGGTTGATCGATAGTCACCACGAAGAAGCTTGCTAGATACTGGTCCTTCCAGGCAGGGGAGTTCGAGGGAATCAAGTATGATTGGCTGATGCGAGAGCCTAACTGAGCCACTTTCGTGACTACCGCTTCTGGCAGGGGATGTTGACGCAGATACTCTTCTCCCTCAGCACCAATTCCTCCCCCAACAGCCCAGGCACGGAAAGACCCCTTTCCATCAGAGAGATACAGGGCCGCGTAGCGAAACTCCAGGGCGGTGCATGCAGCCTCTGCTATGCGTTTGGCAATCAGGCCCGGGTCCATATGCAGTCGCAGCGAGGAGCCGATCTCGGTGATACAGGCGAGCACCTCACGTGGATGCGCTAAAAACGTCTCGGATGGCTGAACAGCCAGGGGTCTGTTGTCCTCGGACGCAACGAAATGATCATGCACTGAATTCACCTGTTCCCTTGCGGAGCCTTGCCGCGCTTTTCTTCTTGTGTCCTCCTCTCTTATCGGCATACATACCGATTTCTTGAGCGCTGGTTGAAAGCGATGTTCTCGTCTGGCCAGCAGAGTATGGGTTGTCATAGGCGGGCCGCTTTTGCGAAATCCTGAGCATCGCTTAGCACAGCGCCTCCCCAGGCAGCAGGATACGCACAATCACGCCATCGCCGGGTGCGCTTTTGATGGTCAGGTTCCCGCCGGCGATGGCCAGCAGGGCACTGTGGGACAGCAGGCCGCCGCCTGTGCCCGTGGTGGAGCGGCTGGCGGAGGCGATGCCGACGCCGTCATCGGAGACGCTGACCTCTAAATCAGGCTGGCATGTGGCCGTGAGGGTCAGGCGCAGGTAGCGGTGGACATCGCTGCCGCGCGCGTGCCGGGCGGCATTGCGCAGGGCCTCCTGCACAGCGGCGAAGATCAGTTCGGCAATGGCGGGAGGCGTCACCTCGTCGATGCAGGCCGCAGTCTCATCGGAGACACACCATGTAACTTCGTCGAAGGCATTCTGAAAATCCTGTTCGAGCATCGTGTGGATGGCCTGCATCATGCCCTCGCGCTCCAGACGGTAGGGCGCGCCGGGCGCCGTCGTGCGCATCATGGCGGCCAGGCGGCGGTGGGCGTCGCTAATCATGCCAATAGCCTCGTTGAGCGCCTGCTGGGAGTCCGCGGGCGCCGCGGAGTGAGGAGTCGCGCCACCGTTGAGCGAGCGCAGGGTCTCCAGGCGCAGGAGGGCCAGGTGCATCTGCGGCAGGATCTCATCGTGCAGCACCCGGCGCTGCTGCGCCCCCAGCAGCTTCACATCCACGATGCGGCGGCGCAGCAGCCCGGCAACCGCCTGCATGGCCTCGTGATCGCCCAAGGTATCAAGGATGCGCTGTCCGCAGGCCTGAGCCAGGTTCATGTCCTCATCCGTGAAGGCGCCGCCGTCCTCGCGTGGTCCCAGGTAGAGCGTGGCTACCAGCCCGCGCTCGTCGTAGATTGGCATCACCCAGCAGATCATGACCTGCCCATCCGAGATCATACGCACGCGATGGGTGGTGGCGGCACTCTGCCGGTGCTGGCCTGCCCCGTCTTCTGGATCGGACGCCTGGTTGCCGTCAGCGCCCTGGCGAGAGACAAGGCGCTGCTTGCGCGCATCCCCTCCCAGAGGCTGGCGCTGGGTCTCACCCAGCCAGGCATTCTCAGGCCAGCGATAACTAAAGGTGCGCCGCACCGATCCCGCCATCACCACCAGGCGGGCGCTGCGTACTGCCAGCACATTATGACACAGGTGGAAGAAGATGTTCTCCAATTCGTGTTCGGTCTTGTTGGCGTCGATGTTCAGCCAGTGGCCGAGGGTGGTGCTGCGCAGAAACGGACCTAAGAGGGCGATGTAGCGATCATGGGCGGTATAGTTGCTCCAGGTGAAGAGGGCATAGACGCCTGTGGCCAGCGCGGTAATCAGCAGCAGGCCGCTCAAACTGCTGTTGGTGAATGTGACTAAGAGGGCGATGAAGATGGCCACGGTGGTGGAGACGATGACGATGCCGCGCCACTGCTCAAAAAAACCGCGCCGCGCCAGGGGACGCTCGATCAGAATGCCGTGGCGCACAATGGAGTAGCCGATGACCAGGATGATCAGCGCTACCACGCCGGTCGTTATAATGTCGAGGATGAGCAGTTCGAGCGGGATCGTGGTCAGCACATGGTGAGGCGGGAGCGGTGCTTGCTGCTCGCGCTCCAGCCAGTTGACCATTGACCCGATACCCAATATACCCAGGACCGTCGTCAGCGCCACCATTAGCAGTGCGGCCAGCAGTAATCGGGGGCGAGCGAGATGCCAGGAGAGCACCGGCTCCTCTAGCAGCTCAACATCTGTTGGATCATCCCAGAACGCATCGATCAGGCTCTGGGAGAGGGTAGGCCCCTTCTCCCGCCGTCTTCTCACTATGCGCACCAGTCCCAGCCAGAGCACACCCAGCAGGCGCTGCGTGCGCCTGGGCGTGAACCAGGGTCCGATGGCGCAAAAGGTCACGTAGGTCAGGAACAATGTTGGCAATAGCACGGCGGGCGAAAATGAAGCCAGGCCGGGATGTGTGAGGAGGTCGCCGTATGCTAGCAAGCGGAGTGTGCCGGTGAAGGTAAATGTTGCCTGGTTCAGGATGAGGAGGAGCAGCACGCTGGCGGCGAGTGCCGCGCTGATTGCCAGCAGGAGCGGCCGGCGCCGGCGCCAGGAGGCGTTAATCAACGAGGCATAGTGTAGGCCAATCACAAACCAGATATAGGGGGTACCCAGGGCGGGTAGCCAGATAAGGTGCCAGAGGATCTCTAGCAACAGGCTGGTTGAGGGGCTGGAGAGCGGCAGCCAGATCAATAGCGCGTGCAGGCAGAAGAACAGCGCCGCCAGGCCCAGGCCCACGACCCCCCAGCGTGTGATCCTGGCGCGGCGGTCGCCGTTGAGCCAGACGGTTGTGGCCAGCCAGAGAAACGCCACGGTGTTGAAGATAGAGATGGCCAGCAGGAGCGTCTGGAGCAGGCGTGCCAGCTCAAACCAGGGTAGTGGGGACATAGGCGTTGTTATTCTTCCTCTTTGTAGTAGGGAACCCATGCTCCCCGGCGGTCCTGCACCAGCGCAACCCCGTTCTCGTCCCAGATGAACATGCGGTTGAGGGTGTAGATCAGCGTGGCCCGTGCGCGCGCTACCTTATCATCGACCGCGCTCTCGCTCAGGCCCCAGGCCGCGTAGATGCGCCCATTGGTGCGACTGACGGCGCGCTTATCGTGCAGGTTGAGGCGCGCGGCGATCTGCTCGTTGGTCATCCCCTGCGCCACCAGTTCGGCCACGCGTAGCTCGTTCGGCTCCAACAGCGCGCGCGGCGACTGCTCATCCAGGCTGCGCACTTCTTGCACGCGGTCCTCGATCTCCGGGTCCACCAGGCTGCGACCATTGATGGCATCGCGCAGCAAGGGAACCAGCATGCTGGGAAACAGGTAGTTGCTTTTGCGGACGTAGGCGTAGTGGGTGAGGATGCCGGAGGCGCGGAACTCGCGGTAGTATTCATCGTCATCCTGGATGGAGTAGAAGACCACTGGCATGCGCGGCCGTTCGCGACGAATGGCCACGGCCGCCGCTACACCGCTGATGGCCTTGCGACCTGCCTGCGGGTCCTGCAACTGCACATCCATCAGGATCACGTCCATATCAAGCTCCAGCGCCAATGCTACGGCCTCGCGCCCCGTCGCCGCCTCTCCCAATACATGCACGGCTCTCGTAGCCTCCAGTCCCTCCCGCAGCGCTTTTCGTAGGGGACCGTGGTCGTCTACCAGCAATAGTTTGATGCTCGTCAAGAGAATATGCCCTCCGCTCTTCCATGTAAGCTAAGTATAGCATTTTTGGGTTGGAGATAGAGGCTTCGAGACATGGGAAGATGCGTTGCGGGGACAACGAGAGGGATACATCAAGGACTGGCCAGGTGTGCTTTTCCTCTTTCAGTAGCGATTGCCAATCCTCAATGTATCCCTGCTGTAGCTCACGCCTCTTTTCACACTATGGTATGAAGAGAGGGTTGATCATTAATAGCCGGTGCCGTTTTCAAAGGTTTGCGCAATGACGCTGTAGCCCGCGTTTTTGGCGTGAATATCCTTGAAGATGCTGCATATCCAGGTGTAGGTGCAGATGTTGGGGTTTGGCGTCGTCGCACCTCCAAAGGCGCTGAAGACATCCACGATGGTCCCATATCCCTGAACATCGTTCGCCAGGTGCTGGTTGACGAGTTGAACCAGGGACACCGTATTTGGGCAGATGTTCTGATACGGGTCGTAGTAGTTCATCATGACCAGGTCGCCCGTCGTCTGACCGTTGATCGTGAGCGCAGCATGCAACTTTGGTAAGATAACCTGAGTCAGGTTGTTATCGAGATTTTGCAGGTCCGTGTTGAAGTTCGCGCTGACTGTGCAGGTTGTTTTGTTGATATCCCCCAGGAAATCGTTGGCCCCGATATCAAGCGTCACCGGACTTACCTGCCCTGGATGAAGGTACAGATAGACCAGCGCCGCGTCCAACTGGGGACCGACATAAAAGTACTTACGCAACAGTGAATAAGGACAACCCCCGTTGATAAATGTGTTGCTGGTTTCACCGGGGCAGCCCATGTTTGCCAGACTGGTCACACCATGGCTCTTGAGGTTATTGTAGAAGTCATCGGCGTAACCATGATTGAAGCTGAGGTCAGGCTGGAAACCAAAGGCCAGCGAGTTCCCCAGCGAGAGATAGCGGCTCTTGGGTCCGACCAATGCCAGCCCCTTAGCGTGCGCGGCGGCCCCGACTTCGGGAGCAAAGGCGAGTAGAAGTAAGCAGGCGAGGATAAACGGCACGGCGAGCCGACGGTAGAGCGGGACATTCTTGTGCATGAGCGGCCTCCATATGGCACTATGGTACTGCAAGACGCACGAGGGGATAAAGCACACACCCACTTTAAGTATAAACATTTTGAGAAATTATACAAGCCCCCGCATTCCCTCCGGGTGCAGTTCATATTCTTACAAACTCAGCCATTGTTCGCTGTTTGCAAGGGGAAACGGCTTTTGCATACTCATTGTTTCTGAGCTTGCATCACCATTCGAATTGATGAGTTTGTAAGAATATGAACTGCACCCATTCCCTCCATTCCCTCATTTAGCCTGATGGAAATATTTGTTTGGTTATTAACCAGATGAGTAGCTAGTGGGCAACTTGTCAAACCGCTTACGAAGATACAAAAGAAATGATATACTGAGAAAGGTGGGTAAAGGGCACCCATGGAGATG
>JALYTT010000332.1 GCA_030854145.1 Chloroflexota bacterium | reverse complement strand
CGTGCCAGAGACGCGGGCGAGGCACGCCATCGCCACTACGCAGATCGAGGTACGCAGCGCGATCACCTGGCGCTTTTCAGCGCGGTTACGCCTTCGCGCGTGGCTTGCTGGAGGCCGTTGGCTTGCACAGGCAAATCGTCGGCGGCCTCTTTGGCTTTCTCCTCGCCGCCACGGATCAGCTCGTAGACCAGGGCCGCCGCCACCGCTGCTACGGCTGGGCTCAGGAAGTAGATCCAGAGGCTACCCAGCGCCTCAGGTCCTCCGAAGAGCGCCGGACCCAGGCTGCGGGCCGGGTTCATGCTGCCGCCCGTCAGGTGATTGGCAAACAGGCCACAGATGATCACGGTGAAGCCAACCGTCAGTCCCGCCGCCGGACGGTTGGCACGCCGATCTGTGGCCATGGCCATCGTGACCAGCATCAGGAAGAAGGTCAGCACGAACTCAAGCAAGAGCGCTGAGAAAACGTCAACCTTGGGGATGGTCGCGCCGTAGTGAACGGCGGCGGCCTTCGCCGGGAAGAGGATAAAGTGAAATGTGCTGGCCAGGATCGCGCCGGCAAACTGGCTGATCCAGTAGGGTACAGTGTAGCGCCAGGGGAAGCGCCGCACGGTCGCCAGTCCCAACGTGATGGCGGGGTTGAAGAACGCCGCCGAGATCGGTGTCAGCGCGTAGATCATGGCCGCGATAGTAAAGCCGAATGTGATATGTATCAACAAAATGCCGGCGAAGTCGTTGGTGTCACCTACCATGGCCCTTGCTCCACAGCCAAAAAAGACCAGTGCAAACGTTCCTAAGAACTCCGCCGCGTACCGCCGCAACATAGCGCGGCTTAGAATAGTACCCCAATCCCGTCCCGTATCCTCTGTCTGCATGGTGTCTGCCACCTTTCTTCATATGCACTTCCACCTATCCCAAAGCGTAGGTGGTGGTTATTATCTACTACACGGCCTCAACCGTTGTCAGGTGTCAAGTTTCGCCAGTGGGGCCTATTTCCATGCTTCCGAACTCCTCAATCTACGCCTCGTGTAGCGCGTACTTTGCTGGAGCGGGCAGAGTGCGCCGGGAACTATATGGTACACTGTGTATGAATGGTGCTGGGCTGGACAAGTTCCAGGCAGCCGACTTAGCTTTTGTCTCCTGACACTTTTTATATCCACACGAGGGCCAGTACACAGCCTTCCCCTGAAGAGGTAGAGTTATTTTCTTATGCTTCCACTCGATGATGCTATGATAGACCATGAACAGCGCAGAGAAGATGGGCCTTTGAACACAGCCCAGGAGGGAGCGCGACGGTCGTTGCTCTGGCGCAAACTGCGCGTCGATGGCGTGCTGATCTTTGTTACCATGATCTGGGGCAGCACTTTCCTGCTTACCAAATACACCATACAATTCACTGGACCCTTCACCTACCTGGCGTACTGCTTCGCGATTGGCGCGCTCATCCTGGCCGGCGTCTTCCGCAGGCGCCTCGCGCACCTGACGCGGGTTGAACTGCGTAGCGGTCTCGTGATGGGCTGCCTGCTGTTCGCGGGCTACGCGCTGCAGACCGTCGGCCTGCAATACACCATCACAAGCAAGGCCGCGTTCATTACCGGGCTGTATATCCCGCTGGTCCCTGTCTTCTCGATCATCTTCTTACGCAACAGGCTGAGCAAGGAAGCGATGATAGGGGTGGTCCTCTCGGCGCTGGGTCTGTTGCTGCTCTCGATCAACAAGGATTTTAACCTGGTGTTCGGGCTCGGTGAGCTGCTCCTGCTCGGTTGTGCGTTTGCCTTCGCGCTGCACATTGTCTGCATCAGCAAATTTGTCCCGCACGCGGATGCCATCAACCTGGTGATCGTGCAGTTGTGCCTGACCTCAGTGCTGAGTTTCATTATTGCCCCCTTGAGCCATGAGTCGCTGCTGTTGCCGCCCTCCTGGCAGATTTGGGGTGCCCTTATATTCATGGGGGTGGCCGATTTTGCCTTTTGTCTAACAGCCATGAACTGGGCGCAGCAATTCATCAGTAGCACACGTGCAACTTTGATCTATGCCTGCGAGCCGGTGTGGGCGGGACTGATCGGCACCCTGGTGGGCCAGAGTCTCAGCCTTCCGGCCTGGATCGGCGGGGCATGCATCTGTCTGGGGATGATCGTGAGTGAGATACGCCTCTCCGCCCGGTGGAAGGGGGGACGTGAGAGACATGGCTAGAGAAGAAGGGAAAAGCCTGAGCCACCCTCCCCGGCACATGCCGGCGGCTGCGCAATTGAGACAGACACGCGTGCGGAAACGCCCTACCCGGCAAACAGTGTATCAGCGTGCGGCGACAGGTGTGCCGCCTCCTGTCCTGATCATCCTGGCGATGCTCTCGGTGCAGTTTGGCGCGGCCTTCGCGAAAAGCCTGTTTCAGGCGGTTGGTTCGAGCGGCACCGTGTTCTTACGCGTTACGTTTGCGGCTATCATATTCATGCTTCTCTGGCGCCCGCGTTTGCAGCGCCAGGAACACAGTCGCTCCGACTACGTCCTGGTGCTGCTCTTTGGACTGACTATTGCCGGAATGAACGCCCTTTTCTATGCTGCCATCGCCCGCATCCCGCTGGGAATCGCGGTCACGCTAGAATTTGTGGGACCGTTGGGAGTCGCGGTGGCGGCATCGCGCCGGCGACGCGATTTCTTGTGGGCAGCGCTTGCGGCAGTTGGAGTAGTTTTGCTGGCGCCCTTTGGAAACGCACAGATTGATCTGTTAGGAGTGGTCTGCGCGCTGCTGGCCGGGGCTTTATGGGCGTCATACATTCTCCTGAACGTGCGCGTTGGGCGTGCCTTCCAGGGAGGAACAGGATTGGCGCTGGGTATGCTCGTCGCGGCCCTCGCGCTTATTCCTCTGGGGGTGGCGAGCGGGGGTGCGGCGTTATTGACGCCTAAAGTGTTGCTGATAGGGGTCGGCGTGGCCGTGCTTTCTACCGTCATCCCCTTTTCGCTGGAACTTGAGGCGCTCAGACGACTGCCTGCCGGCGTGTTCGGTGTGCTGATGAGCCTGGAGCCAGCTATCGCAGCGCTCGTCGGCTTTGTCGTGTTGAGAGAGACAACCAGTCTCCGCGCCCTCATTGCGCTTGCGCTCATTATCGTGGCATCAGGTGGCGTCTCCTTTTTTCAGGCAAAAGCGCTCCCTCCTGAAGCGGAGAACCCTTAGGCCCTACCCCTACGGATTTACGAGTTGGGCAATGTGTTCTGCGAGGTGCTGCAGGGCGGTGCGCAATTCGGAAGGCTCGCGGATAACCAGCCGGCAACCGATGCCTGCCAGCACGTAGGCCACCCAATCCAGGTGGTTGGCGTAGCAGCGGAAGACTACGCCGTCGGGGGTCTGTTCGAGGATGGCCATAGCTGGCGGGACCATCTGTTGAGCTTGCTCCAGTGTTGTCTCCAACAGGAGCACATCAACCAGCCAGCGGGCAGGAGTCATAGGGATGGAGCGGGCCACATAGGCCAGACAATCGAAGTCGGTGGGGCGGGTGTAAACCTGGGGGCGCTTCTCGACGTGCAGCAGGCGGTCCAGCCGGAAGACGCGAATGCCCTCACGCAGGTGGCAGAAGCCGACGGCGTACCAGAAGCCTGAACGGTAGACCAGGCCGTAGAGATCGACGGCGCGCTCGGTTACTTCACCCGACCATGACTGGTAGTGCAGCCAGGCGCGCCTCCCCTGCTGTGCGGCCTCGCTCAGGGTGACGACGACTTCGGCGGGCGGCGTCTTGCCGGTGTGTGGGAAATCAAGGGCCAGCGTCTCCTGTACTGCCTGCACCCGTTCGCGCAAGGCGGTTGGCAGCACACGCTCGATCTTGGCAAGCGCGCCCTCAACGGCGGGCACCGCTACCGTCAGGTCCAGCTTACGCGCTACCAGCAGGCCCAGCGTGAGGGCCAGGGCCTCGTCCTCTGTGAACATCAGCGGCGGCAGTTTGAAGCCAGGCCGCAAGCGATAGGCGCCATGCCGCCCGCGCTCAGCCTCGACCGGGATGCCCAGATCTTGCAGCATCGTGATATAGCGGCGCACGGTACGCGTGTTCACCTCCAGGCGCTCTGCCAGCTCAGGCCCGCTTATCTGCTGGCGCGATTGTAAGAGTTCCAGGACCGTTAGCACCCGTGTCGTTGGGAAGTACATACTCGCCCCTCTCACAAAAGTTTTGTTCGTAATCAGGACATATTATAACCTGATTTGTGAGTTTGTCAATTGTTGAGAAAACTACTTCAGTATGCATCGGTACGTTTCTGAATAGCGCCAGACTCGTTATTAGCAGAAAATAGACCCGCAAGAGATTGCTAGCTTGATGTTGGCAATCTCTTGCGGGTCTTAGAACCATATCTTTATGGTAGAGAAATCGGCAAACTATCTATGTAGTTTATACTGTGTGCTATCTTTCTGCGCGTTCTTGCCTTAAGGTCTCAGCGGGACCATAAGGGCAAACAAGGTAGGACATTCTTCAAGACCCAGTTCTTGACGCTTCTTCAGTAACAGATGAGCCAGTTCATGATACTCAAACGCGCATCCCAGCACCTGCTGAGCAATATCGAGTATCCTATTCATACACATTTCGATCTCTGGGCTCGGCAAAGCCCGAATTGTCTGTTCGAGCAATAGATTCGCCCATGTGAGTGCCACATCTGTCTCTTGAAGAGTCACCTCTCCCTGCAAGGCCTCTACCGTATCATGAACGGCGCGCAGTTTTCGGAGATATTCTTCTACATCCACCTGACCACCTCCTCTCCCGATATGGAGTACATGTTCTCAATTGTACTATCCATACCCCTCCACTTTTATGGACGAAGAAATGCTGCCCTTGTCACTTCTGCTACCATTATGGGTGAGAAGTTGAGGCGTGTGGTCAGGTGTTTTGTTCAAGGTCTCCTGGCGTGCCAGCTATAACCCCAGGTTCCACCTGTTGTCACCTGCGTTGCCAAAGAAGCTCGGCTGCCAGGTAAGTTGCGCCTGGTGGTCATTCTTTGGAACCTGGAACACAATATCGCCTTCAACCGTACCACCTGATGAGAGCTTGCCACTATTGAGCGAGTTGTTGCTTGTATACGATGAGGGCGGCATAAATTCCTCATCAGTAATATTGCCGTTGCCTGAGCGTGCATGGAAATCAAAGGGATTATAGTCTTGCTCATCAGGGCTATTGTTCACAATTTTAACATGCACGACTATAAATTCGTTGCCTGGCTTGGGCTTGACAAACTCATCGGCGGCCAACATCTTGACCGACATCAAGGTCGTTGCCACATCGTCCAGGGTGATAGTCTGGCCGACCTTCGCGACCTGAGAGCCATCTGGTGTCGTGCTTGATGGCGCTGGCGTCGTCGTGGGTATGGTGCTCAGCGTACCAGTTGTATGTGTGGATAGAGTGCTGATGGTGCCAGTCGTACTCGTAGCGGCCGCCCCTACCAGGGTAGAGATGCCGATGCAGCCAAGAAGCAGAACGCCAACCACCCCCAGAACTATCCAGAGCCAGAGGCGCGATCGCTTCTTTTGCGGTGGTTGATACAGCGGTGGATGCCATGGCTGGTTGTACTGCGACTGAGGCGTTTGACCATAATATTGCGATGGTGGTTGCTCGTATGGTTGGCCATACTCCGGTGGTTGTTGTCTCATCATGCCCTTCACTTTCCCCTACAAAATATTTCCTCGTTACGAGAATAATATTTTATTTATTGTCAACTAGTAGAGATAATATCTAAATATAATCTCTTAATTATTAGAACGCACCTTATTAAAATAGGTAACATAGAATGTGTGTGCAGGGTGGGACAGACTTACTAATGAAAAATGGGTGAAACAGGGCGTATTATGACCTGCTTCTGTGGTAAGCTCGGAGGAAAGGTAGCACACATGAAAGGAAACTGTAATGGCGGTGGAGCGTATGGATAAGCCCACATTGCTCAAGAAGGTGCAGACCGGCTATGCAGGATTGGAGCAGCTCATCATTGGTGGGCAAGGGGAGCCGAAGCGACACTCGTACACGAAATAGGTTGCGTTGAATGAGACTTTTATCAGTGAGGCATTATGATGATATCTATCTCGCGTGAGCAGGCGCGGCATTTGCTTGTGCGCTATCATTTCACGCAGACCGCTATGTTGGGGGTGCTTGAGCGGCTGAGGACGATTCAGTATGACCCGCTGAACCCGGTGGGGCGCAATCCCGATCTGGTCTTGCAGGCGCGCGTGCCAGGGTACCAGGTTGATGATTGGCAGCAACTGGCATATAGCGATCGGCTGGCCTACGACGCCTGGGATAAGCAAGCCTGCCTCGTTTCGGTCGCTGACTGGCCCCTGCGCGCGTTGACTCGCGAGAAGCATCGTCCGTACCATGATCGCGAGATTCTGGAGAACGGGGCTGGGAGTGTAGCGGAGATCCTGGCGGCCATTGACGCGCGCGGGCCGCTCTCATCGCTTGAGTTCGAGAAACAGGCGTATGCTGGTAGCGGGCATTCGTGGGCTGGTTCCACTGTTGCCAAACGGATTTTACGCTCGTTATGGGCGTGTGGGCTGCTGGTCACGCATCATCGCAAGAACGGGCGCCACTATTATGACCGGCCGGAGCGCGTCATTCCCGCCGAACACTTCAGCGCGGCGCCGTTGGTGGACGAGGCCGCCTATTATCGCTGGATCATGACGCAGCGCTACCGGGCTACGGGTCTGCTGCGCGCCAGTGCCGAGGCCTGCATCTGGAGCAGTTGCGGAGATGCTAAGCAGCGCAGGCTGGCGATTGCTCAACTCGTCGAAGCGGGTGTGCTGACGGCTGTGCAGATAGGCGAGAAGAAGTGGCCCTATTACACGCTCAGCGATACGCTCAAGCTACTCGACGAGCCGCTGCCAGCGCCGCGCGTCATTTTCCTGGCCCCGCTCGATAGCTTTATGTGGGACCGTAAAGGCGTCCTGCAACTCTTCGACTGCGATTACCTGTGGGAGGTCTACAAGCCCGAGAAGGCGCGCAAGTGGGGCTACTACGTGCTGCCCGTCCTCTACGGTGACCGCTTTATCGCGCGCCTCGACTCGCGGCTGGAGCGCGGCACCTGGACGATCTCGCGCTGGTGGTGGGAGCCGGATGTCACCCCCGATGCCGAAATGCTGGACGCACTGCGAACTGCAATGAGAGCATTCCTCTATTACTTGCGGGCCGACGATATATGTGTAGTAGATGGGGTGGATGCGGCGGTGCGACAGGCGATATAAAGGTTGCCAAACGTGCTCCATTCTTTTGAAACATGTTACAATACAGTCTTGAGAGAGTATTGATAGCCTGGCAAGGAATGGAGTACCGCAATGTTGAAAGTGCTACGTGCGGGGCTGATAAGCCTGGGAGTCCTTGTATTACCGGTCTATTTATTGCTTGTGCGCCGCTGGTATCTGCATTGGGGAGTGACCGGCGCGGAGAGGCGCCAGAGTATGCCTGGTGATGAGCAGGTGCATCATCCACGGCTCGAAACCACGCGCGCGATTACTATTGAGGCGCCGCCGGCCATGATCTGGCCCTGGCTAGTACAGATGGGGTACAGGCGCGGCGGCTGGTACACGTATGATCGCCTCGACAATGGCGGCATGCCCAGCGCCACGTACATCATCGCAGAACTACAAAACATCAAGGTGGGGGATATCATCCCGACCGGCCCCGGCGGTGGTTTCACCGTTACAGAGGTCAAGCCTGACCAATCTCTGGTCATGGCGCTGCATACCGCTTCAGAGACGGGGACCGGCGCGGATATGAGCACTGCCTGTGTGCTGTTGCCTCTTGATGCGGAGCACACACGCCTGTTTGTGCGCCAGCGAGTAGACTTCAAGCCTCACCTGCGGGAGATTATCTACTACTTGCTCTTTGAGCCGGGAGATTTTCTGATGACGCGTAAGATGCTGCGCGGTATCAAAGAGCGCGCCGAGCGCAGCAGTAGAGCGACAGCAGTAGTGCCGGCTATTTCGTAATCGTGGACGGCGCAGCTTCATTCGTAGGGCGTGGCTTGCCTCGCCAGTCAGCGCACACGCCCTGCGGGC
>JALYTT010000331.1 GCA_030854145.1 Chloroflexota bacterium | reverse complement strand
CCCTACGGATTCGCCCTGCAAGCGCTTTTTTTGGCTTACGTTCACACCTATGTGGCTTGCCTCGCCATCCCTGTAACTTCCAGAACGGCGAGGCAAGCCACGCGCTACGGGCAACCGGCGTCTCTTCCAGATGAATCGCGTCCTTACGATTCACGACAATTGACAGCGCCTGTAGAATTATACGTACAGGATGGCTCGTGGGAGAGGCACATCATCTATTGTGAGTTACATGGGGGCAGTCGGAGTCGCACCTGTTTCATTCGATCATGTCCTGGCCAGAGAGTGCAGGTCAGGACAGCAGCACATGCGCTTTGTGGCGGAAGGACCGGTTTTTTTCCATGAATGATCCACGTTTTCTGGTTATTTTCAGTGTCGTCATTGGCCTTTTAGGAGTGTACAACCTGTATCAAGGGCGCAAACGCATGGCGGCGGTACGGGCAAATGGGCTGAACACTGCCTGGTACAAGCAGGTCAGTATACTCACCGGGATCGAGTATATTCTACTGGCGCTGGTCTTTCTTTTGAGTTCAAGCATCAGAACCGGGGTGCTTCCTAAGAGCCTGAACAACATTGTTTTTCCGCTCTACCTGCTGATCCTGCTATCGGCGGCCGTGATTGCGGGTCTTGTGATCCGGCAAGCGTTTAAGAACTCTCGCCAGCTTCGCGCGTCGGCCGCTAGCAGGGCCGGGACGCTGGAAAGGGTAAACGGGGCAAGTACGAACATGGGGAGCGCTGACGATCTCACGGATGAAGAGGGCCTGACCGAGCAGCAACGCAGAGAGGGAGCGCAACGCCGGCGCGAGCGGCGCCAGAAGGCGGCAGCCGCGCGTCGTCGCAAAGCTGGGAAGGCGTGATTAGCACTCATAGACCCTCAAGGGTCAGTTGTAGCTCATAGGCGCCCTGTTGCGCATCATATATGGCATGCAGGCGCTGGATACGACACGACGCACTCTGGCCGCTTCCGCTGGGCGCCAGGCTATCGGTCAGGGTAATGGCATCGAAGAGTTGCAGCACCGGGTTAAGTGGCAGCATAACGGTGTAGGTCGTCTGCGCGCGCGTCTCCTGGGACAACAAAAAGCTGGCTTTCTGTGCGCATTGCGTGGTGTTCACAAGTTTGGGATCGACATGGTGCAGGATACGCTCGACGCCCACCTGGTGCAGGTGTGTACTATCATAGACTTCAGCCGTGGTCAGTGCCTGCGGCGAGCCGCCAGAGGGCGGTTTGCCGCTGACGATGACATGATTGGCACGCAGATCGTTGCTGCCGAAGCTGACCAGTTCAATCTCAGGCTGGTAACTCCAGATTGAGGGGTCACTGCTGGAGAGTTCGCGGAACTGCAACACTTCATTCTGATCGAGAAAGTACACCAGACCATACGTGGAGCACAGTTCGTCGAGTGCCTGGCGGCAGGTGCGGCCCGCGTGCAGCACGAAGGTCGGCACCACCTGAGTCATCTGAGAGGTCGTGGGCAGCGAGAGCGCGAAGAGTCCGGCGCGCGCGCTCACCTCGGTGACCAGGTAGCCGAGGGTCTGATTGGTATAGGTATTTTGATAGCGCGCGGGTAGATCCAGAAGGCGTGATAGGTCAAAGCCCACCAGCAGCAGGCGGTTCTCCTGCGGGGAGCGCACAAAGTGAATCTGCCCGATGGAGTAAACGCCAACCTTCACCACGTCGGCAGTCAGCGGGGGTGAGCCGGTCTTGTAGCCCTCGCTCAACACCAGCGAGGCATTCAGACCGATTGGTTGATATAGGCTTCCAGAGGTCACCAGTCCATTGTAGACCCCGTGCGCATTATCCAGCAACACCTCCAGGCGCGCAGGCCTGCCGGGCTGCTCGTAACGCTGGTAGGAGAGCAACGAGGCGGAGACATCAAGGTACTGAGCGGCATTGGTAGACTGGAAAGCGGGGGCGCTGTACACGCTGGGCAGCGAGGTCAGGTAGTAGCGCGAGCCGGCGCTGCCGCTATTGGGGGTAGTCAGTTTGAAGGCCACGGTCCCATAGCTACAGGCAATATCAGGCACAATGAAGCCATTCGACCAGTGAACGAGGTCCGCGGACTGTCTCAGGCGGGGATAGCTGTAGACGGAGCCGGTTAAGAGGCCTGAATCGGCCTCGATACAGGTCAGCGTATAGATGCCGTCCGCGAAAGAGAGGCGCGGAGCCAGCCGGCCAATCGCGGCACTCGTCGCGGGCGCCACGGCTGTACCACTGCTCCAGGCACCGCCGCTGGGATTGAAGGTACAGGTGGCCAGGCTATAGCCATCAGAGTACACAATCGTATAGAGCGAGGCAACAAACGTGGGCGCCAGGCCAGCTCCATAGGCAAGCGGCGGTAGCGTCCAGGTAGTCAGCGCCGACCAGGCTCCCAGCGCGTAAAATGAGCAACCCATGGCCTCACCGCCGAGCACATCATACAGGAAGAAGACATCGTTGTTCCCGGCGCTCCCAATCCCCTTCAGCAGCGCGCCACCGGGCGCCGCCAGCACGCTGACCGGCCCGCTCCAGCTCACACCGTTGTTGGTCGATGTCCAGGCCCAGAGATCGTTGCCGCCCGTTCCCCGCTGCGCGAAGGCTCGCAACGTGCCGCCCGAATTTGAGACGGTGCAGCCACCATCGCGAAACATCAGCCCATTAGACCCGGACAACGTGCTCCAGGCCCCGGTAGCCCACTGCGTTGCCTGCGAGGGATCGCTGATGCGCTGGACCTGCAAGGCGCTGGTAAAGGAGCCGCCGTGCGTCACCTGGACGCGAATGATGCTGTTATCAGCAGCAATGCAGGCATCGTTCCAGGCATCGGCGCTGCCTGGATTCTGGTAAGGGGCATAGTGGATGACGTGATCCTCGATAGTAAGCGTCAGGGCGGGAACACGAGTGAGCCGGTTGAGCGCGGTAGTGAGGGCGCTATCAAGCGTGCGAACCATGAGGGGGAGCCTTTCTTGTGGTGTTGGGGATGAGTACGGCACGATGCGGGAATTATGAGAAGAAAGAACAAGGGATCACGTAAGGAAAAGCAGAGAAACAAACGCCGAAAGAGGGATCTGGAAGGCCAGGGAGATCTGACCCTCTAGCTAGAGTATAACAAGCAAGCAGGCGGCTGTCAAGGCTATGTGGCATATTTCTTCACTGCCTTGACGCACCAGTCAAGATGAGCATTGTTTTACTTCGGTTGAGCCCGATTGCAGGGTGCGCGGTGGTCGTGCTCATGAGGCAACGCCGTTCAGCTCGGTCAGGTCGTCCTCGGAAAGGGTCAGCGCAGCACCGATGACGTTGTCGCGCAGATGCGCGACGGATGAGGTCCCTGGGATCAGCAGAATGTTCGGTGAGCGCTGGAGCAGCCACGCCAGCGCGACGGCCACCGGTGTGGCGTTGAGACGAGTGGCGACTGATCTCAATGTGTCCGATTGAAGAGGGGAGAAGCCACCGAGCGGAAAGTAGGGCACGTAGGCGATGCCCTGTGCGGCGAGGGAGTCGATCAGATCGTCGTCGACCCGGTGGGCGAGGTTGTAGAAGTTCTGTACGCACACAATCGGCGCAATGGACTGTGCCTCGGCGATCTGCTCGGCGGTCACGGTGCTGATACCGAGATGTTTGATCAGTCCCTCCTGCTGCAATTGCGTGAGCACCGTGAACGGTTCGGCGATCGAGCCAGGAGTGGGGCTGCCGAACCCCCCGACGCGCAGGTTGACGACATCGAGTGCGTCGAGTCCGAGGTGGTCTAGATTGTCGAAGACGGCCTGGCGCAACTGCTCGGGGGCGAGCGCCATGGGCCAGCCGCCCTCGGCGTCTCGCAACGCTCCAACCTTGGTGACGATGTGCAACGAGTCGGGGTAGGGGTGCAAGGCCTCTTTGATAATCTGGTTGGTAATGTATGGGCCATAGAAGTCGCTGGTGTCGATATGCGTGATACCCAGCGCCACTACCTCACGCAGTACGGCCACGGCAGCGTCGTGGTCGGCGGGGGGGCCGAACACGTACGAGCCAGCCAACCGCATCGCGCCGTACCCCATGCGAGTGACCATCAAATCCTCGGCCATGGTGAACGTTCCGCCGGGAAGTGCCTTCGCTGAATGCGATACCATAGAAAATTTCCTCTTTCTCACTGAAACTGCGACAATCACGATGTGTGATACACTTAGGAGTATGACATGAAGGTAGCTGCGAATGCTATGTATTGATGTCGACACTATGCTCAAGACAGCCGATCATGCTTCAACGCTCAAGATGTTTACGCCTTGAGGTAGGGATGTACCATTGGTGAGAACACTTCCTGTTCTTACCAACAGTACACCCCTGATACCAGCCTCGAAGATGCCAACCTCAGTACATCAGGAAGTCAGGGACACGTTGGTAAGCTGGATGACGCCAGACGCGAGCAAGGGATAATTTTTCACGCTCTTCGTGGTCGCCTGGTAGACATCGGGGTGATAGAGGAAGATGCGCGATGCATCCTGCACAAGCACGGTCTGCGCCTGCCGGTAGAGCGGAATGCGTTGCGCCTGGTCAACAGTTGTGCGCCCCTGGTTCAGGAAACTGTCCAACTGCGCATTGGCGTACTTCGTGTAATTGAAGCCTCCGGTACTCGTGAACATCGAGTACATCGTGCTATCAGGGTCCACCCCTCCGGTCCAGCCGATGATGAGCACCTGGTAGTTGAAGGTCTGGAAATCCGTCACCAGGGCATTGAAGGTCTCCTGACTGATCGTGACAGTGATATTCGCGGCTTTCAGTTCGGCTTGAACAAGCTGCGCAACCTGTAACAACGTCGTACTCGTGCCAGGAATCTTGAGCGTAAAGCTGAAACCGTCGGGCATACCTGCCTGGGCCAGTTCCGCTTTGGCTTTAGCTGGATCGTAGCTAAAGCCCGCGAAGTTTTTATCGAAGGCCCAGGACGCCGGCGAAAGTGGGCCTTGCGAGACCACCGCCGTGTCTTTCAAAGCCACACTCACAATCTCCTTCCGATCAACGCCCCAGGCCAGCGCTCTACGGACATGCACGTTATTGAAGGGGGACGCCGACACATTAATCTGCAAGCTCTCAAAGCCGGGTCCCGGCACCTGCCTGTAGTTCAGGCTCGGATTGACCTTTGCCTGCGCGACATCGCTCGGTCCAAGCGTCGAGGCAATCTGGATGGAGTTGGTTTGCAAGTTGCTGTACATGACCGATGTATTGGTGATGGCGCGGAAGCGCACAGATTGCAGGTACGGCAGCGCGTTCCCGGCGGCGTCCTTCTGCCAGTAGTGAGGATTTGCCTTGAGCAACACATGATCGCCTTTGACCCATTCAACAAAGGTAAAGGCTCCGCTGCCAGCATTGATGGGCGCATTCCCCAGCTTCGTGCCCAACTTCTTCACAACCGCCGGTGAAAGCATCATCCCAACCTGACCAGTCAATTTATCCAGCAGCGGCGCATACGCTTGCTTGAGGATGATCTGGACCTGGTCAGCGCCGACCTTCTGCACAGAAGTAATGCTGACCACATCTGAATAACGGGGCGATGCTTTGTTATTGATAAAACGATTGAGGTTGAAGAGGACGGCATCAGCATTGAAGGGCGTGCCATCCTGGAAGGTGATGCCTGTATGCAGTGTCAGATTGAGGACCGTCGGCGAGGCATAGGAGTACGATGAGACCAGTAAAGGATGAATCACATTTTGTGCATCGTACTGGAAAAGAGAGTCGTACATATTCGCCATGACATCGGTGTCATAGAGCGTGACCGACTTCAGCGGGTCCAGCGTTTGCGGCTCTGAGACCAGCCCCACCGAAATACTGCCTCCCTTTATAGTCGTGTTGCTGGAGGTGGGACCACTTCCGCAGGCGGCTAAAGCGATGGCACACAGAAAAAGCATGGCTACAAGAACAGTCCCTACGTTTGGCCTGTAAAAGCGCTTTGAGGATGGGCTATCCACGGCGTACGTCATATCAGATCCTCCTTGATTGCTGTACATACATGCACGTATCTCACCTGTTATAGCGCTACAGTTGTTCAAGGCACGTTCTATAAATGAACATGATCTATTCTCGCTAAGTATAGCAAAAAATAGAGGAAAATGGTACTCTCTACGCGGATGGCCCTACTCGTGCAAACAGAAGGCGTTGACACTCGCTAAAAAAGCCTGCTATCATATACACAAGAATTGCTGGGCGGCACAACAGCCATTGACACGCACGCTACAATCGTTTACCTGGAGCACTCTGCCTTGTGGCAGGCAGGCCCGGCCAGGCAGCGCCGGTTCCTACCCTACTATGCAACCATGAAGAAAGGGCATACCACGATGACACTGGCGACTCACGCTGGCTTCACGACGACCGGGACCCAGGGATTGCGTCACGACATCCTCCCCATGCGCCTGTACCACAAGGCGAAGAAGCTGGGCATCTGGGACCCGCGCGACATCGACTTCACCCAGGATATCCTCGACTGGCAGCAATGCACTGACAGGCAAAAGGAATCTCTGCTGAACTTAACCGCGCTCTTCCAGGCCGGCGAAGAGAGCGTGACGCTCGACCTGCTGCCCCTGATCATGGTCATCGCACAGGAGAACCGCATCGAAGAAGAGATGTTCCTCACCACATTTCTCTGGGAAGAGGCCAAGCATACAGAATTCTTTCGCCGCTACCTGGACGAGGTAGCCAACGAGCACGGCGACCTGCACCACCATCACACCCCCAGCTACCGCAAAATATTCTACGAGGAACTCCCACGCACCATGCATACCCTGCTGAGCGACCAATCTCCGGTGGCCCTGGCGCGCGCATCCACCGTCTATAACATGATCGTGGAGGGTGTCCTGGCCGAGACCGGCTACCATGCCTACTTCAATATGCTTGAGCGCAACAACATTATGCCGGGCCTGAAGAAGGGCATCGGCTATCTTAAACGCGACGAGTCGCGCCATCTTGCCTACGGCGTCTACCTGCTCTCGCGCCTGGTGGCCCAGGACAACAGCCTGTGGGATGTCATCGAAGGATACATGAATGAACTGCTCGTGTATGCGCATGGCATGATCAGCGAACTCTTCGCCATGAATCCTGAGGATGAAGAGGTACCCTTTGGCCTGAAGATCGAGGACTACCTCGACTTCTCGACCATGCAGTTCAGCAAGCGCGTCGAACGTATCCAGCGCGCGAAGGGCCAGAGCCTGGAGCAGCTCTACCAGATCCCCGAAGAGACAGAAGCATAGAAATAGTCCACCTTTATGACCCATAGGGGACAAAAACTCCATCCTGCAAGATATAGAGCAATGGCAGGGTAATCGTATACCCGCCTGTTCCCCTTGGTTTCAAGCGATAGATTGCCAGGTCTGCCTCCTGCTTGCCGGTATAGCCAATCCGCAGGGCCAGGCCGCACAGTTGCCCAGGGGTCTCGGCGAAGCTCAGCGGAAGACGTTTCCAGGAATGTTTTACAGTCAATTCGAGTCGACCATCATCAATATTCGGAATATATCGCCGCTGAGCAAGGGTTGTGACCTCCTGCTCGATAAAGAGCGCAAAAGTTGAGTGAGTCCGTTCCATTCACTTTCTCCAGCTAAAATGGGTGTAATATCAAATCCGGTTAATCAATGTACTTTCGCGTGGCAGCGAGTTGGCTTTTCAGCAAGATTAAATGTACAGTGATCATCAGGATTTGATATAAGCCAGCACACTAACGCACCTGTACCCCACTTCCCTCTTAGACGGCACGTCGGAAGAAAAGTCACCCGAAGGGATAGGCCACGTTTCTATAGATGATGATACATAATGATACAAATCGGACTATACAGTGAGAGTGCGGTCAGAGCAAGCGGAAGAATTTCATGAGGGAGACAAACGATGACCACCATCCAACTTGAGAGAAAGAAACAGCATCACCGGGTGTGACTTTTTCTTAAGGATAGCGTCTAACTTGTCACGTAGGGATTCGGCTTGCCGCAGCCATGTAGGAGTGTCTGTAGGGCGTGACTTGCCTCATAGGCGTGAACGGAAGCCGAAAAGGAAGCCGCCTCGCGTCTCCGTAGCGCGTGGCTTGCCTCGCCGTCCTGGTGGTGTC
>JALYTT010000330.1 GCA_030854145.1 Chloroflexota bacterium | reverse complement strand
TTCTTCTCGTTCCTCTTTGCTCAAACTCAGTAAGGCTGCCTTCGGACCTCTCATTGATTGCCTCCTCTTTCTTTCCAGATTCTCCTTCCTATTTTACTACCATGCTATTTCAGCCGCAATGTACTAGCTTCTTCCCTCTATCAATGGATTCCGTGCCAGGAGAAAGCACTTCGACTACGATGCGAGGGGACTGGATGAGCTTGATACCGCGTCGCCGGTCTGCTACATCACAGGAGACCGTGACATCGGGGTAAAAATAGGATTCCCGGCCATCTGGTTTGATGCCAATGAAGACCTGGACCTCCGAGCCAAAAACGGTGCATGGCCCTGAGAGAAAATGCTGGTTGAGCACGACACGCGTGTTATAGGCTATGCGGTCATGCTCCGCCGATCCCCCTGCCAGAAGCCGCGCCACGCCGTCCAGGTATTCGTACTTCGCATCTGCTGCACTTCGATCAAGCCGGAGATACTCCTCAACAGACATAGGCCTGCTCTGCCAGAGCGGCCGCCGTTGTGGATCGATTGACATAGTATGTTCCTTCCCTTACTTCCTTCTCACATACACCGGGTCATGATGACTTCATTCTACGGAAATATGCATGCGCCGTCAATCTATAGATAGTATAGGGTCTGTCATGCGCCGTTGCTCGCACATCCGGCAACGGCGCATGACAGACCCTTCAAGGCGCACGAAGCTGCGCACAGTCAGGACTGCTCCTACGATTCGCTATACACCCAGTAGTGGAACTCGTTCCAATCCAGGTTCGAAGACACAAATTGAATGGTGATCGTGATGGAACTCTTGCCACTCGTGAAAGAGGCGGGGATCAGGAAATCCTGCTCGCGCCAGTTGAGCGTACTGTTACCTCCGGCCATGTACCAGGTGCCCACCAGGCTGCCATTTACGAGGACCTGGGCCTGCTGATTGAGAATGCCCTGGTCAAAGCGACGGCGCAAGATGACCCCCCGGTTGCTGGAATTGATGGCCATCGTAAACTGGCTCGTGCCTTTGTGAGCTCGACCATCATCCGTCACAGCAACCGAGTTGTTAATGCCCTCGAAGTGGAACGTCTGCGAGCCACTCCAGGTCTGGTTGCTGATCGTGTAATGGTGTGCCGACTCGGAAGTCGTGTTGCCCACATCGAGGGTATCGGTCAGGGTTGCTCGCGCCGGTTGCAGGTAGTAGTAGGCCAGGGCCCAGGCGTTCTCGTTGATGCCGGCGCTATCGGTTGGTCCATGCTCGATTGAGACATGAATGTGCGTATGGAACGGCACAGCATCTTGCAAAAAGAGCCGGTACATAGCCGTCTTATCGTCGCTACCCGTGGCAATATGGACTGTATTGCCCGACATCTGATTGCTATAGGGACCATTTTGGAAGTACCAACCCCCGTTGTAGAAATCTTCGGTGCCGGTGCCCTGGAAGGAGGGACTGTTGCTGCCATCAGTGTAGATGCGCTCATCGCCCTCCAGATAACCACGCGAGGTTGGACCATCTATCGACTGCACCAGGCCTAGGAACTGACCCGCACCCGGGGCATCCAGGATCAGCATATCGTTGCCATTG
Source organism: Chloroflexota bacterium (assembly GCA_030854145.1). The sequence goes on along the minus strand of JALYTT010000330.1, from coordinate 6,467 downwards.
GTCGTGGGCTGCTGGACATTGAACTGCGTCTTGAAGTAGCCCACGTTCTGGAACGAGTCAGTAAAGGGCTTGTACTGGATCTCATAGTTGATGCCATTGGTTGCCGAGGAACGCTGATTGCTCAGTTCAATATGCGCGTGGCTCGCGAAAGGCATCGGGAAGTAGAGATAGAGCGTATTGGTCTCATCCAGCCCCATCATGAGCGCCCGCGTGGCGGAACTGCCGAACTGGCCGAGGCCAAAAAGCGAGCCGATGGGCGCGTTCACACTTGGCGTGGTCTCGTTATCCCACGAGATTTTCAGCCAGGTGTTGTTGAGGATGTCAGTGGTGGCACTGTCAGGCGTGGGATAGCTGAAGGTGCGCGTTCCACTCCAGGTCTGGTTGCTGATCGCATAATGATGCTGCGTTTCCGACGCGGAATTGCCAACATTGAGCACGTCAGTGAGCACCCTGCCATTGCCTAGCACAGAATAGGCCTGGTACGTGAACTCATTCCAGTCCACATCCGCGGAGACAAAAGTGATGGTGATCGTAATCGAAGTCTGATTGGCGGTCAATGCTTTGGGGATGAAGAAAGTACTGTCGCGCCAGCGATTGGTGGTATCCGAGCCGCTGGTGAACCAGGTCCCGACCTGCTGGCTATTGACGGAGACTGTGGCTTTCTGGTTCCCAATGCCGTAATCAAGGCGTCGCATGAGATAAACGCCCTGGTTGGCAGGATTGAGCGCCATGCTAAACTGGCTTGTGCCCTTATGAGCGCGGCCGCTATCGGTCGGATTGGCCGTTGGAGGATAGGTAAAGGTCGGTGAGCCGCTCCAGGTCTGGGCCGTGATCGTATAATGATGCGCCGACTCCGAGGTCGTATTGCCCACGTCGAGCGAGTCGGTCAGCGTGTTATTGCCACCCACGATGGAATAGGCCCAGTAATAGAACTCATTCCAGTCCACATCCGAGGAGACAAAGGTGATAGTGATCGTAATCGAACTCTGATTGGCTGTAAATGACGAGGGAATGGAAAAAGTGTTGTCACGCCAGCGATTGGTGGTATCCGAGCCGCTGGTAAACCAGGTCCCGACCTGCTGGCCATTAACGGAGACCGTGGCTTTCTGGTTCCCAATGCCGTAGTCAAGACGCCGCGTGAGGTTAACGCCCTGGTTGGCAGGATTGAGCGCCATCGTAAACTGGCTCGTGCCTTTGTGCGCACGCCCATTGTCGGTATAAGGAGCCGATGGAGGCGACGCGACCACGTCGGGGATATGGAGTTTGATGGATTGGATCTGCTGGGGACCGGCAATGTCCAGCACAGGCTGCGTTGCTCCACTCGCAAGGTTCACCGTTCCCGCTGTGACCGTATTGCCGGAGGTAGACTTTGGATCGCGACCGAGGTAGGCCTGATTCCACTCTGCCTGGGCGGCGCTGGGATCTTGCGAACTGCTCCAGGTGGTGATGTTGGTATCCGGGCTGTACATATGGTAGCCGATATTGTAATAGAAGCTACCATTTGTAGTGACCTTGATTGAGCTGTGGAAGGGCAAGGGCACATACGAGACGAAGCCGCCGCTGGATGCAGCGTTGGTCGCGACAAGAGGCGGCAGGAAAGGCGGTGTGCTGCCATCGAAGAGATGGCTCAGCAGCATATTGATCTGGGGAGTTGTGGAGCCATCAAAATAGACCTTGATGGTAGCGTTGCTGGCAAAGCCAGTGACCCACAGGCGATACACAGTGCCCGGCCCTTTGAGATCGAGCATGACGTTATCGCCATTGCTATCGGTGTAGAGGAAGTTACCAGAGTCGCCATTGCCACCACTACGGTCAAAGCTGGACTGTCCTCCAGCCATGGTGTCAAGCTTAAGATAGGGCAGGCGATCAAGCGAGGTAAGGGCGCTTAGCCCGTATGGCTCGGTTGCAGCAGCGCGCGCGGTGGGAGTATGCATGGAGGCGAACAAGCAGCCCATGAAGAGGCTGAGGGCCAGACAGAGCAAGCGTGAGAAGAGGGAGAGACGGCGTTGTGTCAACATAAAGCATCCTTTCTTTAGAAGGGCAAGCCGTTTGATCTTCAACAATGGAGATAGCACAATGGCATGTTTATCATACGTATGCCGTATTTACACCGCGTGTACCTCCCTTCTCTTGAAAATTGGCCAGGTGCTGGACGAGTTCCCCTGGCCAACATCCTCAAAGCCGCGAATGAGCGTCGTGAAAAATGGATGGTGAATAGTGGAAAACCTTTTCATATATTTTCATATCTTTTCAAGATACAATCTACTATTCACCATAATATGAAAAACTTTTCATGATTTCCTCATCCGGTGCATCAAAGATGCAATGGCTTTCAGCTAAAGTATAAATGATGTATTGCGTGCTTGTCAAGGTAAATCGGTGCGACATTTCTAGTGTTTTTACCAGGATTATGCCTTTTTTTGTGAGCTTTGCCCACTTTGACAAAGCTGTAGATCGGACCCTATCCTCTTAAATAAACCAGTGTTTAGAAAAGGCTTTCACAGTCTATTTGTCCTTCTGCTACGAAATCCTTTTCAAGACCACGCGCATGGAAAGGAAAATAGTTCTGCCAGCATCAGGTAAAAGGCTCCGCCACTTGATGTGTAGCTAATTCGTCATGCGAATCGAGCATACCCATCAGGCGAGTTGTTTTCTGCATAAGAGCGAAATATAATACAAGAACTGAGGGGTCGTCAGCAACTATTTTCATTTGCAGGGAGGGCATATATTGATGGAACCACCTTTCACGAACACCTATGTCTTTGATCCTGAAAACCCCAGCGAATTGGCACGCTTAATCAACCAGGTGATATAATAATTCCACTCTTGTGCTTATAGTAGTACAAAAAGCCATATTGAGCCGCTTCTCGTCTGGTCTGAGACACCCGATTCAGTGGCAACAGAACGCTACCCAGGTGAAAGAAGGCTGCATGGGACGAGGTTCCACAGCATTTCAGACAGGTCTGGTTGCCAGGCTCTCCAGGAGGTCATCATGCTCACCATCAACACCGATACCGCCCGTCGCTTCATCCTCGGCAAGCAGGGCGTGTGGCCCGGACGGCGCTGGCGAGGCATCGAGGGCACCGAGCAGGCCATGCGCGCGATGGAGTACCTGCAACTCGACCCGCTGCACATCATCGCTCGCAGCCAGGACATTATGCTGCACAGCCGCGTCCTCGATTACACGCCTGGCATGTGGGAAGACCTGGCCTATCAGCAGCGCACGTTCTTTGACTGGGGTGGCTGGCTGGCCGTCCGGCCGATGGACGAGCTGCCACACTGGCGCGTGGTCATGCGCCGCGAGCGCGATGGCGACTATGGCGACTCGCGCATTCGCCGCATGGCGCACGAACACGCCGCTGCCATCGTCGAAATGCGGGCCGTTTTGCACGAGCGCGGCACCGTGACCAACCGCGACTTCGCGATGGCGACGCGAACACGAACACAGAGTTATCGCGGCCGCAAGGACAGCGCGCTGGCCTTGTATTATCTGTGGCGCACCGGCGAAGTGATGACGCACCACCGCAAGAACTTCGAGCGCGTGTACGCCCTCACGGAAACGGTCGCGCCTGCGCATCTCATTGGCGAAAGCGACGAGGCCGAGGCTGACCGCTTCTTGATCAAGAAGGATGTCAGCTTCTCCGGCCTGTCGCGGCCGAGCCGTGTGGCCGAGTCGTTTCGCGGGTATGGCGAGTCGGATCGTGCAGCGAAGAAGCTGCTCGGGGCGATGCTGGCCGACGGCGACCTCATCGAGGTGCAGGTTGAGGGCTGGAAGGCGCTGCACTACGCGCTAGGAAGCGACGCCGCGGTGCTGCACGATGTGAGCGCGGGGCGCGTGCCGAAGGCCTGGACGCCGTTGGAGACGAGCACGACTCAAGAGGTCCTCTTCCTCGCACCGCTTGATCACGTCTGCGCGCGCGGGCGAGCCAAAGTGTTGTTCGGCTTCGACTACGTGTGGGAGGTCTACAAGCCTGAGCACCAACGCAAATTCGGTTACTACACGTTGCCAATTCTCTGGGGCGACCGGCTCGTCGCCCGTTTCGACAGCAAACTCGACCGGACCACCAACACGTTCATCATCCTGGGTTTGTGGTTGGAGGATGAGGCTCAAGGCCTCGATGAGGCCTTTGCGGAGGCCCTGGCGTGTGGGTTTGCGCGATTCGTGAAGTTTCTCGGCGCGAGCACGCTGGACGTAACGGCGATTCGCGAGCCGCTGCTGCGCCAACGCGCCTGCGAATCTGAACATTCACAGTCCCCCCCCAAAGCCGTCTGATGGTGTATGACCAGACCTCAGCTCCATGAAAGTTCAATCTTTTGGCACTCCGCTGTAGGTCTATAATGTCCTTCATCGCTCCTGGTATATATGCTTATGTGAGTGTACTGCTCATTTCGCGGGTTTCCGCCTCTTCTCGCTGTCGAGTGAGCAGTGATGAGAGGGCCTGTACGACCGCCGGATCGAACTGGAACCCGGCACAGCGCTCAATTTCCAAAAGGGCCGCCATAGGTGAACGGGCGGCCTGGTAGGGACGGTTGGCGAGCATGGCCTCGTAGGCCTCAGCGACACCGATAATCCGGGCTTCCAGAGGAATCTTCTCACCGTCTAACCGGTCTGGATAGCCACTGCCATCCCAGTGCTCGTGATGGTGGCGAATGGCGGGCATCAAGTGTTGCACAGAAGGACTCACCTCCAGGATCTGGGCCCCCAAAACGGGATGTTGTTTGATTGACTCCCATTCGCTCGCCGTGAGATGACCCGACTTCTGTAAGAGCGCATCAGGAACGGCTATTTTGCCGATATCGTGGAGGAGCCCGGCTGTCGCTACCGCGCTACATGTTCGCTCATCCAGCCCCAGCTCTCGCGCAATTGCGCTTGAGAGATCACTCACCTGGTGGGAATGGGTGAAGATGCCGTGATCCCGCAGATCGAGCAGCCACATCAGAGAATAGACAATTTCTAGATGGCTCGTCGTACGTTCCTCTTCCCCGCTTCGCCCATCCACCGGCACGTCCGCACGGCGGTCTAGCGCATCTATGGTGGAGATAAGACCAGGGTCGCGGTTCAAGTGGTGTACCTCAGTTGCCTTGCGGACCTGATTGCGCCCCAGGCGCTTGGCCCAATACATGGCCTGATCCGCCTTTTCAAGGATCTCGCCAGCCTTCTGCCCATCAAGCGGGTAGCTCGCCAGGCCGACACTGATGGTCACGTTGATGCCTCCATCCACGTGCGCCATACCTAGCGGGAACGAGACCATGGCCGCACGTATGCGTTCGGCAAGGATGCTGGCCTCCTCGGCCTCCGTTTCCGGGAGCAGGACCAGGAATTCCTCTCCACCGTAGCGCCCTATGGTATCTCCCGCACGCACGACACTGTGTACCCGCTCTCCGATCTCGCGTAGCACAACATCGCCGACGGCATGCCCGTAGGTATCATTGACACGCTTGAAGTGGTCACCGTCGAAGAAGAGGATGGACAACGGATGCCCGTAGCGACGTGAGCGATCGACCTCCTTCTCAAGGTGTTCTAGCAGTGACCCATGGTTGGGCAAGCCGGTCAGCATATCGGTGGTTGCCAGTTGCTCGACCCTGGCGTAGGCATTGACAAGATCTGCGTGTGTTTGCTCTTGAGCGGTATTGGCCTGCTCCAACTCAGCGGTGCGATCTGCCTGAATGACCGCTTTTTTTGTTGTCACTGCATAAATGGCAGCAACCGTTGCCGAAGAGTATATGAGGATACAGATATACATAAGAAACATAAATTGCATATTTTGCGACATGAGATGGTCCATCTGCACATGGCACTTGACGAGCAGATACCAGAAGATGATGCCATTCTCGATGACTGCAAGCAGGTATGGCGCCCAGGCAGGCAAAAAGATCCCGGCTACGATCGCGGGAAGAACCAGCGGCATCCATAGCCAGAATATTTCAATGGGATCGTGCAGAGGGACAGCAAACATAGTAGAGAAAGATGTGTACGTTACGCCAACAAAATACGCCATGGTGGCACTTTTCAGATGTCCTCGTCTATTAAGCCAGATGGTCAGAAAAAAACATCCTTGCTGCAACCAATAGTGGATCGAGCTGCTATCAAGACGAGTAAAGCTGCTCCAGAGGAGAAAGGGCAGACTCAGCAGCAAGGTGAGGAGCACAAGGATGCTTAACAGCCGCATTTTGCGCACCTGCTCACATTCAACCAGGGTCCTCATAGGAACGTGAGATGGAATCGTTCTGGCGAACCACCAGAAAAGAAATGCACGATACAACCGCTTCATAGGATACCTCAGGAAGAATGTCAGTGCGACTCGACACACCTACCTGTCATATCGGCCTGCGATGAGAATACATGAGCAACGCAAGATGAGTTTTCCTCTGCCCCTTTTTTTCTAGGATCGCAAACGGACCTTGACAAGAGGGGTATGCTAGAGGCAAAAAGAGAGAAGGGAGAGAAGCAAATATGTCTCGAAAGG
>JALYTT010000719.1 GCA_030854145.1 Chloroflexota bacterium | reverse complement strand
GTCCTGAAACTACCAGGACGGCGAGGCAAGCCTCGCGCTACGTAAATCAATGCCAACCAATATGGCGCAACGCCTGCGAAATCTCCTGGCCGGCGCGCGTGATCGCTACGATCATCTCGGCCTCCCTGGGATGAAAACGCTCGCTGGGGCCGCCGATGGAGACCGCGGCCACGACGCTGCTAAGGTGGTCGAAGATCGGGGCGGCAACCGCATCCACACCCTCTTCCAGTTCGCTACAGGAGAGGGCATAGCCTTGGGTCCGCACCCGGCGTAGTTCCTCTAACAATTGACGCGGCTCCGTAATCGTCCTCTCGGTATAGCGCTCCAGCGCAGCATTGTTGAGCACCTCGCGCAGGCGCAGCTCCCACTGGTGCGCAAGCAGCACTTTTCCAGTGGAGACGGCATGCGCCGGCAGGTGCTGACCCGGCACATTCACGGCGCGCACAAAGAAGTAGGAATCTTCGGTGTCGATAATCACCGCCTCCATGCCCTCCAACACGGCCAGATGTACCGACTCGTGGGCCTGATCGCGCAACTCCATCATGATCGGTCTGGCGGCCTTGCGCACTACATGGGAACTGAGCACGCTGGCTCCCAAAGCCGTGACGCGCAAGCTCAGAGCATACTTGTGGCTATCCTCGTCCTGCACCAGCAGGCCCTCGCTCACCAGGGCAGTCACCAGGCGATGGGTGGTGGATTTAGGCAAGCCGGTGGCGGCGGCCAGATCGGTAATGCCCAGCAACCGCTGATTGCTGAAGGCACGCAAGACGCTGGCGATGCGGCGCACGATCTGGACGGTTTTTTCTCCCTCCAGGGGTTCTCCATGGCGCATAGGTCGCTCCCCCAGAGCCAGCAATCTCTCCCACGTGCTGACCCCATGTTCTACACAATGGAACAACGTTCCACCTATGCAAGCGAGTATAGCCAATCAAGGGAACAGGTGTCAAGGGATAGGGGAGTGATGTTTTTCAGCGACGCTTAGCGCGCTCTGCCGGTGGTAAGCCACTCAGCCCAATCGGAGCGCTGCCGACTGCGTGCCGCATTAGCGGCGTCCTCTGAGGCATAAGGAATCTGGATATGCTCCACCTGCCAGGAGTGGGACATTTTGCTCAGAAGAGCATAGCGCGCGTGAAAGCTCCCCGACTCCATAGCATAGGGAAATGGTGTCTCCATCGTATAGGCCGGCAGACCGACGCTGCCAGGATTCACGAGCAGCTTTCCCGACGGAAGAGAGACGGTTCGCGGAATATGGCTATGCCCGGAGAGGATCACCGGCTGCGCAATCGCAGCCACGCTGGCTTCGATTGCACGCGTGCTTCTCAAAAAGACACCGGCAGCTTCGACCTGTTCGAGCAGGTATGGCACATCAAACAGATCACCATGGCAGACAAACAGTTCATCTGCGAACACAGCCGTTGCCGGTAACGCGCGCAGCCAATCCAGGTGAGCCGGGGTGAGTTGTTCTCGTGTGTAGCGCTGTGAAGAAGAAAGCTCCTCCAACGGAGCGAACAGCACACGGTCGTCGTTGCCACACACGCTCAACATGTCACGTGCCATCAGCAGATCGGCCGTTCCCGCTGGATCAAGCGGGCCGGTCAGGTGGTCGCCAAGATTGATGATCTGCTGGATGCCCCTCCGCTCAATATCCCGCAAAACAGCTTCCAGCGCCCAACGATTCCCATGCACATCGGCGATGACCGCCAGGATCTTTTCTTCACTCATGTATCTTACCTTCATCTTTCTTCAGCAATAGAGAGTAGTGTATCACTTTTTCTCTCACTTTCATTGTGATACTGATGAGATCTTCGCTGTAGAAGATCTCTATTTACCTTGACGTAGATATCTTGTAATGGCGAGGTATACCACATAGATAAATAGCGCGACAGACCCAATCTCCGAGTAGATGGCTAGCCAGGCGAAAAATGAAAGCGAGTGGTGGAAGAGCTGCTGATCAAAGCCAAAGGAGTCAGGACGCACAGAGCCATGAAACACCAGGAGACTGACGATCAGTGCCGGGATCTCTCGGCCCAGGACCGGGAGCAGGATCATCCAGCCGCCAACAACCAATCCTCGGCGATACCAGGGCGTGTGTTGCCCGTTCTCTCGTTCGCGTTTGCTATTTTTCCGGTCAACCCAAAAAAGCAGACATATCAGAACGACAGCGAAAATTTGGGCGGCAAACGCAGTCACATAATAGGTCGTATCATCCATGCCAGCAGGCGATCCTCCTTTTTGAAGCATTACGCGATTTATAGTTAGATGTAATGATAGAACAAGTTTCTCAAAGTTGCACTAGTGGGGCACCTGTCAAACCGCTTACGCAGCCAACAGGGCTGCCCCCGACCCTCCCAAACGACGAAGATGCGCCCGTTTGCGCCGCTGGTAGCGCTTGCCTTTCCACACAAATGG
>JALYTT010000023.1 GCA_030854145.1 Chloroflexota bacterium | reverse complement strand
CCGCTGGTGGCACATGTGGTGGTGGCGCTCTCGACCGATGAAGCGACGGTCCAGGCCCAGGCGCGCCCGTTTCTTCAGCGCTACGCACAGCTCCCTTTTTATGCCCATATGTTCCAGGAGGCGGGCCTGCCCGTCGCATCCGATGGATCGGGCCTGGATGCGCTGGCTCAGGCCCTGGTCATCTCCGGCGATGAAGCCACTGTGGGTGGACGCCTGGCCGAGTTGCTGGCAAATGGCCTGGACGAAGTTATGGTTCACCCGCTCCCGCTGTCCAATGACGGCAAAGCGCGAGAGCAGTTGCTCCAGTGCCTCACAGCACTGGCATGATCGATGACACTATCGAGAGGAGACATAGACACATGAGTCAGACTGATCGCATGGCATATAATCGCGGAGTGGTTGAGGAGTTCCGCGCCAATGGAGGCAAGGTGCAGGGCTGGGCCCCCTTGATCCTGCTCACGACCACAGGGGCTAAATCGGGTCACACGCGCGTGTATCCCTTGATGGCCGTTCCTGATGGAGGAGAGCACTACATCGCTGTCGCTTCTAAAGGTGGCGCCCCCCAAAATCCGATGTGGTACTACAACCTGCTGGCCCATCCTGAGGTCACCGTTGAGACCGGCAGCGAAACGTTTGCCGCGACCGCAAGGTTACTGACAGGCCCTGAGCGAGAACGCGCCTTTGCTACGGCAGTCGCCGTGTTTTCTCCCTATGGAGAGTATCAAAAGAAAACGACGCGCGAGATCCCTGTGTTTCTGCTCGAACGGCGTACACACCTATAAACAGAAACATGCCGGGACACCAGCGTCCTTGGATCTCCAAAGACGCTGTCCTACTCACTCTTTATGTCATCTACGGCGGCTGGCTCTCCATGTGCTGAAGGCTTCGAGATGGGCGTAAGGCCATACGCAACACGCAATCTTGCCAGTTGGCTAGGGCGCAAGAGGTACACCGCATACAAGATAAAGAGAAGGCTCAAAATGCTAAGAGCTATAATACCCGCGAATGATACCGGGAGAGCTTTATGGGGATTGATGCTCTCTGTAATAAGGCCAGGAACATCACGGATTGCATGCAGCAGGATAAGCGGCCAGATCGAGCCGGTACGTACGCGTATAGCAGCAAAGAGGACGCCCATGCCTACTCCCAGTATGACTTCCCCTACGACATAGAGCCAGGGAAAGCCCGACACTAAATTGATAGTGTGAAAGCAGCCAAAGAACAGTGAGGAGAGCAGAACGGCAAGCAAAATGCCTCTAGGCAAGAGGATGCGTAGGAGTACGCCACGAAAACACCCCTCCTCCACGAAACCAATCAAGAGGGAGAGGACCACAACCATGATAATAGTAGAGGAAGGGGCTTTCAGAGCACCAGCCGCCAGAGAAATGAAAAAAGGGAATGCGATAAGTACAAACGGGACAATACACGCAATCAGGCCTTTTCTGGTGATTCCACGCGCGAATCCTCCATCAGACCACCAGCCTAGCCAGGAGATCAGCGCAGCGAGCAACAACGCCAGGGGCAGTTCACCAATCAAATCCAGTTGTATGAATGAAAGATGAGCTGCATGGAGTGATGGCACATGGAGTATACGCAGTCCTAACTCAAGGAGAAGGAGCAAACCGGCTACGATAGACCATAGAGCAATAGGTAAAAGCAATGCAATCACGTATGGGTGGCGATCAACCAGGCGGTGTGCAACCTGTACTTGACGAGACGGCATAGATAGATTCATGTAGATCTACTCCTCACTTTCTTTCAAAGAGATCAAGTGCAATGGTAACACAGCTCAAGCATCTAGCTCACCGGGACAGTTTTTCCTATTTCTCCTCATTACTACGCATTTTTACGCTGCCACCTCTCGCGCTACTACCCCCCATATGGTAATGGTGAGGGTGGAATATTACCTGCAATCTGATGAACGCCTGAGCAGTCAACACATTCCACAATATGAATAACACGCCCTGATGCGGCAGCGTGATATAATAAGCCGAAGGGCAGTGCTGCGTTCAACGGAGAACGCCCCCTTTGTGTACACTCGATCCCTTTTGACTGCTCGCATAAGGAGTTGCAAACGCATGGATTTTTATCTTTCAGAAGAACAACTACTCATTCGTGACACTGCCCGTCGCGTTGCCAACGAAGTCATTGCGCCCCGCGCCGCCGAACTCGACGATACCGGGATTTACCCTGAAGATATTTTCCAGGTCTACAAAGAGACTGGCCTGCTCGGTCTGGGCTTTCCCGAAGAACTGGGGGGCAGCGGAGCCGGGCTTTTTGGCCTGGCGCTGGCCGTTGAGGAGGTCGCGAAGGTCGAGAATTCATGCGCATTGATACTGCTACTCACACGCCTCTCGACTACCGCTATTCTGAAGGGCGGCACACAGGAGCAGCAGCAGAAGTATTGCGGTGGGACCGCGCGCGGCGAACTGCGCGGCGCCTTCGGGCTAACCGAGCCTGGCGCCGGGTCTGACTCGGCGAATATCGCCACGCGCGCCGAACGCAAAGGGGATGAATATATCCTCAACGGCACCAAAAGCTACATCTCTGGTGCAAGCGTGGCGGACTTCTTCCTGGTCGCTACTAAGACCGATCCTACGGCTGGCGCGCGGGGCTTCAGCGTCTTCATCGTGGATCGCGATACGCCCGGCTTCCGCGTGGGCAAAGAAGACAAGAAGATGGGTGTGCATGGTGTGCCGACCTGCGAACTGATCTTTGAGGATGCGCGGGTCCCGGCCAGGAATCTCGTAGGCCAGGAGCATGACGGCTTCAAGCTCATCATGTGGAACCTGAACTCGGTGCGGCCCTGTGTCGCCGCGCGCGGTGTGGGCACCGCCGAGGGCGCCATCCAGTACGCCATCAACTACGCACGCCAGCGCCAGACCTTCGGCAAGCCCGTGATTGAGCACCAGGCCATCCAGATGATGATCGCCGATGTAGTGATGCATATCGAAGCCTCGCGCCTGCTTACCTACCAGGCGGCTCTGCTTGTCGACGAGGGCAAGGCCGACCGCCAGCACGCGCACTTCCTCTCGATGGCCAAGGCCTTCGCTACCGAGACGGCGGTCGAGGCCTGCGATAAGGCGCTCCAGATCATGGGCGGCATCGGCTACATGCACGAGTCCGCCACCGAGCGCTTCTACCGCGACGCCCGCCAGCTCACCATCGTCGAAGGCTCCAGCCAGGTGCAGCGGCTGATCATCGCGCGCGCAGTCATCGACGATGTGCTGAATTACCACTAAACTACAAAGTCGTAGCCTGCGGCGCACGCTGCTCGCGCATCAGCCAGACGTAGCTATCCTCAAGGCTCGGCTCGATGGCGGTCGCGTCTGGCAGGCCCGCAAGCTCACCGACAAGACGGTACTGCACGGTCTCGCCCAGGTGGAGCGTCGAGACAACCGTCATATTGCCTTTCGGCTTATCGCCCGCCGTCGTCACAGTCCATACCTTGCCGCGTGCCTCGCGCAGCAGGTCGCTGGTCGAGCCATGGAAGACCAGGTGCCCGCCGGTCATTACCGCCAGGTTGCGAGAGGTCTGGGCGATGTCCTCCACAATATGCGTTGAGAGCAGCACCGTCCGGTCGCCCGCCAGGTCGGAGAGCAGATTACGGAAGCGAATGCGCTCCTCAGGGTCAAGCCCGGAGGTTGGTTCATCGACGATCAAGAGTTGTGGATCGTTGAGCAGGGCCTGAGCGATGCCGATGCGGCGCTTCATGCCGCCCGAAAAGGTCTTGAGCTTGCGCTGAGCCACATCGCTCAGCGAGACCGTCTCTAACAGCTCAGCCACACGGCGGCGGCGCGCGCTGCGCTCATCCAGACCCTTGAGGATGGCGATATAATCAAGGAATTCGCGCGCGCTGAGGTCAGGATAGATACCCAGGTCCTGGGGCAAGTAGCCCAGGATGCGCTTGATCGCCGTCCGGCCTCGCTCGCTATTGCCATCATATTCGCCGATGCGCAGCTTGCCGCTCGTGGGATACAGGATACCCGCCAGGATACGCATCAGGGTCGTCTTACCGGCCCCATTGGGTCCCAGCAGGCCATACATGCCACTGGGAATGTTTAAGCTGACATCGTTAAGCGCGTGGACGCCGCCCCGATAGACTTTGTTCAAATGCGTAATCTCTATGTACATGGATATCCTTTACCTTTTGCTGGGCAGCGCCCCGCCTGCCGCGTAGTGTGTATGTCTAGGCCAGCCGTGGTTGTCGCGGCGCGTACAGGACCGCGAAGACGATCAGCACAACCGCCAGGCACAGCATAAGCGGATTCGTCTGCCACCAGGCGCTCAACGAGAGATGGAACTCCAGCATACCCTGCACGGCATTCGCGGGCAGCGCCTGCGCCAGTTCCATAGCTACAACACCAAGAACGGCAAACAGCGAGCCGATGAGCAGCGTGAGCAGCAGACTGAGCGACGAAAGCAGGAGCATTGGTCCCAGCCATAGCTGCACCAGCGGCACCACACCTCCCCCATCGAAGGAGGCAAACACCGCCGAGGCCAGGACCGCCAGCATGAAATTGTAGGCGATCACCAGGAACATGCGACAGAGCATCACAATGCGAATGGAGGTCGGCGTCGAGAGCGTGATCTCCAGCGCGCTATCGTTCTCGGAGCCGTAGATGAAGGCCACGCCAGCAGCCGCCACCACGGGCAGGAAGAGGGCCAGGATCAGCTCCGCGTGGCCACGCCTGCCATAGGTATGCAAGGACATGACCGATAGGAAACAGCCAAAGGCCATGACCAGCGCCGAGGCCGGCCAGATACTCTTATGAATCAGCGGTACCTGCCTGCTGAAAACTCGCCAGAGATAGAGCAGGACATGCCAGGCAGAACGCCGCTGCGTCACCACTTCCCGCACCGGGGGATCAATCCTGGCCCACACCTGCTCTAAGAGAGAGGCAGAGGGAAACGGAGCCGACGCGATGGCCATAGAAGCTGCATCCTTGATCGTCTGCCACGCCGCCAGTTCATGCTGGCAGACTTCACACTGCAACAGGTGCGCCCTGACCCGCTCAACGCCAGCAGGCTCCAACGTGCCATTCAGATAGGCCGGCAACCGGTCAAGAACATGGCTCTGGTTCTGTGCTTCCTCTGTAGTCATCTCTCCGCCTCCTCTCGTGTCTTGAGAAGTGTTCGCAGCACGCGTTTGGCATTGCTCAAGCGACTCTTGACGGTACCTGTGGGGATGCCAAGGATGGTGGCCGTCTCCTGGTATGAAAACTCCTGCACAAGTGTCAGGGCCAACACTTCGCGATGCACCGGGGCAAGCTGATTGAAGGCCGCGACCAGTTCAGCGCGCGTGGCATTCGCCAGCGTGAAATCCTCAGGTTCAGGGTCGCTAGCCGGCAGATGCTCCAGCTCTGCCATATCTGCCAGGGGGAGCGCTCGCTGGCGCAGCGTATTATGCGCCTGCCGGCGCGCAATGCCCACCAGCCAGGTACGCACCGTCGAGCGCCCCTCGAAACTGCCAGCGCTCTTCCATACCGCCACTAACGTATCCTGGAGCAGCTCCTCCGCCAGACCATGATCAGGCGTGAGTTGGAGCAGATACTTGAACAGGAGATGCTGGTAGCGCATATAGAGTTCAGCCAGGGCCTGGCGATCACCTTTGGCGATACGCGCCACGATCTGCCCGTCTTCATCGGCCGCGCTTGTATTCATGTAGCTGATTTTCTGTGTTGTCGCAAGCTCCACCGCCAGGTCGCTTTCTGTACAAGTAGCATATTAATTGTACGTCTTTCTTCTAGCTAGTGAGTAGCAGCTTCCCACAAAAAGGTTCACCCTCTACATTTTCTTGTGGATACCTGGTCTTATCGCAAATGTTATGTATCTTGCAGAAGCCAATAAGACAAGGAAGATTACAGGTGTTAAGCCCGATGGTTACGGCTGTCTCTGGGCACTACTTATCTGTGTATGTATTGTACCTGCCATCGGCGGTGGCCTTGTTTTTGCATTGTTAGCTTTAGGGGTAGCTATGTCTACTCATTAAAGAAGGATTCTGCCTTATTTACTGGCAGGATGGGACCGATGGCCCCAGATCATTGCCGTTGCCATCGCTGGTATAGCTAGCAATGCGCCACTGTCCATCGCTATCTTGCTGGAGCGTGAGTGTGAGTTGATATGGTTTCTGTACCTTGCTGCGGGTGATGGTATAGCTATAGGTCCAGACATTGTTATTTTCTTGCGCGCTGCCGCTCACCTCGGTATAATTTGTGACCATCCCGAAGCAGTGGTCATCCTGCGTGGCCTGTTGCATAAATTCGTCTTGCCTGGTCGAAATGGTGATCGCGGGACCAAGAGAGCTATAGGCCTGCGCATAGTTCTGGCTACCAACTGCCGCCAGGAAATTTCCCACGGTGGTAGCTGGGGCAGCGCCCGTGTTGAGCGCCTGCGAGACATTGGTAACCACGTAGACACCAACAAAGGTGAGTACGCCACACACTACGAGCAGAAGTGTCCCGATCACGAGCCACCATCCCCGGCTCCTGCGGCGCGGTGGTGGGCGCAATGGGCGACTGACCCTTGATGTTGTGGGAGGTCGATCAAGACGTGCCATACCCGGAGGACGCAGGGGGATGGCCCGCTGCTTCCCTGTGCCATTTGAGCCATTTGTAGCGGCAAAACGCGGATGAGAATACTGCTCCCACGGCCCGTTACCCTGTCCTGGTCGCCCTTGCATGCTTATCCCCCTTGTTTTGAATGGTTGGTCAGCCCTCTTATGGCCTCGTCAGAATCGTCCCGGCGAGATGCGCGTGAGCGCGCTGCAACTGTTCCTGTGCCTGCTTCGCCTGGGTCCTGGTAGTGCGACCGGTGACAATCACGAGAAACACTTGATCTACCAGGGCGCTCATAAGCGAGGTATCAGGGCCGGTAAGCACGGCTGGGCTGCTGAAGACAATCATTCCGGGTTGTTTCTCTGTCTCCGCCAGAAACTGCCGCAAAGCGCTCACCAGGCCCGCCAGTCGCGGCAAAAAGGGCAAGAGTCCTGTTTCCATTGGCGTGCCCGCGCAGAGTACGCGCAGGCCAGGAATGAACGTCGTGGTCACAGAGGAGGCGATCTTCTCCGGCATGAGAACCTCTTCGGCCAGCAAATCAGAGAGCCCGGCGCCATCACCCAGCCCAAAACGTTGCTGGAGCCCCGGATGGCGCAGATCGGCATCCACCAGGAGCGTGGGCGTGTTGCTCTGTGCCGCGGCAATAGCCAGATTAGCGGCTACCGTCGCCTGTGAATCGGCATCTGTGGGAGTTGTAAGCAGCAGAGCCAGTTGTTTGATCTGACTGCTATCCCAGTTCAAGCGTATATTCGCGAATGCCGTATGAAAGGCCTCGCTATACGCGCTGCCTGTATCATAATCCGTGAGCAGCGTATAGTGCTCATGTGAGTTATTACCCACGCAAAAGCTCTCCTATGCTCTTATTTTCACGAGCCATAATCCAAGAAACAGTATGCTGCCCCAGGTACTATAGCTACAGACTAAACAGCTTGTCAAGATAGGCTATACCAATGTACAAGGCTTCTCATAAATTCTTCGTAGCTGCGTGATTTATCACGCGTGGGCAGGCCAGACTGTATGTCAGCCCACGCGTGATAAATCACGTAGCTACGAAGGCTGAGGGCCTTTGAGATACCCTGTACCCATGTTTCAGCCCCGTTATGTTGCCGAGACGGGCAGTTTGCGGCTCACGCTGCTCCTTCCTGAAGCGGGCGGACGCGGCAGGTTCCCATAGACAGGGACTTGCAGCAACTGCGCTACCTCTTCCTTGTCGCGAAGGCGATCATCCAGGTAATCCACCAGGAACGCCAGCGCAATCCCCACCAGCAACGCCAGGAGCACCATCAGAATCAGTAGGGTCGTCTTGTTCCCGGCTGAGCCGCCGCCTACATAAGGGTCAGAGGCAGCGCTCAAAATGCGGGCGGTGAAGGCAGGCTGTACCTGGTTCGCCGTCAGATCATGCGCAGGATTGTTCGCCACCACGTAATCGAGGTAGCTGCCAATATTCGTTGTAAGCACCTCACTGACGGCCGAGGCAATCGCCCAGGCTCCCGCTGGCGTTATCCAGGACACATCAATAGTTACCAAACTATGGATATGCGATGGACTCAGAGCACCTCCAACCGCGCCGGGGTCCAGATTGCCGAGATCGGGATTAGGGCCATAGCGCTGCACGATCCTATCCCTGTCAGTCGCGATCTGCTGGACAACCGCGGCATCGAATTCTCTCAATGTCAAAACAGGCCCGGTGGTCAGGGCATCAGCGAGCGACTCTGAGACAACCACATTATCTGCATAGCTGGGATCGGTTCCCTTCGCGGTCGCCTGTAGGCCAACCTGCATAGTCACGCTTGAGTGAAACGAGGACAAGGCGCCTGGCGTCTTCCTCAGGTGATAATATTGATAACCGGCGTACAGGCCGACGATACCTACGATAAGTGCAATTATCCAGATACGCCGCCATAGAATAGCCGCATACGCTTTGAGTTCCATGGTGGTGCTGCTACCTCTTCTCTCATATATGCTAGAGCGCCAGGTTACTCGTCGGGGTACGCGGTACCCCCGGCCGTCGTTCGTTGAGCCTGGTCTCTATGAATTGCAGAATACGCCGCCGGAAACGGGGCATATCAAATTCCAACGCGTGATTACGAATGGCCTGCGGATCAAGGGCCTGGGGGTCAAACGAGGCCAGCACCTGTATCAGGCTCTCAACCGTTTGCTCCCGAAAGAACAGCCCCGTCACGCCATCAACGATGGATGCGAGCGCACCGCCCGCCCCATACGCAATCACCGGGCGGCCGGATGCCTGGGCCTCCAGTGGGGTAATACCAAAATCCTCGTCACCGGGGAACAGCAGCGCACGGCAATGTGCAAAATAGTGCAGCACCTCTTCATCCGAGAGGTGTCCGGCGAAGCGAATCGTCGGTCCCGCCATCTGCTTCAGCCGTGGTAGGTCGCGACCTTTACCGATGACTACCAGCGGCAGTTGTAGCCGATTGCACGCCTCGATCACCAGGTCCACACGCTTATAGGGGATCAGGCGACTGACCACCAGGAAGTAATCTTCCGGCTGTGTAGCGGGATCGAACATGAAACGGCTGGCATCCACGGGCGGCGGAATATACGCGGCCTCGCGCCGGTAATACTTGCGGATGCGTTCAGCCACAACCGGCGAATTCGCGATAAAGTGATCCACGCGCTGCGCGCTCACCTGGTCCCAGACACGCAGGCCAGAGATAACAAAGGGTAGCACACTACGTGTCATCTTCCCTAAATGTTCGCGCTCAACATACTCATTATAGTTCCAGCACCAACGCATCGGCGTATGGCAGTAACAGACATGCATGGTTTCGGGCGCTGTAATCACCCCCTTGCCAAAGGCGCTGGAGCTGCTGAGCACAAGATCATAGCCGCGCAGGTCCAACCGCTCCATAGCGAATGGATAGAACGGCAGGTATGGCTGGTGATGGCTGGTTACCAGGGGCAGTTTCTGCATAAAAGAGGTGCGCACATCCATCTTCTGAAAAGCGGGATCGACACGCTTAGGATCATAGATCGACGTATAGAGCGGGGCATCAGGAAAGATCTCGTGGAACGCCAGGACGACGCGCTCCGCACCACCCATTTGATTGAGATAGTCATGAACCAGGGCCACCTTCATACTGCCATTCCTCATTCATACATTTCGATTGATACACGCGCGGCCTAATAGGCCCCGCGACTGAACAGAACCGCCGGGACCGTGCGCAGGAGTATCTGGAAGTACAGGTGCATCGACCAGTTTTCGATATAGTACAGATCCATCAACACGCCTTCATCAAAGCTGAGATCACTGCGACCACGCACCTGCCACAGGCCGGTCATACCCGGTTTGATGGCCAGGCGGCCTCTCTGCCACTCCTCATACTGTGCCACCTCGTGGGACAGCGCCGGGCGGGGACCTACAAGACTCATCTCGCCCCTGATCACATTAATGAGCTGCGGAACCTCGTCAATGCTAGTACGGCGCAGAAAGCGCCCCACAGGGGTAATCCGGGGGTCCGAGCGCATCTTAAAGAGGGGTCCCTGGGCCTCGTTTTTTGCCATAAGCGCGGCCAGCACCTGGTCCGCGTTTCTGTACATCGAGCGGAACTTATAGACCTTGAAAGGTCGCCCTTCCAGCCCAATACGTGTCTGCCTGTAAATGACCGCACCAGGCGAGTTCAGGCGAATCGCCGCCGCGATACACAGCCAGACCGGCGAACCTATGATGATTGTCAGGCTAGCGACAACAATATCCACCAGGCGCGTGATGGCTCGCTGCCAGGAGTTGAGCGAGACCTGCTTGATGCCTATCAGCGGGATGCCTTCCACGGCCTCCATATCGATGCGCGAGAGGCTGAGTTCGTACAGATCGGGCGCGAGTTTAAAGGATGCCCCGAAGCGCTCACAGAGGCGCACCGTTCTGATGACCTGCTGGTGCAAGTGCGAGGGCAGGGCAATGATGACCTCATCCACCTGCATCGAGCGGATCACCTGGTTCAGGTCCTCCAGCGTTCCCAGCATCTTGAAGCGTCCGAAGTCGCCAGGCGGATTCTCCATGTCGTGCAGGAAGCCAACAACTGAATAGCCCAGGGCTGGATTGGCGGCGATGTGCTGCATAATCATCTTGCCCAGCCGTCCAGAGCCAACCACCAGCAGGCGCGTCTCGCCCAGACCCAGGCGATAGAGCATGCCCATCGCGATCGAGACAATCAAACGCCCGGTACAGAGGACGACAATGCTTACGGCCCACACAAAAGGCACCAGCAGGCGCGAACTGGCGGTCGGTTGAAAGACAAAGTAATAGGTGATCAGAAAAGCCAGCCCGATCGTGGCCGAACTGGCAATCGTCCAGGCCTGGCGGAACCATGTCCCGGTGAGGCGAATCTTGTACAGCCCGCGCACCGCGAAAATCGCTATCAGGCCGATGACGATACCAGCTTCAAGCGCTAAAAGTTGATCAATTTTGGTAAAACTCGCGCGCGGCGGACTATTATCTGTCAAATAGCGGCGAATAGCATCCAGCAGGGGATTTTTGAACAACACCTGGTAACGAAGATCATAAGCCAACTGGAAGGATGCATTCACTAATGCGATATCCAGGATCATCATGGCGATACATTCAAAAATGCGCCACTGGCGTCGATGCGAGCGCCGCAGTGAGATGGCCCTGGTAATCGGACCGGTTGCGCCCCCTACTCCTGGCATATCGGGGGCTCCTGTCCTCTCGCCTGCGCTGGCAATTGTCTGAATCTTTTGCGTGACTTCGCTACTTTTCACAACCAGGTTCCCTATACTAACGAACGGACACAATACGTTGAGAACGACTTCGCGAGCCACGGCGCTCCGCTGCTCGCTCATAGACAGCGCGCGTCTGCTCACCCATCGATTGTGCCGAGAACTGCTGCGCGACCACCGGCGCCATGACCTTACACCGTTGACGAAATTCCTCCTCGGTCAACGCCTTATGCAGGGCCTCTGCCAGCGCCTCTACATTATGCGGATCGACGGTTAATGCCACACCGGCCCCCGCCTCCGGCAGGCTGGAAACGTTCGAGGTGACCACGGGAACGCCTGACACCAGCGCCTCTGCCACCGGGAGGCCGAAACCTTCGTAGAGCGAGGGATATGCAAAGGCTGCTGCTGCATGATACCACAAAGACTGGTCCGCGTCTGCTACATAGCCAGGAAAGAGTACCTCCGACTCTAATCCCAGCCCCTGCACCTTCTCAAAAATCGCATCGTACAACCAGCCTTTCCCGCCTGCCAGCACTAGCTTCTCTTGTATAGTATAGGCCTGCCGTAAACGCGCGTATGCTTCTACCAGCGTATCGATGTTCTTACGCGGCTCCAGGGTGCCAAGATACAGTATGAAGCCCTGCTCCAACCCCTGTTTCTCGCGAAAGGCGCGCAGCGCCTCTTCGTCCCAGCTACGCGTAAAACGCGCATCTATACAAGGATAGACCGTCTGTATGCGCTCGGCAGGTACGCCCACCAGTTCCACTGCGTCTCGTTTCGTACTTTCTGATAGACTGATAATCATCGTGGCCCGGCGCAAACTATGGACAGTGAACGTGCGATGATACAGGCGCTTGGCGCGTGTTAAGACATGGGGGAAACGCAAGAATGCCAGGTCTGGCAATGTTACGACCCCAGCACATGTGTGCGGCAGCCGCTCCGGCTGCACATTCACAGGCGAATGCAACACATCGATCTTGCGCTGGCGGATCAACGCGGGCAAACTCAACTGCTCCCAGGCGACTCTGGTGGTCGGACGTTCTTCGCGCCACGCGATAGGCACATAGGTGATCTGAGGATGCTGGGCAACGAGTTGCTCTACTACTCCCTGCCCGTTGACAAAAACTGTGTACTCATGCTCTCCGGGCTGCCGGGCTAATTCTTCCAGCAGAGAACGGATATAGCGGCTCACACCGCCATTACGATAGTTCTGACTAAAGGATAGTAACTGCGCATTGATCCCGATGTGCATACTGGAAGACCTCCTCATGCCTGTATAACGGCCTTGAAATTCGCGCGGTAACAGCCTTATGCCTTTTCTCTTCTGCTCCATAACAGGTAGTTGTTCTGGAAGAGCGGCTGAACCTCACCTCGCGTGTAGAGCACACTCAGGGCCGATTGCACAGTCGTATTGTACAGGACATACTGCGAGAGCGCAGCGATCTTCGCCCCCTGCGCGCTGGCTACTGCGCTCAGCACATCAGCAGTTGTGCGCGCATCCCCATTGGCCAGCGACACGCGTACCTGCTCCAGGATACTCTCCAGGCGCTGAACGGTATAGTCGATCGCCTGGTCAGCCGACGCCGCCGCTGCATAGATCTCTCCGTGGCCGGCAACTATATGTTTGAACGCTCCCGTTCGCGTTTTCAGCGCGGCCAGCGTAGCCAGGCCTGCCTGCACATCAGTATAAAAAGGAATACGATGCTTATCCAGAATGGCCGGCACCAGAAAAGCATCACCCACAAAAAGACTAGCGCCGAAGGCCACTCCCACCTGCTCTAGACTGTGACCGGGTAAGGAGATCACTTCCAGAGGGATCTGATCAACCAGGCGCTCGTGGCCCTCAAGGATCACGTCGGCCAGGCAGGGTTTGGCCAGCAGGAATTTGTGCTGCAATTCACGGGGAGGTTGCGCCCCACTGAAGAGGTAGAGCGGCTCCAGGATTGGTCCCGCCATCACCGAAGCCTCAACGCGCGTCGCATACACCTGCAAGCCAGTCTGACGCACAAGGTAGTGCGCGCCGCCAAAATGGTCGGCGTGCGCGTGTGTCACAAGCAGTGCAGTGGGAGTCAGCCCCAGTTTCTTTACCTGGTTCAAGATATCGCGGCCGGTATCCTTATCCATACCGCTATCAATGATCAGGCAACGTCCTTCATGGGCAATGACCCCGATATTCGCTCCTCCCTGGATGACCCAGGTGCCTTCTTGTAATTGTTCTAACTGCATCGGTTCACCTTTGTGCCAATAGTGCTAGTACCGCTTGTTGGATATCTTGCGTGCTCTGACCTGAAAGAGTATACTCAAGCCTGATAGTGCAGGAGCATAGAGAAAGCCAGCGGATCGCGTACGTAAAAGCGATCCTGCGTTGCGTTTTTCTCTGCGTCGGTGTATTATAGCCTACAGTTCCAGCAACTGCCTAGTGTGCATATCGCACAAATCGCGAGCTACTAAAGTACGGGAGAGAAGTGCTTTGGCCAAACAACTCCGTCTCGATGTTGCACAGCTAACAGATGTTGGCCGCAGACGTGAACACAATGAAGATAATATGGCCTACGTCATTCCGAAAGACATGCAGGTGATGGCGGCCAAAGGATCGTTGTTTATTGTGGCCGATGGTATGGGTGGACATGCGGCTGGCGAAGTGGCGAGCGAGATTGCCGTAGATACTGTTAGCAACGTGTATTATCAGGATGACAGCGAGGATGTCGCTGTTGCACTGGTGCATGCGATCAAACGCGCAAATGCAGCCATCCACCAGCGGGCGGCAGAGAATATGCTCCGCAGTGGCATGGGTACAACCTGTGTGGCAACCGTACTGCGTGCGAATATGGCGTATATCGCCAACGTTGGTGACAGCCGTGCCTACCTGGTACGCGGAGGTCAGGCCAGGCAGGTCTCCCAGGACCACTCGTGGGTAGCCGAGCAGGTGCGTGCTGGCCTATTGACTGAAGACCAGGCCCGGACTCACGCACAACGCAATGTGATTACGCGCTCGCTGGGTACGCAGCCTGATGTAGATATTGACATCTTCACTGAACCGCTTGAAGAAGGCGATTCCCTCGTGCTCTGCACAGATGGTCTCTCCGGCCTGGTGACCGAAGAGGAACTCCAGCACATTATCAATCAGTTCTTGCCACAGGAGAGTGTCTATCACCTGGTGGAGCGTGCTAATGAGAACGGTGGACCGGATAATATCACGGCCATTGTGATCCATGTGAACGAGGTGGGCTGGGAGCCGCCGGGTCTGCGTCACCCGGTACATATTGGTGGACGCGAGACGGACGAGGATACGACCCTCGTAGGAGGGAAGGCCGTGGGGATGACATCGCCCATGCCGCCACGTGCCGCCAATGGCTACGGCGCTCCCCATCTCTCTACTGGTCCCTTACTTCCCCGTGAAGAGATCACCGTTCCCCAATCCACCTTTGCCAGGTCCAGAAGTCGCCTGTTTTATCCGACATTGGCCCTCCTGCTCCTGTTCATTGTGACGCTCGCAGCCGGTGGCATCTATTACTTCCTGTTGAAACCTGCGCCAAACATCGATCAATCGTTACAACAAGCTCAGCAATTGATTACCAGGGCCGGCGGTGAAACAACCACACACCCTGAAGCCGCGCTTCAGGATCTTGCCTCAGCCCAGCGTATCTTGCACACCTTACCCACGACACAACTCAACGATGCGCAGCATCGCCAGCTTACTAGCCTCCAGAGCACGCTCACACAACGAGTGCAGGTAGCTATCGCGACCTATAACAGGCAATATGGCATTACAGCATTGCCCTGTTCAAGCACAACAACCAGCGCCATCAATACCAACAGCACGAATACTTTGCCGAAGACCATTGTCTCTATAGCAGACAACCAGAAGCCGCTGTTTTATACGCTAGGCGAGGATAGCAACCTGTATCGTGTGGACCAGGTGGGCAACCAATATAGTGTGCAGTCGCATCTGAACATCGCCGGGCAGGTGCTTGGCGTGGCGGCCGATGGCTCCAGACTGTTCGCCTTGACCGCGCAGCCCGGCCAGGGAAATACGGCAACGAAGTATAGTATTGCCCAGATCCCCGCTGGTCAGACAAGCGCGAAGCTCTCCAAGGAGATCGACGCCCGGCAGATAGCCAACGGCATGGTTCCCAGGCTGATCACGGCCTGGGATAACGATGTGTATATTGTGTTTGCCTCCAACCAGGGCACGAGCAGCGCTACGATCATCGATTACGATGGCACGAAGCTGACGATGAAGCAGAAGCCGGTCTCCGTCTCAACCGCGATTGTGAGTATCGCAGCCTTCCCAAATGGACAACTGTTTCTACTGGTGGGCGATGGCTCGGTACAGAGTTTGCAATTCGGGGGCCAGGGGCCGCAGTCGCTGCCGGCGGCGGTGGTGATGCCGCATCCCCTGCCCGCCGGCGTCTCAGCGACCCAGCAGGATTATACTCAGGCCACGCCTGTCCCGACGGTTGCCGTTCCCGCGTCCCAGAACGGCCCTTTCCCATTACAGGCGTCCAACAGGGGAACGCTCTCGGCAAGCAGCAACAATGGCACGCCCCATCTCTACATCGCAGATGCGGCCAACCACCGCATCCTTGACCTGACGATGGCGGGCAACGCCGGCGGTACCTCTACACCCACGGCTAAAAGCGTCACCCCTGCACCGACGAACGCGGGCGGAGGCACATCAACCAGCAATAACGTCACGCTCCAGTTGAACCAGCAATATGTCTCATCCAGCCTCCTCTCAGCGGTACGTAATGTAACGGTTGATCCGGTCAGCGGGGCAACGGTCTATGCCCTGACACAATCACAAAACAGCGCTGCAACACTCCGCCTGGTCTCAATCAACACAGGCCCCAATAGTTGTGCCTGATTGGCTGGTACCCCGGTCGCTATACACGCCAGCGTTCTGAGGTGCTGTGTAGTACATATGCGTGCAGGAATTAATCCATGTCATGAACCCCCGCATTGAATGCGGGGGCTTGCAGTCAAGCCGAAAGGCGTCCGCTGCAAGCCCCAGTCATGACCAGACTCAGGTTTGAAAGACAACCTCCGTTCGCAAGAAGTGCATCAGTTCCGACGTTGGGGTGCGTTGCCCGCCTCAACCTCTCGAATCGGTGGGTTAAACAGGACGAAAGGGAGTAAGCCAGTGCCCAGCGGATCTGCCGCTTGCGAACATCGTCGAGGCGAACCTTACCCCCGAAAGGGGAGATCCGAAAGGATGAACATGTCCAAAGTCTTTGTTGTCGATGCGAATACCACGCCGTTAGAACCCGTTCACTGCGGGCGAGCACGCCTGCTCCTCAAAGCTGGAAAAGCCGTCGTGTGGCGGCGCTATCCTTTCTGCATTCGACTCAAGCGAGTGGTGGAGCAGCCCGTTGTGGCAGGACTGCGGTTCAAAATCGATCCTGGTTCCAAAACGACTGGCCTTGCCCTGGTCAATGACGAAACGGGAGAAGTGGTCTGGATCGCAGAACTCACCCATCGGGGTCAGGAAATCGTTGCGGCTGTGCGCAAACGGGCCGCACTGCGTCGAGGACGCAGACAACGCACAACCAGATACCGAAAACCGAGATGGCACAACCGTCGCCGCACAGCGGGATGGCTACCCCCCTCTCTGCTGAGTAGACTGGCTCAGATCGAAACCTGGGTGTGCCGTGTGAGGAAGCTGTGCCACATCACAGCGATCAGTGTCGAAACCGTTCGCTTTGATACGCACGCCATCCAGAACCCGGAAATCACCGGCCAGGAGTACCAGCAAGGAGCGCTTTTCGGCTATGAACTGCGCGAGTACCTGCTGGAGAAATTCCAGCGGCAGTGTTGTTATTGTGGCAAAAAGGATCTTCCCCTTCAGATTGAACACCTGGTTCCCAGGAGTCGTGGAGGATCGAATCGGGCCAGCAATCTGTGTTTGGCATGCGAAACGTGCAACACTGCCAAAGGAACCCAGGATGTCCGAGACTTCCTCAAAACGCAGCCCGAACGACTGGCTCGATTGCTTGCCCAGGCGAAAGCCCCGCTCAAAGATGCGGCGGCTGTCAACTCCTTGCGATGGGCGTTGTATGAACGCTTGAACCGTTTGGGAGTGCCCGTAGAAGAAGGAACCGGCGGGCGAACCAAGTGGCAGCGAACCATGAGAGCGTTGCCCAAAACCCATTACTGGGATGCGGTGTGTGTCGGAGCATCCACTCCGCTGGTCCTTTCTACGCAGGGAAAGGTGGTGCCGTGGTTGATTGAGGCAACTGGACATGGCAAGCGACAAATGTGTGGGGTTTCCGAGGCAGGGTTTCCCACCCGCCATCGCCGCCGCCGCAAGCTCCATCATGGGTTTCAGACGGGGGACATAGCGCGAGCAGTGGTTCTCTCTGGCAAGAAAACCGGTCGCTATACGGGTCGGGTGCTGGTGCGAGCTTCGGGCTACTTTGATCTGGACACCGGGGCGTGCCGAATCACTGGGATTGCTGCTCGTTTCTGTTCCGCGCTTCATCGAACAGATGGCTATGCGTACCGATTTGGAAAAGCAGAGACGATCCCCAGCGCCCAATCCATCAGACAAGGAGGAGCCATTCCTCCCCTGGCTGAAGCACAGGGGCATCCTGGCCCCATTTTGTGAATACATTTTGAAAGGCAGTCGTGAAATCGTGGTTTTTGAGGTGCATTATCGCACACATACATGTGGCGAACTTACTATAGAGAATGTTGGACAACAGGTAGCACTGGCGGGCTGGGTGAAGCGCAGGCGCGATCACGGCGGCCTGATCTTCCTGGACCTGCGCGACCGCTACGGGATTACCCAGGCGGTCTGCGACCCTCATCGCTCTCCCGAAGCCCATCGCGTCGCTTCGGAGTTGCGTTCAGAGTACGTGGTACAGGTCAGTGGAACGGTCGTCCAGCGCCTGCCCGGCACCGAGAATGCGAACTTGAGCACGGGGGCGATAGAGGTGGCAGCGGAACACATAACCATCCTCAATCCGGCCCGCACCACCCCCTTCCCCATCAGCGACGAGATCGAGGTAGATGAAGCGCTACGCCTGAAATATCGCTACCTCGACCTGCGCCGCACCAGGATGCGTGACAATATGCTGCTGCGTCACCGCGTGGTCAAGGCGATGCGCGACTACCTGGACGAGCGCGCGTTCCTGGAGATCGAAACCCCGATCCTGATGAAAAGCACACCCGAAGGCGCGCGCGACTACCTGGTACCCAGCCGGCTCTATGCAGGCCAGTTCTACGCCCTGCCGCAATCTCCCCAGCAGTTGAAGCAGTTGCTGATGGTCGCCGGCATGGACCGCTATTTCCAGATTGCGCGCTGCTTCCGCGACGAGGATCAGCGCTCGGACCGCCAACCAGAATTTACGCAGCTTGACCTGGAGATGGCCTTCGTCTCCGAAGATGATGTGATGCACCTGATCGAGGGACTGCTGATCCATCTCATCGAGCGCACAACACAGAAACATATCAAGCAGCGGCCCTTCCCCCGCCTGACATTTGCCGAGGTGCTGGAACGCTACGGGACAGATCATCCCGACCTGCGCTTCGATCTGCCGCTGGTGGAGATCGCGGACCTGGCGGCGGCGGGGACCTTCGGGGTATTCCAGGGGGCGCTGGCGCGCAACGGCCTGGTCAAGGGCATACGCGTGCCGGGAGCCGGCACCTATAGCCGCAAAGAGGTCGAGGAGCTGACCGAGTTCGCGCGCACACTGGGCGCAAAGGGCCTGGTCTCGCTGGCCATCAGCCCCACGGGCGAGGTCAAGTCGCCGCTGACGAAATTCATGACCACCACCGAGGTGCAGACCATCATCGACCGGCTCCAGGGTCAGCCCGGCGACCTCCTGCTCTTCGTCGCCGATAGCGCTAAAGTCTGCAATGATGTGCTCTTCCGCCTCCGCGTGCGCCTGGCCGAGCGCCTGGGTCTGATCGACCCGCAGGAACTCGCGCTCTGCTGGGTCGTGGATTTCCCGCTGCTGCACTATAACGAGGAAGAGCAGCGCTACGAGGCCGAACACAACCCCTTCTCAGGCATGGACGAAAGCCACGTTGCGCGCCTGGAGAGCGATCCATTACATATTCGTGCCAAGCAGTATGACATTATTTGTAATGGCTATGAGATTGGCGGTGGAAGTATACGTATTAATGTGGCGGAGCTGCAACACAAAGTCTTCTCCCTCATGAATTTAGACAATGAGCAAATCAAGGAGCAGTTTGGCCACATGCTGGAAGCCTTCGAGTATGGCGCTCCCCCGCACGGCGGGATCGCGCTGGGCATCGATCGCCTGCTCATGCTGCTGGCCGACGAGAACAGTATCCGCGAGGTCATTGCCTTCCCCAAGACGCAGAGCGCCCAGGATCTCCTGATGAATGCGCCCTCGCCCGTTGAAGAGAAGCAATTGCAAGAACTGCATTTGCGCCTCCAGCATGACGAACCGCGCCCGCGATAGCCGGCTGCATGGATAGTATCGAAGGGCGCGATATCTAATAGATGTCGCGCTTCTTATATTGTTTTTGTATAAAGGCTTAGATTTGGAACCATCAGTATACTGAAAGTAGATCCCCCCAGATCTACCAAATGTTTCGATACCCGGTTGGGAGGATGGAAGGAGAAGACAATGGCATCAATGAATCAGGGGAACACGACCCGGAATACACAGGCTGGCTCACCGACTTCGCTGAGTGTTTTGGGTCGGCAAGCAACGATCACCAATGCACCAGTTGGCGTTGCGCCCAAGTTTGTGCCAGCACTAAGTGAGGATGAGGCGATTGGTCAAGCTCGGCTGCTCAAGGCATTAGCAGACCCCACGCGATTGCGAATCTTGAGTCTACTGAGCCGACATGAAGGGGAGGTGTGCGTCTTCGAGATCGTAGAAAGCTTCACGTTGGAACAACCTACTATCTCGCATCACCTGCGTATTTTGCGGGATGCAGGGCTGGTGGATTGCCGCAAGAAGGGCCTGTGGGCCTACTACTATGTGCGCCGCGATGCTCTCGCGCGCGCGCGGGACGTGATTAGCGGCATTGTTTCCTAGTTAACGTTTGCTCGACGCATGTCACCCACCAGGATGCAAGAACATCTACACAGACGTTACTGCTCCGCCAGGTACAACGCCAGGCAGAGCACGTACGTTCTGAGATGCAGAGCCATAACCCGGGTCATTATTCTACAACGTACACCGCGCAACTGTCTCTGTCTTTTCAGCACAGCAAGCAACAGGTTGCGGATCTGTAGGTCGGAGGGTCGCCCCTCCCTCTCATGGCCCGAAAGTACGGCACATCTGCCGGGTGGCATGCGCGCGACGTGCGAGCATGCCAGCTCACTCGCGTTTTTCCCCCTTGACAATCTCAGAGTTTTCCTGTATTCTACAACACGTAAACGCGATTGATCCCGTAGCTCAGTGGATAGAGCGACAGATTGCGGATCTGTAGGCCGGAGGTTCGAGCCCTCTCGGGATCGCCCATATAGGTAGGAAGCACTTTTTGTACAGGTGCTTCCTACCTTACTTTAATACCATCTCCTAGGGAGCGAAACCACATCAACCCGACTTCTGGCTTTTCTCATTTATTTAAGGAACCAACGTGCAAGCCAGAGGGCACCCGTGTTGAGCAGAAAGAACAACGCAGTGAACATCACCCCAGATATATTCAGCATAAACACTGCAACAAACCACCAGATACCGTAGAGGATGGCAAAGGCAACTGGTAGGGATAAGGAGGCCAGAAGCCAGCGTTTTGCCATGACCAGCGCAAAAGTGCTGAAGATCCAGACAACAAGCATAGTCGCAGGCCAGAGGAGGATGAAGGCGAAGGTCCTTCCCTCCATTGCCGCGCCAAAATCTTTTCCGGTTGTCGTCATGCCGACACCGAACCAGACAAGACTGAGGAGAACTGACCCCACAGCAAACGAAAATAACGCCAGGGCCGTAAAGATTATTTGTCCGATACGCAGAGGACTGCGGTTGTGCGCCGCCTGGAACGTGAATGATTGACTCATCATCTTCTCCTTTTATGAATGCTACTGTATCTTCTCCTGTCCCATCTCTGTGATTGAACACGTCTCTTTTGTGAAGCAGGTCTATCTCAAGAATACGCCAAAACAGCAAAGGGGAGAAGTGGCATTTGACCCATCTCATAGCGAAGAGCTTGTAGGACATCCAGGTCGAGAGTTTTTGTGATATACTTTCCTGCATGCAAGAAAAACATATTGTTGCAGGGAGTGCAGGCTTCCAGTGGCCTACATCAGCAAGACCAGTATTGGGGCCAGTCGTGAGGTACATGCTTGACCTCACCGGTCAAAAGCGGCCTAAGTTCTGTCTGCTCGCTACCGCTGGTGGCGACGATGCGGCCTGGATGAGGATTTTTTACGATGCTTGCAGCGGCCAGAACATCGAGCCAGGACACTTGCAGTTATTCCCCATGCCCAACCATCCAGACCTAGAGGACTACCTATTGGGACAACACGCCATTTGGGTAGGCGGTGGTTCTGTTGTGAACCTCCTGGCAGTGTGGGAAGCACATGGCCTGGATCGCATACTGCGGCGGGCGTGGGAGACAGGCATAGTTCTCGGGGGAATTAGCGCAGGGGCCATCTGTTGGAGCGCAGGCGGAACAACCGACTCGTATGGTCCAGAACTGCGGCCGGTCATCAACAGGAAGAACCTGTTGCCGTTCTCTCTGGGCGTTCACTATGACAGTGAAGTGCAACGAAGACCTTTGTTCCAGGAATTAATTGGAAAAGGCACATTACCCGAAGGCTATGCGACAGACGATGGTGTCGCATTGCATTTTGTGGATGAGAAGCTCTACAAAGCCATATCACAAGAGGCAGGGAAATGCGCCTACCATGTTTCCCTTTCTCAGTCAGGACACGTCATTGAAGACAGAATAGAACCTGAGCAATTAACCACTGCTTAGCGCGACTTCGTACAATTTTGGAGCAGCGGAGACAGTTTGGCTTGCCAAGCCATATCAAGCATACGAGACTTTTGAGACATCGGCTGTTAATTACCTCATGAAGCATGGTAGAATACGGCATACAGCAAATTAAGGACGCTCTTTGCTATAGAATAAGGATGAGTATAATGAGCAGTGAGAATGCTGATTTTGATGTTTGTATTTTATGTGCTCTGTCTAATGAGGCAAAAGCGTTTAGGGACATCGTCTCGCAAAAATGTAACGTTTCTTTTACCTCAGGAACTAGTAAACAGGGCTGGACCTATCTTTTTACAACCATTCAAAACGACAATAACGAACCATTAAAGATCATGATTTCGTGGTTGCCCCGTTATGGTCCTCTGGAAACTGCGCTCCTTACACAATCTTTATTGAGCGAGTTCAAACCCAGTTTTGTAGCGATGACGGGTATCTGTGCCGGCGATAAGCGCAAGGTTAAACTTGGTGATTTAGTCATTGCCGAACGGGCATTTATGGCAGATAGTGGTAAGCTTGTAATTGATAAAGGGAGCCAGAAACGTGAATACGACACATATACAGCATCTGCCGCCCGTGATGTACTACAGTTCGCACGTATGTTTGATTTACGAAAAGATTTAGTGGATACACTGATACCTCCACAACCTGTACACCCTGAGTACCACATTGCGCCAATGGCATCAAGCAATGCTGTACATGCAGATAATCCATTCGAAGAAGTGAAAATGCCTGTTCGTGGTACTGTTGCCATGGATATGGAAGGTGCAGCATTCTATCAAGCGGTCGAGAACTTCCCTGGTATACGCTCTCTACTAGTAAAGGGTGTCAGCGATTATGCCGACGGTGATAAGAACGATAATTATCACCAATATGCATCTGAACTTTCCGCACTCTATATGCTCTCATTTATCAAGGCATATATTCGAACTGACCCGTTGATCAATCCACATAAAGACAAAGGAATGGCACTCCCTAAAAATGGGATGTCAGTGTCTGTTTCTCTTTCCATACCATCTCAACATAACGAAGAGCATTTACAAATTACTGGCTCTAGTCCGCTGCAAGTCTTTTTCTCATATGCACCCGCTGATGAAGATGCCTGTAAAGAGCTGGATAAGCAATTGGTGATGTTAAGACGAAATAAAGTGATCACATGTCAATATAGCCGCAATGTTATTGCTGGGCAGGAAGTGGCAAATGAGATTGCGCGTTACATGAGTCAGTCACAGATTATCTTATTGTTGATCAGCCCAGATTACCTCGCATCTGACGAAGTGTTTGATAGTGAAGTGGCTCTTGCATGTTCATTATATGAAGCAGGATTAGCTCATGTAATTCCCGTGCTTTTGCGTCCAACAAATGATTGGGAAGAAGCCTTCTTTGGCAAACTTCAACCTTTGCCCAAAGATGGGATACCTATTAATAACCATTCACCTCGAGGTCGTGAGCAGGCTTTCTTCAATGTGGCTCAAGATATCAAGAAAGTTGTAGATCTATTAACTAAAAAAGGTAAGTAAACCATACTTGTCTTAATTGCAGAGGTTGCAGCCTTGCACCGTTTCAAACGCATTTCACTAAATCTGATGAGCGTTTACAATCTCTTAAGCGATAATAACTGGTACTACTTTGTTAACTTGGGGGTTGTCTCATCTTAAACTCATCAAATGGTGATACTCGAGCCCAAATTGCTCGGGATAGATGCCCGAAATCAGGCGCGATTTTCTGAGTCGACAAAGTAGCGCTAGAGCAGCGTACAAAAGGATAGGACTGCGCTAAATGGGAGACATGAAAACCTACTC
Organism: Chloroflexota bacterium; assembly: GCA_030854145.1. Next base: position 1,569 of record JALYTT010000023.1, on the reverse strand, counting down.
TCGATATTTACGGTATGCCGATTGAGAGCTTTTTTGCGTTATCCTTCGTAATCCGTTGGGTCCGGCTCCCCGGCCAGTTCAAAGGCTTCTTTGCGCTCGTAGCAGGTGCCACAGGTACCACAGTGCCTCTCGCCACCTTTGTAGCAGCTCCAGGTATCCACGAAAGGCACACCCAGGGCGGTGCCAAGTTTCACAATTTGCTGTTTGCTAAGATGCAGAAAGGGCGCATCCAGCCTCAGTTGTGGCTCGCCGCTACCCTCAACGGCCACCTTCTGCATCGCTTGAAACGCCTCGATAAAGGCTGGACGGCAGTCGGGATAGATAAAATGGTCCCCGGCATGCACGCCGATAGCGACGACTTCAGCGCGCTCAGCCACCGCTACCCCGTAGGCAACCGAGAGCATGATGGCATTGCGATTGGGAACAACGGTGATCGTCATGTTCGGCGCGGCATAGTGTCCATCCGGCACCGGGATGGCGTCTGTGAGGGCGACCCTTTGAGGAACTGGCCCACGCCCCGGAGATCGACGACATACAATTGTCGCTTCCAGGTGCCGGGCACAGCACTCGGCATAGGCCAGTTCTTTGCGGTGTCGCTGTCCGTAGTCAAACGCTAACAGATGCAAGGTATAGCCCTACGCTCGGAGAAGATAAGCCAGTGTTACGCTATCCAGGCCACCGCTGGCTATGGCTTTCGACATGGTATGGCTCCTTTCGAGATATGCTATACTCTGATAGCTTTGAATACTCTGTTTTTTAGGGAAGATTGACATCTTGAAAGTATCATTCTGGTTTGTAGTGATCGCGGCCGTTTTCGTGACCTGCCTGGTGACGGCAAATATCATCGCGGTGAAGATTATTCTCCTGGCGGGTTTCCTGGTTCCCGCCGGGATTATTGTGTTTCCGCTGAGCTATCTCTTCGGCGATGTGCTGACCGAGGTCTATGGCTACGCGGCTACCAGGCGTGTGATCTGGCTGGGGTTTGCCTGTAACTTATTGGCGGTGATCGCCATCTACCTGGGTGGGCTGGCCCCTGCCGCGGCCTTCTGGCAGCACCAGGACGCCTACAACGCGATCCTTGGCTTCACCCCGCGCCTGCTGCTGGGATCGTTCATTGCCTACCTGGTCGGGGAGTTTACCAACTCTTTTATCCTCGCCAGGCTGAAAATCACGACCCGCGGCCGCTGGCTATGGATGCGCACTATCGGCTCCACGCTTGTCGGCGAGGGCTTTGATACGCTGATCTTCATCAGCATCACCTTCTGGGGCATCATCCCCCCTCAGGCCATGCTCACGGCCATACTGACACAATGGATCTTCAAGGTCCTCTACGAGATCGTAGCCACGCCATTTACGTACCTGGTGGTTGGCTTCCTCAAACGGCGCGAGCAAATAGATACCTACGACTACCACACGAACTTCAACCCCCTTTTCTTGCAGCATACCGCGCCTGAGCCCCCGTCCGCGTAGGGGCGCCGCTGGCCCAGGAGGCGTCAAGGGAAGCGGATATCGGCGTGTCCGTAGCGCGTGGCTTGCCTCGCCGTCCTGGTGGTGACAGGACGGCGAGGC
>JALYTT010000329.1 GCA_030854145.1 Chloroflexota bacterium | reverse complement strand
GTGTAGATAAGATCATGCACCACGACGCTCTCAGGTTCGTATTCAAGAAAGCAGGTCATGATGGTATTGGCATCGCTGCGAACCGGGATGAAACGCTCAAGGGCATGTTGCTCAATAGAAAGATCACGGAAACTGAGAATGCACCTCCCATCTGCTGCCAGAAGTTGCTGGATATCCCGTAGCAAGCGAATGACCTCATCCTTGCTTTCTAAATGGGGCAGGGTATCTCCCATGCACACAATAACATCAATTGGAGCAGCAACCAATTGCAAAACGTTGCGCATATCTCCTTGCAGGGAAACAATAGCGCGCGCTCCTTTGCGCTCAGCGAGCTCCGTCAAGAGGCGCTGGCTGAGATCGATGGCTGTGACACGAAAGCCGAGATCCGCGAGGGCAATGGCTTGGAAGCCTGAGCCACATCCTAAATCAAGCGCTATCTTCAAGCCATGCGCATGGATACCCCAGTGCTCGAAAAGGGTTTGTTGCTCTACAACCTTCTCCTCGAAGGAGCCAAACATCCAGGTGTAGTGTGCAGCAAGCAGTTGTTCGTAATGACGTGCAACATTCGACATGATTATCATCTTTCCTGAGTTTCGAGTTGTTCTTTCCCTATAGCGGGGTCTCATCGCTGTGGTCGGGGTGATCGACGAAGCGATGGTGCTTGAGATTATTGTGTGTGGGCGATGTCAGCTCCAGATAGCCTCTGATCACGGACTCGGCAAAGGGGGGCATGGGTTCCGTTGGCGTAGACACCTTCCATGAGCGCTCGCCCGGCAGATCAGCGGGTAACATCATGACATTCATTCCAAGCGTATTCATCACCTGCATGTTGCGCTGTGCCAGGAGCTGATGGGGGGCATAGGCGTAGAGTGGATCTTCCACCTCGGCCAGTTGCTGCTCGATCTGGCTGGGAGTGTGTCCGGTCTGGATACAGGCGCTCTGCACCTCTCGCAGCAAATCCTCCTCCGGCAGGGCAAAGATGGCGTCCAGTGCCTGCATCAGATTCATCCCTCGGTTGAGTAAGACAAGGCGACCATGCACGAGGCGTTGCAGCAGCCCATCACCTGTATGGCGTGCAGTTTTCGCCTCCTCTATCTGGCGCGTGATATCGGCCAGAGGCAGCATATCCAATTTACGCTGGAGGAATGTCACCACCGGGGCAGTTTCTCCCGCTTGCCAGCGCTGTAAGAGGGAGAGGCAGAGCGGCCCCTCGTAACGTCTGATGTTCTTATACACGCTCAGGAGGCGGTCCTTGCGTTCACAGACCCAGAGGGCATGCAGATAGGCGACCGTCTCCGCCACCGGCAGCGTAGCGAAGCGCTGCTGACCATGCATGCCCTGAACGAAGCGAAAACACGCCTCGAATTCAGATTGCAGTAACTCAAAGGCTGCCAGCTTCTGGTTGGCCAGCGTCTCTGCTGCTGATGTTCCTTCCATGTTGCTCTCCTCTAGAAACTATCAGGTGACTTCCGTATCTTCAAGATAGAAGTAGTGTATCCGGTGTTTGTTGCTCTAGCGCCAACTGCGCATCCCTTAAAAATTTCTCCGCCCAGTGCTCGTGTCCGAGCTGGATGAAAAATAGAGACACATACAATGCCCTTGTAGACATATGCAGGTAAAAGCGTTCTCGTTGCTGATGATCGGTAAGATCGATGCCAAACAGGTCTAGCATCTCGTCCCACAGCGACCTGGGGTACATCCACCATAGCACCTGGGCCACATCGCGCATTGGGTCGGAGAGGTGCAGCGAGTCCCAGTCGATCAGGTAGACGTTCGTCGGCGCGATCAACATGTTATCAGCCCCTGGATCGCCATGTGTGGGAACAAGGCCCGCTCCCTGAATCGCAGGAACGCGCTCTTCATACTGCGCAATCAAAGCTTCAATCACATCTCGCTCCCTCCGACCTGTCACAACATGCTGATATTCCTCTTTCAACTCGTGTATATAGTGTGCCAGCAATGTTCGGTATGTCTCGTTCTCCACGGGTGGCAAATACTGCCGTAACTCACTGGAACTGTGCAGCTTTTTTGTCATGTGTGCCCACGTGGGCATGTTGGCAGCATACCATTTCCGGTCTGGATGCACAGCTTCAATATACTCTTGCACAGCTATACAGGTATCAAAGAATCCGCCCCCCGCCAGGTAGCGAGGCGTGATCCTGGCATCGGATAGAAACTGGATGATTCTAGGGTCTATCCTCAGCCTGACGAACACTTTACGATCAGGGGCTATCGCTATAAAGCGTTTCCCAAAAGAAAAGCCTCGTTGTGGAGTCTCTATCTGCCAGGAGGTCTGCTCTACATAAGTATACAAATAGGCCTGGATATCTTCTTCATGAATTGTCATGATGATCTGTCTCCGTGTGCCTTACTGTGGGCGTAAGCCCGCGTAGGCCTCGTAGGCGTGAGCCAGCAGAACGCGCCGGCCGGGATCGCTGGGGGCGCCCTCGATGGCGAAGAAGTTGTAGAGTTCGCTGACGAGGTTTTCGAGCGGGCCGATATTCGGTCCTCCCCTGGCGTTGAAAAAGCCCATGCGCAGTGCAATGTCATCGTTGCTGAGGCCCGTGGCAATCAGCGAGGCGCACTCTTCCTGCCGGGGGGTGAGCCGCTGTCCCTGGAGTCTCTTGAGCAGGTGGCTCAAAACTTCAGGGTCAATAAACGTTTCGTGATTGCGTACAACCGTCGTGGCGATATGCTCTAGATAACGCGGTTCTATATTGTTGAAGAGCGCGTAACCGTGCAGGCCCTGCTTCTTGCCAGCGCGTTTATTGGTGTGGCGAGGCGTGCCGCGCCGGGTGTACTCGTGCCGAAACACCTCGGCTGCCAGGGTCCAGCTTGGGTCCTGTGTATAGATTACTACGCGCAGGCCAGGGGCTATCTCAAGCAAAGCACGCCCTAGCTCTATGCCATTGTCGCTCCCCAGGCGTAGATCGGAGAGGATCAGCCAGTCGCGCAGATCTGGATTCTGTTCCTGCTGCTGTTCACAGATACTCTCAACAAGCTCCACGGTACTGGCGGCGTCCCCCGTGTGGGCTTGCAAGTGCAGCAGGGCGGTCTCCTCAACGAATTCGCAGACCCCACGTCGCTTGATGGGCGTATCGTCGATCACGATTACCGGGATCACTAGCTCTGCCATAGGTGCGGTATCATCCTCTTCCAGGACGGAAATATGTAACCTCCGTCTCTGTGTAGCATATCACATTCCTTTCAGGAACGTCGCTACGGCAAGCACCTCCCCAGGGCCATTGAAAAGTTGCTCCATCTTCGTAGCTGCGCGAGTGTATCGCGCAGCTACGAAGATGGTCCTGTCACCTCACTTCTGCTGAATATTCCAGCATGCCTACTTTCAAGGAATTTAATTTATGATATAGTAAAAGACGAAATGTACCTCATATTTCTTGTCCCGCTCCCGCTTTTCTAGAGAGGAGGACGATCATAACTATAGCTATCGGCAAGCCTCTGATCATTCGAGGAGGGAAGCTCTTTGATGGAACCGGGCAGCCTCCCTGCGAGAACATAGCTATCGTTGTCGAAGGTGGACGTATCACACACGTCGGCACGGAGCCTTCTTCGATGGAGCATGCCCAGATTATCGAGGCAACCGGCCTGGCCATTGTGCCAGGTCTCATTGATCTGCATGTGCATTTTGGCGCATTGCTAAGACCGGATAAGAGCTGGGTTCCGCGCTGGCTCTGGCACCAGGCTCTCCAGAACTGGCTCGCGCCCCAGTTGCTTCGTCAGCGCCTGGCGGGGTACCTTGCCGAGGGAGATACGACCGTGCGCTCTCTTGGAGATGTCATTGATGCTCCAGGGGATATCGTCCTCCTGCGGGAACAGATCGCTGCTGGTCGTCTCAAAGGTCCGCGCCTGCTGACCGTTGGGCCGGTTTTTACAGCGCCAGGGGGGCATCCCGTAGGAACGATGGCCCGTGGGAATACGCAATTGCAAGAAAAGGCCGCGCGCCAGGTCACCGATCCCGAAGCTGCCCGTGCCGAAGTGCGGCGGCTCATCGAGCGTGGCATCGATGGTATCAAGGTCATCTATGATGGCAGCGGTGGCCATCTCCCCCGGCTAGCGTTACCCGTCATGACAGCGATCATTCAGGAGGCTCATCAGCGGGGCGTCTGGGTAGCCGCGCATACTGGCTCCGCGCAGGAAGTCCACGATGTCGTTCAAGCGGGAGTAGATACCGTGGAGCATGGCGCACGCGATGGCAGCCGGCTGGCTCCGGAGACATTGGAGATGATGCGCCTGCAACACGTCACGTTCGTCCCGACCCTGGTGGCCTATGAGCTTCTGACCCGCCTACGAGGTATCAAGTTCCGGCCTCCAATCTTTTCCCGAGAGGTATGGCGACGGATGCGGTGGTTGATTGACAGCTTGACTCCCGAGGTCATGCGCACTATCCAGGAGAATGTGCAGGCCGCCCATGCGGCAGGCGTGCCGATTGGCGCCGGGACGGATGTTGGCCAGCCGATGTTGCATCGTGAACTGAAGTTGCTGGTTCAGGCCGGCCTCCCTCCTACTGTGGCACTACTCGCTGCCACACGCACCGCAGCCCAGGCCCTGCGCATGGACGATATGCTCGGGTCCATTGTGCCAGGCAAGCAAGCCGACCTGGTGCTTCTGGCGGGGGACCCCTGGGAGAATATCGCAGCGATTGACGCTATTCGCTACGTCATCCAGGCGGGGCGTATCGTTGTGAAGAAGGGCCGCTGATAGGATCTCTCACGAGTCCGGTATGCCAATGCTCTTGTCTAGCTATCTCACTCAGATAGTGTCCTGCGGGCGCCCGCCCAGCCACTGATCAGTGAGCCACGTGGAGTGCAATCCATCGCGTGGTTCCTCGACATCGGCATCTGTCTGGGTGGCGCTATCATGATAGGGGTATGGTGCGAACGCGTGCTCGGCGACGAGCCGCGCGCGTTCGTGGTCGGGCTTGCGGCGCGTGTGGCCTGCGCGCCTGGGTGGACGCAGGGCCTCGATCTGCGCGTCGGTGTCAGGCGCAACGTCCGCGAGTTGGACGGAGCGCATAATATCCTGGGCAGCGTCGTTCGAGAACAGAGAGGTGACGGCTCCCACCAGGGAGGCATCGCTGCCCAGTTGGGCCGGGACCAGTTGTACTATATTGCTAGCTTGCACGGGAGCCTGCGTCGCCAGGGCCGCGCGCACCTGGGAGAGCAGCAACTCGCTCGCGGGGAGCACGCTGCCGCCCAGGATCAAGATATCGGGCGCAAAGAGACTGATGTATTTGCTGGCGGCGGTTCCCAACCAGCGCCCCACCTCGTTGTAGATCCATAGCGCCACGCTATCGCCCCGCGCGGCCTCCTCAGCCAACAACTGCGGGCTAAAACTCTCCCGGTTGCTCAAGCGCTGGATCAGGTTTGTCTCTTCGCCCCGGCGCAGCGCGCGCTGAACCATCTTCTGCAGCGCCTCCAGCGAAACCAGCGTATTGATACACCCGCGCTTGCCACAGCTACACCGTGGCCCGCTCGTCGCCACAGGGATATGGCAGACATGCCCCACATATTGCTGACCCGAACGTGCCACCATGCCGTCCACGACCATCGCAGCCCCCACCACGGCGTTGACGGTTAAAAATAATGGGCGCTGAAATCCCTGGCCAGCCCCAAAACAGTATTCCCCTAAGACCGCCGCCTCTACATCCACATGAAGCTGGATAGGAAGCTGGTAGCGCGCTTCCAGCAGGTCGCAGAGCGGGAAGCCACTGAGCGTGGGCAGCGTTGGGATTACAAGAGGACGGCGTAATGTGCGGTCAAGAGTCCCAGGTACGCAGACACCGATGCCACGCACACGTACCCCCTCAGCACGTGCCTGTGCCAGCGCCGTGTCAATAGCGCGCAAACACGGTTGCAGCGTCGCCATCGCCGGGCGCCCCCACAGAGTTCTGGCATAGAGACGGTGGTGAACCTGTCCAAAAGCGTCAACTAACGCCACCGTTGTTCTCTGCCCCCCGATCTCTACCCCCACCGCCACGCTGGTGTCTCTCATCATACACTGATCCTAACGGCCCAGATTCTAGTATTTTTATAGAACATATGTTCCTAATCTCGAAGGCCTACAGCAACAGATACAAGAACAATTACGACACTTTATGCAATGAAAGTATACTTGGGGTAGAGAACATTTGTCAAGAGCAGATGTTCCGAAAATCCGTCCTAGTGGCGCAATCTGGCTCTATCTCCTGCACACATGTGGCCTCTGACGACTTGTACATCGCCCTATGAAGTTGTAAGCTATGATATGTAAGAGAGGACGTGCGTTTTTACAACAACCTTTTACATAGCATACAGAAAACAGCACAGCGTACAGAATGAATAGAAAGGGGCTGACATTGGTAGCCAGACGCGATCAAGGGATGAATCTTGAAGAATATCATGAACTTGAGCGTACTAGCACTATGAAATATGAGTATGCTGATGGGCAAGTTTACGCTATGTCTGGTGGGACTTTTGAGCATAGTGCCATTGCCGTTAATTTAAGTACTGCTCTTCGTACCCACTTGCGGGGCAAATCTTGCCGTGTCGCTAATTCTGATATGAAAGTATTGCCTCTAGGCGGTGAAAATCCCTCATACTATCCTGATATTACTGTTACTTGTCATCCAGAAGACTATATGCGTGGTTCTATCGCGATTCGCTCCCCGCGTCTCATCATTGAAATACTCTCACCCTCAACCGCATATAGAGATCGTGGAGAGAAGTTAAGAGTCTATCAAGCATGCAATAGTGTCGAAGAGTATGCAATGGTGAGTTCACATCATCAAGAAATTGAAGTGTATCACCGTGAGACAGAGGAGTTATGGACGTTTGCCCGTTATAGGCATGAGCAAGCCGTCACACTTGCAAGCGTTGGGCTTACTATCTCAGTAGCAGAGATGTATGCAGAAACAGATATTCCTCTGCTGTCTTCAATGTTAGATAGTGATTAAGTAATAGAAGGAGTACACCAGCGTGTCAGATACCAATAACCCTGCCAGGCGACCACAAAAGCCCTCCATTCTGGGGCAATCGCGCACCCTGAGTGATGTGGAAGGGGAGATGATCCAGCAGATGATCCGTGAGGAGCAGCACTCGGCCCGTGCCCTGCAAATCCCCGAGGGAGACCTGGCCCAGGAGGCCACCACGAGCCTGTCCCCTGAGGCCGCGGCAGTGATCGAGGCGAGTAGAGTGGATCAGATCCTGTACATGTTCAATCGCGACTACCTCTACGGGCAGGGACGCTTTGACGAGTACAAGGATGGGCTACTCTTGAAGTGGGGCGACGGCTATTCGCGCAAGCATATCTGGTTGAGTGTCGAAGATGGCAACCTGTTCTTCGAGATCAGCCACACCCGCAAGTGCAGCAAACCGTACTGCAACGGCACGCATCATGTGTTGACGCGTGAGCTGTATACGAACCTGGATGTTGTGAACCAGGAGCTGGGGGACCTGTTCCGCCGTCCTGTGACAGAGCCGACGGACGATTAACTGTGGTAAAGCATATTCTGGCCCTGGAAAAAGATCTCTTCTTCTCGGTGAAGATGCGCGATACGCTGCGTCACCACGAGATGGAGGTAGCCATAGCGCGAACGCTGTCCGGTTTCTTGCAGCACCTGCAAGCGCCCGCAGCGCCGGATCTGGTCATTGTGAACATCGCAACGCCTGGAGTTGACTGGGAGGCTGCGATTCGCCAGGCGCGCGCCAGCGGGCTACCGGTGCTGGCTTTCGGCTCGCACATGGACCTGGAGGCGCGTGCGAAAGCTCTCCAGGCCGGCGCTCAACGTGTCGTCGCCAACTCCAAATTTACCGCCGATATGCCCGCATTAGTGCAACGCATGCTGAACCAGCCAGCCGAGGCGCCCGCTGAAGAGCCTGATGATGACATAGAGGTCTGATTTCTTATAGTCTTACCAATGCCTCTTCTAACACCTTTCTTAGGTTTCATGCAGGGGCGCCGCTGGCCTGCGCCCAATAAGCGTCAAGTTAAGGGCAAGGACCGATGGGCAGTCTCCGCGAATCCGTAGGGCGTGGCTTGCCTCGCCAGTCACCGGGAACCGCCCTGCGGGCGGACTGGCGAGGCA
>JALYTT010000328.1 GCA_030854145.1 Chloroflexota bacterium | reverse complement strand
TTACAAGCCTGCGTAGGCAAGCCGGGCTTGTAAACGGCGCCCCTACCTCTCCGGCGCCCCTACCTCTCCGGCGCTCCTGCGTCTCCCTTGTCCTTAATTCTATTTGCCGAGTGGCGAGCTATCGTAGTGTGCGAGCAGGTCGGCGGGTCCATCGTAGATCGCAATGGCATCCATGAGATCGAGGTCTTTCCAGCCGCCGGAGCGAAAAGCTATCGTATCGACGCCTGCTTTGCGGGCCGACTCGATGTCATACACCGTGTCTCCCAGCATCACGACCTCAGCGGGCAGGAACCCGGTCCGCTCAAGGGCTGCCTGCATGATATCGGGGTTGGGCTTGGACTTTTTGGCATCGCCTGCCGAGGCCTGCTCCTCAATGAGATCGGTAGCGCCTATAATCTGCAACAGCACGCGCAGTTCATCTGGTTGCGCCGACGTGGCCACGGCAAGTTTCAGGCCCCGGTCGTGCATATGTTGGAGCAACTCTTTGGTCTGGGGGAAGGGCTGCAAGTGATGCAGGTAGCGCTCCTTGAAGAGCGCGGCGCGCTGCTCGGTGATGGCCTTTCCCTCGGGACTATCCTTTGGTAGCCCAATCAGGGTAGGCAGCAAGTTGTCAGCTCCCATGCCGATCAAGCCCCGCACGCGCTCGTAGGCGGGATGGTAGCCATGTTCCGCCAGCACCTCGATCCAGGCTTTGGTATGAGCATCGTTGCTATCAACCAGCGTGCCATCGATGTCAAGGATAACGCCGTTTTTGTGTCTATGGGTCATCTTTGTAAGCTCCTCGCTCTTTCTTTCCTACATGTCGGCGTCATCGATTCCCATCACGCCCGCTGTGTCTTCCGACTGTGGTAGTGGCAGCGTGAACCAGAAACTGGACCCTTCACCCGGGCGACTGAGGACGCCAACCTGCCCATGATGTTGTTCAATGATGGCCTTGCTGATGTGTAGTCCCAGCCCCAGGCCCGCGTTTGAACTGCGGTCAGTGTGGCGTACGGCTATCTCTGGCACGCGGTAGAAGCGTTCCCAGATATGCGTTTGCTCTTCGCTGGAAAGGCCAGGTCCCTCATCTTGTACTGAGACACGGATCTGCTCTTCCTCTGGTTTCAGGCTGACCCGCACGGGTTGCTGCGGATCTGAGTATTTGAGGGCGTTGGTCAGGTAGTTCGCGATCACCTGTTTGACACGGTCGGCATCCATGCTGATAGGTGCGATTGGCCCCTCAGGCATGTCGAGGGCGATGGCACGTTCAGGCCAGGCCTGCTGCTGTTCCTCGATGGCCTCACGCACGACAGTTTGGATATCACAGGGCGCGAATTGCATCTCCAATAGCCCCACCTGCGAGCGCGAGACATCCAGCAGATCGTCCACTAACCGGCTTAAGCGCCTGGTCTGGCGCTCGGCTCCCTCGTAGAGTCCCAGGATGCGCTCGAAGGTTTGCAGGCTGTTCTTAAGCTGACGGACCGCTAATTGCGTGTTTCCCTTGATGCTGGTAAGGGGTGTCCGTAGTTCGTGGCTCACCATGCCCAGGAACTCCTCCATCTGCCGGTTGGACTCGCGCAGTGCCAGTTCGTTGGCGTGGGCCTCCTCGCGTTCGCGCAGCAAGCGTTCGCGCTCAATTACCAGTGCCGTCAGCTTGGCAACTGCGCCCGCCAGCGCCAGTTCTTCAGAGGTGTACTCGTGCTCAACGCTGCCATAGTCCAGCGATAGCAGACCCAGGATGTGCTCGCCGAGCTGCATAGGTGCGATCAACATGGTGGTCACCTCATAGGGATTCGGTTGCTCGTTGAAACTCGGCCCGGTCATATTAAGTTCCACCACCTCGCCTCTACGCAACCGGGCCACGATAGCGCCATCAGGGCTATCTTTGAGGTTGTTTTTCTGGTCTTGTTGCTCAGTCCACCATTGCTGCTCTTGCTCAGGAGAAAGTCCCACAACAGCCAGGGGAGAGACCGCCTCGGTCTCTGGCTCCACTGCCTGGATACCGACGCGCTGGCAGCCCATGACGCTGCAAGTCAACTCGGCCAGCCGGCGGGCAATGGAATGTGTCTCCGGCTGCCGCTGGTCTTGTAGCTGTGCATCCGAGGGCAGAATCACCAGCGATTCGGCCATATTCAACAGGGCATTGAGCGCATCATGAGTGCGGCGCTCCAGTTGTCGTCGCTCGGTGACATCCCGGCAGATGCACAGCGCTCCCACCAGGTGGCCCTCCTGGTCGCGTACGGGAGCGCCGCTCACGCTCAATTCGATAGAGCGCCCAGCGAGGGAACGGAGCATCACGTCCGCGGCGTGCGCCCCTTGTAATGTCTCCCCGGCCATAATGCGGGATTGCGGCCACCTCTCGTCGATGAGTGCCAGCACAGTTTGTCGCTCCTCGGGCGTGATCGTATGCTCATCTGGCTGCACATCGATGCCAAGCAATTGGTAGAAGGCCGTGTTTGCCTGCTGGATATCCCCGTCTGTGTTGAAGACTACCACACCATCGGTAATAGAGTTGAACATAGCTTCCAGTTCGCTGGCGCGTTGCGCCGCCTCGCGCTCTGATTGGCGCAGCGCGGAGATGTCGTGGGTGATGGCAATCGCGCCCTCTATTTTGCTGCTTGAATCTCGCAGGGGAGCGGCACTGACGGAGATATACCTGCTTTTGCCATCACTGCGCGTATAATGCATTTCAGAGCCGAAGATACTCTCCCCGTGTAGTGCGCGTGAGATAGGCAGGTTCTCAAGCGCAATAGGCTCGCCTGTTATAGTGCTCATTTCGTAGGCCTTCGGCAGATCCGCCAGGACCTCCTGACCATAAGCCGGTTCCCTATTCTGCCGCCCAACACGGTTGAGCCGCACGACCTTCCCGTGAACATCATAGATCGCCACCACATCGGGCACTGTTTCAATAAATGCTTCGAGTCGCTTGCGCTCTGTGGTCAGCGACGTGCTCAGGGCTTCGGCATCGCGCCGCGCCCGTCCCGCCTGGCTAGCAATGATGCTAATGAAGAGACCGACAACCAGGAAGAGGGTCTCCTGGACTACTGTATCTGTACTATGAAAAGACCAGGAGAAGCGCGGAGGTAAGATCACAAAATCGAGCAACGCCGTGCCTATCAGGGTCGCGAACAGGCTCGGACCCGCGCCCCAGTTCAAAGCTACCAGCGCGATGACGAGAACTGCGAGCAGGCCCGAAAATGGAACACCCGGAAAGACGCGGCCCAGGAGTGCTGTAATAAAGACAGTGGCCACCTCTAAGAGAACCGCCACGAGACAGCCTACGAAGGGATGGCGCAGCCACAGAGGCATCCAGTGCGGCGAGAACGTATTTGCCAGGAACCAGCGGTACGCCCGTACCCAGGGGAGTGAGCTTGAGTGTCCCTGGTGCACGCTGTTCTCTGCTGAGTTGGTGGATAGTTCCTCAAACGAGAATGGACTGGAAGTCGGATTATCCGTTTCCATCATGCTCCCCGGCTGATCACCAGGGTCCGCCATTGGCGCAGGTAGGTGAGAACTGGGGCTGTCTTCCCCGGAAATGGGTTGCTCAGCCTCCGAGTGGGAATGTGCTTCCTGACCATTCTGGAGGGCTAAGTTGACTTCGTTCTCGCTTCTTGCGTTCATAGAATATCTCCACAGAAAATGGATGCCGTATGAATTTTTACGCACACGTTTGCTGAGCTATAGTTCCTAGTGCCTACACGTCTCACAGCGCACCAAAGTTGCAGGACCGGCCTTTGTATAGTACGCGAAGCGATCTTCGGAAAAGGCTGAACCGGCGCGTTTATTAGTAATGACAGAGGAAGAGGCCTGTTTTATCGCCCTATCCCATAGCCGGCTACGGGGAGCAGGGGGTAGACATACAGGGAAATTTGGATGGCTGGGTTGAAGCTTGAGAGACAGTCTGGGTATACTTGGAACAAGATAGATGATAACCGAATTGAGTGGGAAACGGATGCTTGAGAATTTTAGGAATACTTACTCAATACAGCGCTGGTCTGGGCTTGTTCAAGGGGGCGGGCTGATTGTTGCTGCCTGCATCCTCATCTGGGCGTCGGGAGGGTTTCCGCCGTTCCTGGTGCAGGTGCTCCCGCATATTCTTGTGTTGTGGAAGGACCAGGGGCCGAGGATTCTGCTGCCCCTTGCGAGTCTGGTGGTGTTCTGCGCCACCCTGCTGGCCGCGTGGGGACTGCTTATCTTTGCCGCCTGGAAGATGTTCCAGCACGCGCTGCGCTACCGTCATGAGCAGCAGCGCTTCGAGGAAGAGTTGCTGCAAGCGGAGCGCCAGGCGCTGCATGACGCGCAGCAGATGGCTGCACAATCCGCTCATGCTGCTCATCCTCCCCAGTCACCACTCACCCAGCCGGTCGCGCGCCCGCAACGGGTGGCGGCTGCCGCAGCGCCATCTGTATCTCCCTCGCCTGCCGCACTCAGAGCTTTCAGGACTCCCCCGGCCGGCTATCCTCCGCGTGCAACTATGAACGGTCGAGCCGCAGTGGAAGAGGCCTATGCCACGCAAACGCGGTCTCCCGTAGACGATCGCGGCCTGGCAGAGTACCCCACGCGAATTATCTCTCCAACACAGAGGCGCACCAGCGCGGGCCAACCGGCGCGTACAGTTCCTCTTGCCGGCGAGCCGCGCGCTCCATTCTCCAGCGGTCAGCAGCCTGAACCAGGTATCCTGCGGCTGGTAGTGGGTAGCGCCACTGATCCCGGCCTCAAGCGCAAGCAGAAGCCCAACGAGGATAATTTGCTGGCCATGCAAGGTATGCGTACCCACGATGGGCAGCCATTCGGCCTGTTTGTGGTCGCCGATGGGATGGGTGGGCATTCCAATGGGCGCGAGGCCAGCCGGCTCGTCATTCAAACCTTTAACGATATCGCGATGCCGGCCTTATTGAACTCCGTAGAAACCGGTGACGCGTATTTTACGGATCTACTGCTGGACGGCTTGCAACATGCCAATCTATTGCTGTACCAGCGGAACAAGGCACAAAACGCGGATATGGGTACTACGATGACCGCTGCGCTCCTCTTCGGCGCGCGGGCCTACGTCGTGAATGTAGGTGATAGTCGCACATACCTGCACCGCCCATCCGAGGGCCTGAGCAAGATCACGCGCGATCATTCGGTCGTCGCCCGCCTGGTTGATGAAGGCTCGATCACGCCAGAAGATGTCTACACGCACCCCAAGCGCAACCAGATTTACCGCTGCATGGGTGAGAAGGGCGCGGTGGATGCAGACGCTTTCAGTGTCTCCTTGCAGGCCGGCGATACGTTGCTGCTCTGCTCCGATGGGCTGTGGGAGATGGTGCGCGATCCCCAGATCGAACGCATTCTGGGGCTCGCCTCCGATCCAGCGCAGAACAGCCAGCATCTCATCCAGGCGGCGCTGGATGGCGGTGGCGAGGATAATGTCACCGTCGTGGTGGCGCAGGTGATGCAGGTTCCCACCCTATGAGGTCGCCCCGCCAAAGGGTAGTTGCTGTGCTTAGGGACTTTCGGGCTATGAAATATGCGACGAATACCCATATCAAGTTCGTGGCGGCCGCGCTACACTCAAGGTGTATCCTATAATAGAGAGAAGGAGGGCAGTGCTTTCCCTGTGCCAATCTACGGTGCGAGAACCGGGTGCCAGGATAGAGATCGCGCTGCGCGGTGCAGTAATGGCTAGAAGAGACGAACCGATGGATGAGTCGCGACCGAAAAAGGACGCTCGCCAGAAGCGTGACCGGAAAAAGCGTACTGGCGATGCCACGTCGCAGATCGCGGCCGCGGGAACCCAGCCTCTGGGTGAGCATGACAGTTCTGGATTTCAGCCCTGGCTTCAGGATGATCAATACCTCATCCGCTCCAGGACGAGCCAGCAGAGGCGAAACAAGAGCATTCCTACCACAACCGAAGAGCGTATAGTCCCGTTAGCGCCCTCGCGGGGAGCGCGGACCGCCAGGAATGAGATGGAGATGCGTGCGGCCCGTGTGGAGGAGATCCAGCGCCGTGTTGCCTCCGGTACCTATGAGGTTGACAGCACGGCGCTCGCGCGCCGGATGCTGGGTATGGACAGAAAACAGGATCTGGAGCCTACTGAGGGTAGCTAGCTCGCTGTCCCACACAAGGTAAGGTGAAGAAGACGTAGGGGCGCGGTTTACAAGCCCGTTATGGATACGCGGGCTTGTAAACCGCGCCCCTACGTCTTCTTCGTGTTCCGCTTTTTATGTGCGGATGTTTTGCCAGTCGGCCTGACTATTAGCGAGCAGGCTGACACCAAGGGCGATCAGCAGGCAGAAGAGTGTCAGGCCGCCGATGATATACCACCAGGAGTTGCGCCCGATTATTTGGGGGACCCACGAATAGTAGAGGGTGCCAACGATGTTGGCAAGGCAGGCGCTAAAGCCAACCGCGACACTGAGCCAGAGCAGCGGCATAGGGAGGATACGCAGGCGGCGAAAATGGGCGGGATCGCGCCAGTACAGAAAGATGATATCAATAAAGAGGAAAGTAATGGCGATGGTCCAGATAATAGAGAGCGTGGCAGCGTTGACGGTGTAGAGCCTGGACACGGTTGTCGCCGGGGAGGCGCCGATAGTGATCGCGTATGGCACGATGATGAAGACGACGATGATGAAGATCACTATGGTGATCAGGATGGCGCAGATGGCCTGGAAGATGGTGGCGTTCGCGGGCACGCGGTTCCTATTAAGCTTGCCCAGGCTGACCGGGATGCGCCCGTCGATGGCGGCTACCATGAGGATACGCGCGGAGGAATAGGTATAGAAGATGGCCGCGCTGACACAATAGCCCAGCACACAGATGGCCATAAGGGTGCCCGCGAATTTGCCGAGCGCGGCATCTACGGTGGCGATGATCTCAAATGGAAGGGCTTGCACACTTATGACGGCCTGCCCGCGAATAACCAGGAGGGCGAAAATGCTAATGAAGTAGCAGGCAAAGATAATGAGCGTTCCCCAGAGCAGGTGACGCGTAATGATGTTGCGTCCCTGCTTACCCCGGCTATCAGTGATCTCGCCGGCCATATTGAGGGGGCTGATGATCCCCAGGAAGCTAAGTACAGCGGGTCCGAAGAGCCAGAAATTGGCGGGTGTAATACTCCAATCGTCGACGTGCCGGAAACTGGTGGCTGCTATGTGTCCTGTGATGAGCCAGGCAAGCGCCGCCACGCCGGTGATGACAACGGCAGCCAGGGTCAGCACAACGATGATATTGATCAAGTTTTGAACAGCGCGGAAGCGGCGTGTTGCTATAACCGCCGTCACGATGATCAGCCCGATCATCAAAAGTCCCTGCTGCCAGGGTTCGGTGACCCAGCCGGCATTAAGGCCCTGAATGAGCGTTGTAAAGGCGTTGGTGGCCAGCACGATGGCCAGCACGCCGCTGAGCCAGAGGCAGATCCCGATGAAGAAGCTCCAGTAGCCCCCCAGCGCTTTGTGCGTCCAGTTGTAGAGCGAACCTTCGTGCGGAAATATGGTCCCAAGCTGCGCTGTGGCGATGACGCATGGCAGCAGAAAAACGAGGGCGCCCAGCACTATGTAGGTGAGCGCGGCCGTCCCCCCGGTTGCGATGATGGCGGTGTTGGTGATGAAGAAGAGCGCGACGATGTATGACGCGATCATATCCCCGGTGCCGAGAATAGCTGGCATGGCTTTGATAACATAATCTTCCGAGGCCAGCGACGAAACTCCTGGATGCTCGGTAGAAGCTTCTCGCGTCTCTGCTGTTTCCATAAGAATATGTGCCTGCTCTTTCTGCTTCTTAGCAAAATAGGTAGAAGTCAGCCTATGTTACCTCGTGAGCCGTATGCCTTGCCCTTAGCATAAAAATCATGTTTTCCATGCCTGTATAGCAACTTAGCAATGAAGAAGATAGCATTTGTATGTACACCTGTCAATGTATAGAGAAGTATGGCTCTTGACAATCCTTTGCCCGTCAGATACAATCGTCACTGTTATGTTTCGTATAGTCATCAAAAGTTGGAAGTGATCTGATGAACAAGGCAGGGAGAAAACAGCGATGACGCAGAAAATGGTGATATTAGCTCCCTTTAGCGTCGACTCGCCCTATCTGGCCGGGGCGGTGCGCTGCTATGTAGAAA
>JALYTT010000022.1 GCA_030854145.1 Chloroflexota bacterium | reverse complement strand
AAAGGCTGGCAGTCTCGCTGGTATGCCGAGCGCGATTACAAAGACGTGTTTGCTGAGGATCTACTGATTCGCCGCGAGATCCAGAGGGATCTCTCCAATGCCTCGGTCTCGCGCATCGAGATCGAGCGTGCGGCAGCCAACCAGGTGGCTGTGACGATCCATACTGCCAAACCCGGCATCGTGATCGGCAGGAGCGGCGAGAAGGTCGACAAGCTACGCGCCGCGCTTGAGGTCAGGACCAAGAAGCGTGTGCGCCTCAACATCATCGAGATTCGCCAGCCTGAGCTGGACGCCTTCCTTGTAGGGCGCTCTATCGCTGAGCAGTTGGAGAAGCGCGTCTCTTTCCGGCGCGCCATGAAACAGGCGGTGCAGAAGTCGATGCGCGCCAATGCCAAAGGCGTGAAGGTCATTGTTGGCGGACGCCTGGGCGGCGCGGAGATTGCCCGCAGCGAGAAAGAGGTCGAGGGCAAGGTGCCCCTGCACACGCTGCGCGCCGATATCGACTACGGTCAGACCGAGGCGCATACGACCTTCGGTGTGATCGGCATTAAGGTCTGGATTTATAAGGGCGATATCCTGCCACGCAAGCGGCGGGAGCCTGGAGAACTTCCAGAGGTCGCGCCACAGCCGACGTTTACCCCGCGCGAGCGCGACGGTGGCGACCGCCGTGGTGAGCGCCCCCCACGTCGTGGGGCTGGAGATCGAGACCGTGGTGGGGATCGAGATCGTGGCGGGGATCGTGGCCCGCGTCCGCAAGGAGACCGGCCACAGGGAGACCGTCCGGCCCGCCCAGCGCGTGCAGGTGGGGACCGTGGCCCGCGTCCGCAAGGAGACCAGCCACAGGGAGACCGTCCGCCGCGCCCGCCACGCGCGAGTGGGGATCGTGGCCCGCGTCCGCAAGGAGACCAGCCACAGGGAGACCGTCCGGCACGCCCAGCGCGTGCAGAGCGTCCTCCACGGAGCGAGCAGGCGCGACCAGCTCCGGCACCCACAGCGGCTGAACCGGCGGCTACGCCTGATCTGCCGGTCGCAACACCGGTAACACCGATTGTTGTGCCAGAGCCGACACCGGTGGCTGCACCTGATCTGCCGACGTCGACACCAGAGGCTGCGCCAGACCTGCCGGCAGCGACACCGACGCCAGAACCGGGCGCTGGTGGGAGTGAGAGCGAGTAGAGGAGATTCGAAGCCATGTTATTGGCACCATCACGTCCAAAGTATCGTAGACAGCATCGCGGCCGCATGCGGGGCACCGCGCAAAAAGGCAATACCGTCGCTTTCGGCGAGTACGGTGTGCAGGCGATGGAACCCTGCTGGATGGAGGCGCGTCAGATCGAGTCGGCGCGTATCGCGCTGACCCGCTACATGAAGCGCGGCGGCAAGGTCTGGATTCGGGTCTTCCCGGATAAGCCGGTCACTGTGAAGCCCGCCGAGACCCGCATGGGTAAAGGGAAGGGCGCCCCCGATCACTGGGTCGCAGTCGTCAAGCCAGGCCGGGTGATCTTCGAGATCAGCGGCGTCAGCGAAGAGATCGCCAGGGAAGCGGCGCGCCTGGCAAGCCATAAACTGCCGATCGCGACCCGCTTTATTACAAAAGGGGAGGCGGAGAGTGCCTAAGCTTAATGAGAGCCGCAAAGAGTTCCGTGAGTACACCGAGGGCGAGGCCCAGCGGAAGCTCAAGGAATTGCGTCTGCAATTATTCAATCTCCGCTTACAGCAGCAGCGAGGCGAGGTAAAAAATAATCGTATCTTCGCGCAGACGCGCAAGGATATCGCTCGCCTGCTGCATCGTCTGACAGAGTTGGAGGTCGAGGGATGATCCAGCATACACAATCGACAAGCGCGCCGGTGGTGAAGAAAGTTCGCCACCAGCAAAAGATCGGGCGCGTGCTTAGCAATAAGATGAATAAGACTGTCGTTGTCGCGGTAGAGTCGTTGAAGAGACACCGTATCTATAAGCGCACATACAGACAAACGAAGCACTTTTACGCGCATGATGAGCAGAACACCTGCCAGGTTGGCGACATGGTGCGCATCGAGGAGACCCGCCCAATCAGCAAGTTGAAACGCTGGCGTGTGGTGGAGATCCTCAAGCTCGGCAGCGGCATCGTGCCAGTGGCGGAACTGATGGCCGGTGTCGACCCCGATCTGAGCGGCAAGCAGCGCGACGAGGTTGAAGAGCCGAACGCCGAGAGCGAAGAGGCATAAGGAGAGACCGCTATGATTCAGCCACAGACGCGACTGAAGGTCGCCGACAACACCGGCGCCAAAGAGATTATGTGTATTCGCGTGCTCAGCGGCTCCGCCAAGCGCTACGCGGAAGTTGGAGATATCATCAAGGCCACGGTAAAGACCGCGGCTCCTAATGGACAGGTGAAGAAGGGCGAGGTTGTCAACGCGGTCGTGGTGCGTGTCTCCAAAGAATATTCCCGCTCGGATGGCTCACATATTCGCTTCGATGATAACGCCGCCGTGATTATTGCCGCCGGCAATAACCCACGGGGCACGCGTATCTTTGGCCCGGTCGCCCGTGAACTGCGCGAACGGAATTACGCGAGAATTCTTTCGCTCGCGCCTGAGGTGCTTTAGCAGAGGAAAAAGATGGTAGCAAAAAAGAAGGAGAAAAAGCCTCTCCACCATGCCAGGATGAATATCAAGAAGGGTGATACCGTCTTGATCATCACCGGCAAGGACAGGGGGAAGCAGGGGTTGGTTTCGCGGGCCATGCCACAGATCGATAAGGTGATCGTTGAGGGTTTGAATATCGTCAAGAAGCATGTGCGCCCCCAGGGTCAGACACGCCAGGGAGGCGTGATCGACAAGGCAATGCCCATACATGTCTCGAACACCATGCTGATCTGCTCAGAATGCGGGCAGCCGACGCGTGTAGCCCATGAGCGTCGCCCCATGGGCGCCGATCAGAAGGTACGCCCGGTACGCGTCTGCAAGAAGTGCGAGAAGATCGTCGAGGATCGGGCGAGGAAGGAGTAGTTGAACATGGCGGTATCACGCTTGAAAGAGAAGTACCTGCAAGAGATCGTGCCAGGCCTGCAGAAGGAGTTCAACTATAAGAACCCGATGCAGGTGCCGAAGGTTCACAAGGTAGTGGTGAACATTGGCATGGGTGAGGCGATCCAGAACGCCAAGGCCATGGAGGCCGCCGTGGGCGACCTGACGACTATCACGGGGCAGCGGCCGGTAATTACCCGCGCCAAGCGCTCGGTAGCTACCTTTAAGCTGCGCGAAGGCATGCAGATTGGCTGCATGGTGACGCTGCGTGGCTCCCGCATGTATTACTTTCTGGACAAACTGATGAATATTGCCTTGCCACGCCTGCGCGACTTCCAGGGCGTCTCGGCAGAAGCCTTCGATGGCCGGGGAAACTATACGCTGGGACTGCGCGAACAACTGGTCTTCCCTGAAATCGAATACGATAAGATTGACAAAGTGCGCGGTATGGAAGTCAGTATCGTCACCACGGCCCGCACCGACGAAGAGGGGCGACGGCTGCTCGGTATGATGGGCATGCCCTTTAAGAAATAACGCTGGAGGAGCGACAGCATGGCAAAAATCTCGATGATAGTGAAGTCGCAGCGTAAGCCCCGCTTTCGTGTCCGGCAGCACAACCGCTGCCACATCTGCGGGCGCCCGCGCGGGTACATCCGTAAGTTCGGCTTGTGCCGCATCTGTTTCCGCGAGCGGGCCTTGCGTGGCGAGCTACCCGGTGTGACGAAGTCAAGTTGGTAATCAATCGCGAAGGCGCGAACGAGCGAGAGCACGAACAACGCAGCAGGTAGCTGTAGTTTCGATCTTTCGTTATTGTGGAGGGTATTCCATGAATATGACTGATCCCATCGCGGATATGCTCACACGTATTCGCAATGCGGTCTCGGCCAAGCATGCCCGTGTCTTAATCCCGGCCTCGAAAATGAAGCTGGCGATAGCGCGAGTGCTAAAAGAAGAAGGCTATATTAAAGATATCGAAGTGTTGAAGGATAATCCGCAGGGAACTATTCGGATCACGCTGCGTTATGTTGAAAAGAAGCCTGTGTTGACGCAACTGAAGCGCGTCAGCAAACCTGGGCTACGTGTGTATACCAAGAAGGCGACGATCCCGCGCGTTCGTGGTGGACTGGGGATCGCTATTCTTTCGACGCCTCAGGGCCTGATGACGGGGCAGCATGCCTACCAGCAGGGTCTGGGTGGGGAAGTCGTCTGCTACGTCTGGTAGACGGGAGGTTTCAAGTGTCTCGTATAGGACGTGCTCCAATTGTGGTGCCGCCGAAGGTGCAGGTCAACTGGACAGAGGACAACCTGGTGACCGTCAAAGGTCCCAAGGGTGAACTCTCGTCGCAGGTCGCCCCTGCCCTGGCTCTGAAGCTTGAAGATGGCTCGTTGAGCGTAACGCGTCCGTCGGAGAGCAAAGAGCACAAGGCGCAACATGGCCTGTATCGCACCCTGATCAACAATATGGTGGTGGGTGTGACCACTGGCTATACCAAACAGCTAGAGATTCACGGCGTCGGCTATCGCGCCGCTAAGATGGGCGAGAACCTGGTGATCCAGGTGGGCTATTCCCACCCGGTCGAGGTGCAGCCGCCGGCTGGCATCTCTTTCACCATTGATGGCGTCGACCCGGCTACCAAGGCGACCAGGGTAAGTGTGGCCGGTATCGACAAGCAACTGGTAGGCGAGGTCGCCGCATCCATTCGCCGCATCCGCAAGCCTGAGCCGTACAAAGGCAAGGGCATTCGCTACGCGGGCGAGGCCATTCGCCGCAAAGCTGGTAAGGCCGGCAAAGTCGGAGGCGGCAAAAAGAAGTAGACGTGTAGGGGCGCCGCTGGCCTGCGCCCGGTCGTGTAGGGGCGCCGCTGGCCTGCGCCCGGTTATGCACGCGTAATGTACAGCATGATTTCAGGGCGAGGGGGAGAGACGTAGTGCCGACCACGTCTCTCGCGCGCGACCTGGATGGTGAAGGATCTGATGAAATGATTAAGAGCTTTAACTCGAATAAGGCGCGGCTGCGGCGGCACCAGCGGATGCGACGCCGGGTGATAGGCGCTGTGGAGCGTCCACGGTTGAATGTCTTCCGCAGTGGACATCATATCTACGCACAGCTTATCGATGATGCCACAGGCCGCACGCTGGTTTCCGCCTCATCCCTGGAGACGGCGCTGCGCGATTTTAAGCCGCAGGACGATTCCCTGGGTACAAAAGTAGGTGGCGCCTTGCAGGCGGTGCTTAATAAAGCTGCGGATGTGGTCGAAATGGCTGCCGATGCCCTCCCCACGAAGGGGGGCAAGGGAGCAAAGACGGCCCCAGCCTCGAAACCCCAGGCTTCGGCCAGAGGGGGTGCCAAGGGTGGAGCGCCGCAGCAGCAGAAGGGCAAGCCCGCTGCCCAGGTGAAAACGGTGCTGCCAAGCGCGCAGAAGGGCGAGAAGAAGACGCCGGTTGAGGCGCTGGAAGCCATCTCCAAGAATCGCAAAGTCGCGCTGGCGCGCGAGGTGGGCAAGCTGGTGGCGCAGCGCGCGAAAGAGCAGGGCGTGAATAAGGTTGTCTTTGATCGTGGCGGCTACGCGTATCACGGCCGGGTGGCCGCGCTGGCCGAAGGCGCCCGTGAGGCAGGCCTGGAATTTTAGGGCGCGAGGAGTAAGATGCCAAGGATAGATGCTTCAAAACTAAACCTGGAAGAGATCGTGGTTGATGTCAAGCGCGTCTCGAAGGTTGTCCAGGGCGGCCGAAGATTTAGCATTCGGGCGCTTGTCGTTGTCGGTGATCGCAATGGTCACGTGGGCTATGGCATGGGTAAAGCCAGCGAATACACGGAAGCCATTCGTAAGGGCGCGGAAGATGCCAAGAAGCACCTGATCGAGGTGCCGCTCGTGGGTACGACCATCCCCTATATGGTGAATACCTTCTTCGGCGCGTCTGAGGTCATGCTCAAGCCGGCCGCCCCCGGTACCGGGGTGATCGCGGGTTCAGCGGTGCGCGCCGTGGTTCAGCTGGTGGGTATTCGTGATATTCTGACGAAGTCGCTGGGGAGCAACAACAAAGCGAATACGGTCAATGCCTGTATGAAGGCATTGCGCGAGTTACGTTCACCTGAGGTAGAGGCTGCGCGCCGGGGCAAGACGGTGGCGGAGCTGCTTGGCAGGAAACGTGCCGAGCAGATCGCTGCCGCCGCTGCCAGTGCCGCCGAGCAGGCTGCTGCTATGCGCAGCACCCGCGAGGAGGAATCGCGCGACAGCCGCCCGGGACGCCGGGGTCCGGGCGGCCGCGAGCGCGGTGAACGCGGCGGCGGTGAACGCGGCGAGCGTCGTGGTGGCGGTGACCGCCGCCGCTAGGCGCGATAAGGAGAGATAACCATGACAAAATTGCGTGTGAAATGGGTGAAGAGTTCTATCGGCTATGCCCAGGACCAGAAGGACACCATCCGCGCACTGGGGCTGCGCAAGCTCCAGCAGACAGTTGAACACGAAGACCATCCTGCGATTCGGGGGATGATCTACAAGGTAATCCACCTGGTAAAGGTAGAGGAGGTGGGCAGTGAAACTCTCTGATTTGCGGCCGGCTCCCGGCTCGCATAAGGTTCAGAAACGCCTGGGACGTGGTCATGGCTCTGGCCGTGGCAAGACCTCTGGCCGTGGCACCAAGGGCCAGAAGGCCCGCACCGGCGGCAAGATCCACCGTGCCTTTGACGGCGGCCAGACGCGCCTGTCCAAACGCCTGCCGTTCCTGCGCGGTCTGGGGAACAGCAATACCCGCTTCCGCAAGGACTACGCGGTCGTCAATCTCTATGACCTCGAACGCTTCGAGGCCGGGTCGCGGGTGACCCCCGATGAACTCGCGCAGCAGCACCTGATGACGCCCGCGGAAAGTCATGGGCTGGTCAAGGTGCTTGGCGATGGCGAGATCAGCCACGCGCTCACCGTGCGCGCGCACAAGTTCTCTGCCAGTGCGCAGGCTAAGATTGCGGCGGCGGGCGGCACAATTGAGATAATCCCGGTGAAGGTCTATGAAAAGACCAAGAGACGTAAGGATCAGGAGAAGCCAGCGCCAGGGCCGCAGGCCCAGACCGCGGACGTGTAACGCGTCTAAGGCGATCCAGGTTTGTTGTGGGACGACCGCAAGGCTCGTCCCGCCAGTTTCGTGAAAGGAGCCTCCATGTTGGAGCGACTGCGCAGTATCTGGACTATTCCTGACCTGCGCAACAAGATTCTGTTCACGCTCGGGATGTTGCTGCTTATTCGCCTTCTCGACCATATCACTGTACCGTTGACACACCAGGAGCAACTCAACCTCCTCAATCTCTTCGGAAGTGGCAAAAATCAGGACCTTGGCCAGTTGCTCGGTCTGCTCGATGTCTTTTCCGGTGGAGGCCTACACACGTTCTCGATCGTGGCCCTGGGCGTCTATCCGTACATCACAGCAACCATCGTAATGCAGTTGCTGGCGCCGATCATTCCTGCACTGCAGAAGCTCTCAGAGGAGGGTGAGGCCGGCCGCTTGCGCTTCAGTCAGATCACACGTATCATCACGATCCCGCTGGCGTTCTTACAGGCCCTGGGCCAGGCCGCGATCTTTGTGCGTGTAGGCGTTCTCGATGCGACGACCTTTAATCTCTTTGGCCCGAACTGGCTGGAGTCCCTGGCGATCCTGTTGACGCTGACCACCGGGACCATGGTCTTAGTGTGGATGGGTGAACTCATCACCGAGCATGGCATCGGTAATGGTATCTCTATCGTCATCTTTGGCGGTATTGTAACACGTCTGCCGCAGTTGCTCCAGCAAGGATACCTGCAAAGCACGTCCTCCGGCGGCACCGGCAGCGGTATTGTCAGCATTGGCGTGCTGACGATTATCGGGCTGGTGACGATCCTGAGCATCGTATATATCTACCTGGGCCAGCGACGTATCCCCATCCAGTACCCAACGAAGCGTATGGTGGGTCGCGGGCTGCTGGTTGGTTCGGCGCAAACCACCTACATTCCGATGCAGGTCAATAGTGCCGGCATGATCCCGCTGATCTTCGCCAATTCGATGCTGATCTTCCCATCGGTGCTCTCGCAGTACCTGGTAGGGAGCAGCGTTCCCTGGCTGGCAGCGGCCGCGGGCTGGCTAGGAGCCAATCTGCTCAATACGACCTTTGTCTATTACTGGATCATCTACTTTGCAATGGCTGTGCTCTTTACCTACTTCTATGCCCACGTTGTCTGGCAGCAGCAGAATATTCCAGATAACTTGCAGAAGCAGGGGGCGCATATACCGGGGTATCGACCAGGCGAGACGACACGCAAGTATCTGAGTGATGTGCTTAATCGTGTCACCCTGGGCGGTGCGCTCTTCCTGGGTATCCTGGCTGTCATGCCCTTTCTGGCCAGGACGCAGTTGCTCAGTAGTACCATCCTGCTGATCGTCGTCGGCGTGGTGCTGGACACCCTCCGGCAGCTTGAAGCACAGATGGTGATGCGTAACTATTCTGGTTTCCTGTCGTAGAGGCGGACGCGATAAATCGGGTCCCTACAGGGGTTTCCTGTCGTAGGGGCGCTTTGGAGCGGACGCGCTATACTGAGCCCCTACACATCGGTCAATTGTAGGTGTGCAATGGCGCTCACCTACGTCCTTCCAGCGGAGGAAAAACGTGAACATCATTCTAATCGGCGCTCAGGGGTCGGGGAAGGGGACACAGGCAGAGGAGCTTAGCCAGGCTCTTAGTGCTCCCCATGTTGCCAGTGGGGACCTGTTCCGTCAGGCGTTTGAGGAGAAGACCGGGCTGGGGATGCAGGCCAAGGCCTATGTCGATCGGGGGGAACTCGTGCCCGATAGTTTGACGGTGGCCATGATTCTTGGCAGGCTGGCGGAGCCGGATTGTGCGCGTGGCGTGTTGCTGGATGGATTCCCGCGCACCATCGCGCAGGCTCAGGCTCTGGATGAAGGACTCCGTGGGGTTGGGCGGCATATCGACCTGGCAGTGTACTTGAATGTGCCGCGCGCGGAACTGCTCAAGCGGCTCTCTGGAAGATATATCTGTCGCGCGCACCAGCACGTTTACAACATGAGCTCACGCCCTCCACAGACGCCGGGCGTGTGCGACCTCGATGGAAGTGAGCTATACCAGCGCTCCGACGACACGGGTGAGGCTGTACAGCGCAGATTGGATATCTTTTTTAGTGAGACGATTCAGTTGCATGATTATTATAGTGCCCAACACAAGCTGGTAGAGGTGGATGGGAACCAGAGTATCGAGCAGGTGCAAAAGAGCCTGCAACAGACGATACGAACCTATGAAACTCGGTAATTACATGAGGGGCGGTCCCTTGCGGATGTCCTTGGAGAAAGCATCGTGGCGATCATCATAAAATCGAAGGAAGAACGCGAGAAGATACGCGCGGTAGGCCGGATCGTCTCTGACATGCTGGCGGAACTGCGTAACGCAGTGCGGCCGGGTATGGCCACGGGGGATCTGGATACGCTTGCCGCCGCTGCGTTAAAGCGGCACGGCGCGAAATCCAGCGCTTTGGGCTATCATGGTTACCCCGGCTCTATCTGTACGTCTGTAAACGATGAGGTCGTGCATGGTATCCCCGGCAGCCGCGTGCTCAAGGAGGGCGATATCATCAGCATCGACTTCGCCGCGAACTATAATGGCTGGCACGCGGACTCGGCGATCACGGTACCGGTGGGAACGATCTCGGCGGAGCTGCAGCGTTTGCTGAAGGTGACCGAGGAAGCGCTCTACCGGGGGATCGCGGCGGCGCAGGCTGGCAATCGCTTGCAGGATGTCAGCCGTGTGGTGCAACAGTACGTCGAGGCGGCGGGCTTCTCGGTGGTGCGCCAGTATGGCGGGCATGGCGTGGGGCGCAGTATGCACGAGGACCCACAGGTGCTGAACTATGTGACGCCAGGCCAGTCGAATCCAGTGCTCAAGCCCGGGATGGTGATTGCCATCGAGCCGATGGTCAATGCTGGCACCAAAGAGACACGCGTGCTCTCAGATTCCTGGACGGTGGTGACCGTCGATCAGAGCTATGCCGCGCACTTCGAACATACCGTGGCGATTACCCAGGGGGACGCGGATATCTTAACGCTGTGAGTCATGAATGATGGCACGTGTATAGGCAACGGCGGATTAAGGAGAGAGAAAGCTTACCCTCTCGACTTCTAGCGACATTTGTGCTATAATTCGCAGTTGGCTATAGCAGTATCATGTGCAGCCATTTGTAGGTATAGGTTGCACAGTCGCCAACCCACTGCTCTTGAAACGTAAGGCATCTTGAAAGAGAGCGCCTGCTGACAATATGCGACCTTGCTTCATCGCCATGCGCAAGTGCTGGTTGCACATGGTCTATCTCTTGCAAGCTAGCGAGCAGAAGAAGTATGTACGTGAAGAGCGGGCCCCCGGCCAAAGCGAGGAGCCAGGCGAGGCTTGAGACAAGCAAACGAGAAAGGATGCTATGGCAAAGAACGATGAGATTGCTGTGGAAGGCACGGTAATTGAGGCCCTTCCCAATGCTATGTTTAAGGTGGAAATTGACGAACAGCACCAGATTCTAGCGGTCCTCTCAGGGCGCATTCGCATGAATTTCGTGCGCATTGTACCCGGCGATAAAGTGAGAGTCGTGCTATCACCCTATGATCTGACCAGAGGCCGGATAACATGGCGTGTGAGAACGTGAATGAGGTGGTGTCCTCTCGGCATTCCTTTTCTTCTCATCGGCATCTTTTCTAAACGCGATCAGGTCAGGCAAAGAGGAAAACGCGGCATTGTGCCGGCGTTCGCTCTTTTTGCCTTTGTTCTAATTTTGCTTTTTCTATGAGAAAAGGAGGAAGAGCCATGAAGGTGCGTGCCTCAGTGAAGCCGCGTTGCGAGAATTGCAAAGTCATCCGTCGCAATCGCGTTGTAATGGTGATCTGTAGCAAGGATCCAAAGCATAAACAGAAGCAAGGGTAGGTTGATACCCTTATAGAGCTGGAGGAGAAGATGGCAAGAATTGCTGGCGTGGACATTCCGCGTGACAAACGTGTGGAGATCTCGCTGTGCTACATCTACGGGATCGGCCTGACAACGAGCCGCAAGATCCTGGAGCGAACTCGCGTGAACCCGAATACACGGGTGAAAGACTTGAGCGAAGAAGAGGTGAACCGTTTACGCGAATTCATCGATCGCGAGCACAAAGTCGAAGGCGACCTGCGGCGCGAAGTGGACATGAACATCAAGCGCCTGATCGAGATCGGCTGTTATCGCGGTATGCGTCACCGCCGCAACTTGCCGGTACACGGCCAGCGCACGCGCACCAACGCGCGTACTCGTCGCGGGCCGAAGCGCACGGTAGCAGGTAAGAAGAAAGCGGCCGCTAAGAAGTAAGGAAGGACCAGGAGGACCGAGATAGCATGGCAGATAAAAAGAAACCGACAGGCAGGCCCAGGCGGCGTGAACGAAAATCTGTGCCTCGTGGACATGCACATATTCAAGCAACCTTTAATAACACTATCGTGACGTTGACGGACCCCAACGGGAATGTGCTCTCCTGGGGCAGTGCCGGCGCGCAGGGCTTCAAGGGGTCGCGTAAGAGCACGCCGTATGCCGCCCAGGTCACTGCCGAGACGGCGGCGCGCAAGGCCATGGATCATGGCTTGCGCCAGATCGAGGTCTATGTCAAGGGACCTGGATCTGGACGCGAGGCGGCGATTCGTTCGCTTCAGGCGGCCGGTCTCAATGTCACCTCAATTACCGATGTTACACCTATTCCGCACAATGGCTGCCGGCCGCCCAAGCGGCGGCGCGTATAACTGCGCTATGTGTGCGAGGAGGAGACAATAGATGGCCCGTTATACCGGCCCCGTGTGCAGACTCTGCAGACGTGAGGGGGTAAAACTTTTTTTGAAGGGCGACAAGTGCATGACGAAATGCACCTTAGAGCGCCGCAATAGTCGCCCCGGACAGCACGGCAGTAGCCGCCAGCGCAAGGCGTCCGGCTATGCCACCCAATTACGCGAGAAGCAGAAGGTCCGCCGTACCTATGGCGTACTGGAGCGCCAGTTCCGTAAACATTTTAATGCCGCGGCCCGCCGCCCCGGCAAGACCAGCGAGAACCTGCTGCAGATCCTGGAGATGCGCCTGGATAACCTGGTGTATCGCATGGGTTTCGGCGATTCGCGCGCGCAGGCTCGCCAACTGGTGTGCCACGGACATTTCGCTGTCAATGGTCGCAAAACCGATATTCCCTCTTTTATTGCGAAACCCAATGATGTGATTAGTGTACGCGAGCGCAGTAAGAGCCTGGAGTACTTCAAGACACGCGCCCTGCTACTGGCCCAGAAGGGGGTCCCAAGCTGGCTGCGCCTCGATGTGGACGCGATGTCCGGGCGTGTGCTCTCTCTGCCCTCGCGCACAGAGCTTGAGTTGCCTTTCGATGAGCAAATGGTGGTTGAATACTATCAGGTACGTTGATTCGGCGGATGGGTATATGCCTTCCTTCGCGGCTCCTGCCTTGCGGGGCCATATGAGGGCACTGGACTCTTGGCTACCAGAGTTTCTCGCGCGCGTATCCTGGTCAGGCGCGCTATGCCGGTCGAGGATGCGGAGAGACTCGAAGTAGGCGGTGGTAGAAAAAGAAAGGCAGGTTGGAACCTTGCTAGATATTACTCTGCCTCGCATCAAAAATACGAAAACACAGGGTAACTATGCGAGCTATGATATTGAACCGTTAGAGGCAGGGTATGGGATGACCCTGGGTAATGCCCTGCGCCGTGTGTTGCTGTCTTCGCTTCCGGGCGCGGCGGTAACCTCTATTCGTATTGAGGGGGTGCAACACGAGTTTCAAGACATCCCCAACGTCATGGAAGATGTCACTAATGTTGTGCTGAATATCAAGAAGCTGCGCCTGCGCAGTTTCTCCGATCATCCGGTCTCAATGCGTCTGGATGTCTCGGGTGAGCGCACCGAACGCATCGTCACAGCAGCGGATATAATGGTTCCCAGCACCGTGGAGATTGTGAACCCCGATCTCTACATTGCAACCCTTGATAATGAGAACGCTCATCTGGAGATGGAGCTGGTGGTGGAGACCGGCCGGGGCTACGTACCAGCCGACTCCAAGGAAGATCAGCCAATCGGCGTGATTCCGGTCGATGCCATTTATACGCCGGTGCAGAAGGTCAACTATACCCTTGAGCATACCCGCGTCGGCCAGATGACAAACTATGATAAAATCGTTCTCGATGTTTGGACCGATGGCACGATTACGCCGGACGAGGCTCTGCGCCAGAGCGCGGATATCCTGGTGCGCCTCTTCACGCAGCTTGCCAACTATCGTACGGCCTTCGCTGCCGAGCAGGAGAAGCCGCCGCTGAGCAGCCTGCCGATCCCACCGAAGATCTACGAGACGCCTATCGAGGAGCTGGACCTCTCGGTGCGTGCCTATAACTGCTTGAAGCGCAGCAATATCACGAAGGTGGGCCAGGTCCTTTCGATGAACGAGGAAGACCTGCTGGGAGTGCGTAACTTTGGTGAAAAAAGTCTACAAGAGTTGCGTGAGCGCCTGCTTATACGTAACTTCCTCCCGAACCCACGTACCAGCACTGTCGGAGCCGATATGAACGGCGATCACGAAATGGAGGAGTAAGTTGAGGCACCGAATTGCCGGTAACCGGATGAGCATGCCGGAGCCGCGCCGCCGCTCTGCGCGGCGCAACCTGATGGCCGGGCTTATCCGTTACGATAGAATTAAGACGACGGAGGCACGCGCCCGTGCCATCCGCGGCGAAGTTGAGAAGTTGATCGATACTGCCGTCAAGGGGCGCGCCGCAGCCCAGGATCATCTGGCCTCGGTGGTGTCCGATGAGGAAAAAGCCGCCCGCCTGTTGACCTTCGCGCGCCAGGGGCGTTTCTCGCTCGAACATAGAGTGGCCTCCAATGAGGAGCGCGCCGATATGGGCATGCCTCCTCTGACCGATAAGGGCCGCAAGTTCCTGGAGAATAAGCTCAAGGGGCGACGCGAAGAACTGCTGCGCCTCTTCTCAAAGGAAGACGAGGCTGAAAAGGCCCTGGGCGCGGCCTACCAGGCGCTGGTCATCGAACTGCGGGCGCGCCGGCATATTCTGAGCAAGCTGCCGGATGAGCTGGTAGTTCAGAAGATGTTCGACGAACTGGCCCCGCGCTACCTCGGACGCCCCGGCGGCTATACGCGGATCACGAAGCTCGGCCGGCGCAAGGGCGACGCGGCCGAAATGGCCCAGATCGCTCTCGTTTAGCAAGGAAGAGGCGCGCGCACGATGCTAAGGGCACGCTGGATGGCGTCCGCTGCACCAGGTGTCGCGCCCTTGACGGCACATTGACATGAAGATCGTGTGTGGTATTGAATATGATGGCACCGGGTACCATGGCTTTCAGCGCCAGCCCGGTTCCCATGGACCAACCATCCAGGGAACCCTGGAGGAGGCTATCGCGCGCATCTCTGGCCAGGCGGCCGTCATCACGGGGGCGGGTCGCACCGACGCGGGAGTGCATGCCAGTGGCCAGGTCGTGCATTTTAGTAGCGCTGCGCAGCTCACGCTTGAGGTCTGGATGCGCGCTTTGAATGCCGTCTTACCCGCTACGATAGCGGTACGTTGGATCAGGGAGGCGCCTGAACGCTTTCACGCCCGCTTCAGCGCGGTCAGTCGTTCCTACCGCTATACCATCTGGAACGACAGCGCACCATCGCCGTTGCAGGCTCGCTATAGCCTGCATCACGCGCGGCCGCTGGCCGTTGACGCGATGGATGAGGCCTGCACTGCGTTGTTGGGCCGCAAGGATTTCGGCGCCTTTGGTCGTAGCCCTGACGAGACCAACCCGCGCAGACCTGGCCCGCATCATTGTGTGCGCACTATGCTCGAAGCACGCTGTACACGCCAGGATGCAGCTATCTATTGTGATTTTACTGCGGACGCTTTTCTGACGGGCATGGTTCGCAGGATGGTAGGAACCCTGCTGCTGGTAGGGCAGAAGCGCCTGGACCTCGCCGAGTTTGCTACTATTGTGCAACGCGCGGAGAAGACGCACCCTGGTTCAGTGGCCCCCGCGCACGGATTATGCCTGCTGCGGGTTGATTATCCTGGAGAGTTTGGCTAGGGAATAACATGCCAGGCCAGGGAGATGGTCTCCACCAGGGGGCCAGTACACATTAGGAGAACAAAGCATTATGAAGACATATAGCGCCAAGGTTGGCGAACTGGACCCCCAATGGTATATCATTGATGCTGAGGGCCAGATCCTGGGCCGCGTGGCGTCGCAGATTGCGACCCTTCTGCGCGGTAAACATAAACCCACTTTTACCCCGAACCAGCCATGCGGCGATTTTGTAGTGGTGATTAATGCTGCCAAGATTGCCGTGACAGGCAAGCGTATGGAGCAGAAGATCTATTATCGCCACAGCCAGTATCCGGGTGGCTTGAAGCAGGCCACCCTGCGTCAGGTTCTTGATGGCCGCTACCCAGAGCGCGCCTTGATCCATGCTGTGCGCGGTATGGTGATGCACAACCGCCTGGGCGCTCGCCTGATGGGCCGCCTCAAGGTCTATCCCGGCCCGGAGCATCCGCACCGGGCCCAGAAGCCTATCCCCTGGCAAGGCCCGGAGGCGCTGCTGAAGAGATCTACGCCCGTTGCGGCTGAATAAATAAAGGAAGAGGAGAACTATCTTGGCCGACACTACTAAAGGTGAGTATTATTATGGCATGGGACGGCGCAAGACGGCGGTAGCTCGCGTGCGCCTCTTCCCTAACGGTGACGGCAGTATTACCGTCAATGGCAAGAGCGACAAGGCCTATTTTGGTCGTGAGGCGCTCTCGGCTGTGATTACCTCGCCCCTGCACGTACTCGATCTGGGCAACGCGTATAATATGACGGTGCGCGTCGTTGGCGGCGGTAGCAGTGGGCAGGCGGGCGCCATTCGTCACGGAGTGGCGCGTGCGCTCCTGCGGGTGAACCCCGACTGGCGCTCCGCCCTGCGCAAAGCTGGCTTCCTCACACGCGATCCCCGCATGAAGGAACGCAAGAAGCCCGGCCTGAAACGTGCCCGCAAGGCACCACAGTACACAAAGCGCTAATTCAACAGCGCAGACGTAGGGGCGCCGTTTACAAGCCCGGTGTGATCATGATGCCATCGGGCATGCACGGGCTTGTAAACGGTGCCCCTACGTCTGCGCTCTTAATCCGTCGCGTTTGAATGCTGTGACACAGGTGTTAGCGCCTGGCTGGAGGCATACACGGGCGTGGACCACTGCGCGCGATACTCCG
Source organism: Chloroflexota bacterium (assembly GCA_030854145.1). Next base: position 9,331 of record JALYTT010000022.1, on the reverse strand, counting down.
GGCGTTGGCCGCGTGCGACCTCGAAATAGACCTCTTGCAAGGCTCTGCTGATCGACCCGACCTGGCCGTTGCCAATGGGGCGGTGATCTACCTCGATCACCGGGGCGATCTGGGCGCCCGTCCCGCAGAGGAAGATCTCGTCAGCGACGTATAACTCGGTGCGGTCGACAATGCGCTCGCGAGTGATGCGCCCGAATTCGCGCCGCGCCAGCTCCATTACGGTGTCGCGTGTAATACCCAACAGGATGTTTTCCGTTGGCGCGGGGGTGACGAACTCGCCGTTGATGAGCAGGAAGATATTCTCGGCGCTGCCCTCGGAGACATTGCCTTCGTGCGTGAGCATGACCGCTTCGTCAAAGCCGTTCTGCATAGCCTCGCTTTTGGCGAGGGCCGAGTTGACATAGGCCCCCGTGACTTTCGCGCGTGCCGGGATAGCGTTGTCGTCGATGCGCCGCCAGGATGAGACTCCGCAGCGTAGTCCCGTGATGTCGATGTAGTTGCCAAACGGCTCGCTGGTGATCAGAAAGCTGTCGCTGATGCCATGCAAACGCACGCCGATGGTCTGATCGCTCTTATACGCCACCGGTCGGATATAGACATCTTGGTGCTGCTCGTTGCGCCTGACGAGTTCTGTGGTGATTTCAATGAGTTGATCGACTGTATAGGGAAGTGCGATCTGCAGAATCTTACACGAACGAAGTAGCCGTTCGTAGTGCTCGCGAAGACGGAATAAGTAGACCTGCTGATCCTGCTCGTTCCAGTAGCCCCGGATGCCTTCAAAGCAGCCAGTTCCATAGGCAAAACCGTGCGTGCGTACCGAAATCGTGCCGTGCTCGACCGATACGAACTCGCCATTCATAAAGAGTTCTTTCGCATCCATTCCGTGTATTGGCAGGCAGTTTCTTTGCTTCCTACCATCCTCCTTCTCGTTGTATATGGCTTCCCGGAGCGCCCGCCAGGGAGCGCCCCTCCATATCTAGTCAGATGTCTACAAGATCTTCTTGCCGAGGGCCGACAGCACAAGTTCGACGGCAAGCGCGGCGGTGATATTCTCGTTGTCAAGGATCGGGTTCACCTCGACAACATCCATCGAGATAAGCTGCCCGCAGCCGGCGATCAACTCCATGGCCAGGTGAGCCTCGCGATAGGTCAGGCCGCCGCGTACAGGCGTGCCGACGCCTGGCGCCTCGCGCGGATCAAGCGAATCCATGTCGAGGCTAAGGTGGATCGGGTTGTTGTACTGACCCGCTATGGCGATGGCATCACGCATGACGGTGGAAAACCCGCGTTGGTCGATGTCCGACATGCTGAATACATGGATATCGTTGGCCCGCAGGAGGGCGCGTTCCTCTGTATCGAGGGCGCGCGCGCCAACAATCACGAGTGTCTGTTTGTTAATCTTGGGTGCCCATCCACCGATATCTGTGAGGCGACGGTCCCCCAATCCCGCGAGTGCGGCCAGGATCATGCCATGGACGTTGCCCGAAGGCGTGGTCTTATCGGTATTGAAATCCCCGTGCGCATCGATCCACAAGACACCAACGTCTTTGCGCACGCTCGCCACGCCGCTGATAGAGCCAAGCGCGATGCTGTGGTCACCTCCGAGTATGAGGGGGAAGTCGCCAGCTTCCAGAGCCGCTGTCACCGCGGCCGCCAGGTTCTCGCTCACCTGCACAATCGTTTCAAGGTATTTCATGTGCGATTTGCCGGCAGGCTGACTTTCGGGTTGGGGAACTACCAGGTTACCGCTATCATATACCGTGTAGCCGAGGTGCCGCAACTGATCATTGAGACCTGAGTACCGTATTGCGCTAGCTCCGATATCGACACCACGTCGATCCGCACCTAAGTCCATAGGGACGCCAATAATATGAATACGCATACACTTCCTCCTGTTCGTCATTGAACAGTATGATTGCCATTTTTTAATTATAGACGCTGCCTCCACTTTTGTCTATGTCCGGCAGCACGCCAACAGGCCCGGCCCATGCATCCAATCTATGCCTCAGAGCCTGATCCGCGTAGGGGCGATGGCTTGCGCTGATACACCGCTCTCTTGTTACTTCTATTATGCAGGTTGTACAATAACTGGCAAAGTAGTTTCTTTCTGGTATTCCTGGCCGCACCCTTTTTTACGGCCTCTTCAGAGCTAGCTTTATGCAGAAAGCGAGACCCGTTGTGCGTACTCAGTTCAAGTATTTTCATTCCCGGCGTTTACCTTCCGCACTCTTTTTTCTCAGCGTGTTGCTGCTGATCCTGGCGGCCTGCGGCGGTAGCAGCACGTCGCCGACTGCCAGCGGTACACCTGTGCCGGCTTCTCACCAGGTGCTGCGCTTTCCCAATGTGGGGACGCGCGATATCGGTGTCCTTGATCCCGCGCTCGGCCCGGATAATAACTCGGTGCTGGCTGTTAACATGATCTATAGTGGTCTTGTCAGAAGCGATAAAAACCTGAATGTCATCCCCGATCAGGCGACCTGGGATGTATCCAGCGATAATAAGGTGTATACCTTCCACCTGAAGCAGGGCATCACCTTTTCGGATGGCACGCCGGTCACCGCGCAGACCTATGTCTACACGCTCACGCGCGCACTGTTGCCGGAGGTGAAGTCGGGCATCGCCAGCTTCTTCGAAGGCTCGATTGTGGGCGCGAACGACGTGGCCAATGGCAAGACGAAGACGCTGGCTGGGGTCAAGGCTCTCGATAACAGCACCTTGCAGTTCACCCTGGCCCAGCCGACCCCCTACTTCCTTGAGGTGCTGACGAACTCGCTCTACTTCCCTCTGAACAAGAGCCTTATCGACCAGTATGGCCAGGTGAACTGGGTCAATCACGCCGCCGGGAGCGGCCTGGGAACCGGGCCTTTTATGGTCAAGGAATGGGATCACAATACGAAGATGATCCTGGTACCCAACCCGCACTATTATGGAGCGAAGCCCAAACTGTCGGAAGTGGATATGGTCTTCGTCAATGATCCGTCCACGGCCTTTAAGGCGTACCAGGCGAAGCAATATGACTTTGTCTCGAATATTCCCCCTAATGACCTACCCATCGCCAGGTCTATTCCTGGCTTCAGTCTGCACTCGTTGTTACAGAGCGACCTCCTGTTCTTTAGCAATAAGATGGCCCCGTTTGATAAGCCCGCTGTGCGCCAGGCTTTTGCCTATGCTACCAATAAGGTGGAGCTGGCACACGCCATCTTTAAAGACGCGGTGACGCCCGCGGCGACGATTATCCCCCCCGGTATGCCCGGCTACCAGCCGAATTACCAGGGCATTCCTTACGATAAGAACAAAGCCAAGAGCCTGCTCCAGTCGGTCTACCCCGATGTGAGCCAGGTTCCGCCCATCACCTTCTCGTATCCCGGTTCGCAGGTGTCCGAGGACGAGGCGGCCGCCTTGCAGCAGATGTGGCAAACGGCGCTGGGTATCCAGGTGAAATTGCGCTCGGTGGACCTGAATTCTTACAACCAGGAGACGCAGACCCACACTGTGCAGTTTGGCTTTACGCAGTGGGGCGCCGACTTCCCCGACCCGTATGACTGGCTGACGCTGAACCTGACCTCGACGGCCTCGAATAACAACGGCGATTGGCATAATGCGCAATTCGACCAGTTGTGTGCGCAGGCCGAGCAGTCCGCCGGCAATGCACGTATCCAGTTGTACAACCAGGCCGAACAGACCGCTATCCAGGATGTTGGGTGGTTGCCGCTCGATCACCAGGCGACGGCCGCCGTGATCCCTTCGTGGGTGCATGGTGTGAGCCTGAATGGCAATGGCCTCTACTTCGGTGACTGGTCAGATGTCTACCTGTTGCAGCACTGATAGCCCCGATTTGCCTTTGTCGAACGTGTCCATATATGTATGGACGTGTTTTGGAAGCAATGTTGCTTCTCAATGCATTGTTGCATAGATAGCCTATGCAGGCTATGGTAAGGAGGTTCTTAAACCAATGGTTGTCGGCATTCTGAATCCCTATGAAGTGGCTGTTTCGCAATTTGATGAGGCGGCCGAACGGCTTGGGCTGTCACAGTCAATGCGCGCGATCTTGCGCAAGCCAAAGCGCGAACTTATTGTCAATTTCCCGGTGCGCATGGATAACGGCGATGTAGAGATGTTCACCGGGTACCGTGTGCAGCATAACATCAACCGTGGACCGGCCAAAGGTGGTATCCGCTACGGCGCTGAAGTGTCGCTCGACGAGGTGCGCGCTCTGGCCATGTGGATGACCTGGAAGTGTGCGGTGGTGAATATCCCCTTCGGTGGTGCCAAAGGCGGTGTGCTCTGCGAACCACACACATTGTCCCGCACTGAACTCGAACGCCTCACGCGCCGCTATGCCACCGAGATCTCCGTCCTGATAGGCCCCAATAGCGATATTCCGGCTCCTGACATGAATACGAACCCGCAGATCATGAGTTGGATCATGGACACCTACTCGATGCATCAAGGCTACTCTGTGCCCGCCTCAGTCACAGGAAAGCCCCTGGCTATCGGCGGTAGTGAGGGTCGCCTGGAGGCAACGGGCCGGGGCGTACAGGTGGTGACGCGTGAAGCGCTCAAGACCATGGATCTCCACCCCGATAGCTGCTCGGTAGCCATCCAGGGCTTTGGCAACGTGGGTAGCATTTCGGCTCGTCTGCTTCATGAAATGGGCTGCAAGATAGTCGCGGTCAGCGATGTTCATGGGGGCGTCTATAACCCGCACGGCATCGATATCCGGCAGGCGCTGCGTCATTCCAAAGAACACGGTATGCTGGCGGGTCTGCCGGAGACGGAGACTGTCACGAATATGGAACTGCTGGAGCTGCCCTGCGATGTGCTGATCCCCGCTGCTCTGGAGAACCAGTTGACGGGGCGAAACGCGAGTCGCGTGCAGGCGCGCCTGATTGTAGAGGCGGCCAATGGCCCTACCAATCCTGATGCCGACCGCATCTTGAACGACAGGGGCGTGGTCATCGTGCCCGATATCCTGGCGAACGCGGGCGGCGTCACCGTGAGTTACTTCGAGTGGGTGCAAGATCTGCAACGGTTCTTCTGGGCTGAGCATGAGATCAACGATCGCCTGGAGTCGATCATGGTGCGCTCTTTCCAGGCGGTAGTCAACAAAGCAGAGGAGCAGCAGACGAACCTGCGCATGGCCGCCTACCTGCTCGCCGTGGCCCGCGTCGCTGAAGCCACTGAGATCCGGGGTGTGTACCCGTAGGCGACGGCCGCAGGGAGCAGGCTAGCGCATTCGTTGCTACTACATCGGGGAGCGCGGAGACTGGTATGCTGCGTGTCTGGTCACAGGGCGCCCGCGGGGGATCGCTCCCATACGCGTTAACATAAGAGATCGGCCCGATACCTGCTCGTTCAGGGCTTAATTTAACGCGTATGGGAGCGATCCCTCTGGATGCTCCCACTTCTCCATGTCGAGTCTTTCACAGGCTCTAGCCGGGGAAATCCGCCGGGAGTCCGTGCATGCCGAAGGTGAGCGAGAGCTCGCCGCCGTGGTGCAGGTCATGCTCCATCACATGCCAGACAACCCAGGCGCGCGGCAGGTTGACGTGTTTGCCGTCCCAGTCGTCGGAGAAGGTGTGTCGCATATCGTCGGGACTCCAGCGCGTCAGACAAGCGGTCATGCACTGCCAGGTACGGTCGAGGGCCTGCACCATCTGGGCGGGCGTTCGGGCGGGCGCGCCAGGCACATCCCAGTTCGCGTACTCCTTCACGTCGGCGCCGCAGTCTTCGCGCAGAAACTCGGTGAACCAGCCGGCACGGCAGCCGATGATGTGCAGGGCATTCTCGCCGATAGAGCGCAGGTGAGGTGCGGCGCGCAGCTCAAGCTGCTCAGCGCTGAGCGGGGCAAGCGCCCCTTTGATGTGCTCCTGGTACGCTTTCCAGGAAGTGTAAAACGTCGTGAGCGTGAAGTTGTCTTCAGCCATGTATCGTATCTCCTTTTTGCTTCTCAAACATTCGTTCAGTTGCCTTCAGTGTAACAGAAAAAGCGGTTACCATCCTTCCGCATTTCTCGAAATTTGGCTGGAAATCGAATGCGCCGGCCTGTGTCCGGCCCCAACGCGCCCTCGCCTCTTTCGTGTACGGGCGCCGCTTCGGCTCCCCTTGCCCGCCGACAAGGCCTGCGCCCTGCACGCCTGCGACATCTTGCCTCTCCGCTGGCCTGCATGCCTCCCTCGCTCGCCTTACATCTCCTGGGCTTCAATATGCAGGATCTTCAGCGAGATGTCCTGTGTGCTCTCGCCTTCATTGGGCCTCCAGGCAGGTTCCAGGCGGAAGATGATCGTAACGCGCTCGACGCCATTGAGCGCGGACAATTGCGAACGGCCGCGCACAAGCACACCGGTCACCTGCTGTGTAGCGCCAATGCCCAGCCGCATGCGCAGGTTGCGACCATCAACGCCGCTTGGCCAGCAATTGATGAGCCGTACGCCTTCGGCCTTGAAGACAGGCTCCGGGTTGGCGGCGCCGAATGGGCTGAGCTGGCGGATCTTGTTGTAGGTGCTGTACTTGAAATGCTCTGGCCTGGTGAAGATGAGATCGGCCATGTGCTGACTCGGCGGCGCGCTCTCCGGCTCCGCAATCAGTCCTGTGAGGTCAGGCTCCCCTGGTTCTACCAGAATGGCGGAGGCCATGCCGCTCTCGTGCCAGCCCAGCAGGTGCCGGCGCAGGTCCTCGATGCGGTCGTTGGCGATGGTGAAGCCCGCGGCCTGCGCGTGACCGCCGTAGCGTACCAGCAGGGGGGCGCAATCGCGTAGCGCGTGGATAATGTTGAAGCCGTCGCGACTACGCGCCGAGCCTCGGCTGAATTCGGCGCCCCTGCTCAGCACCAGCACCGGACGGTTGATCTCTTCGGCGAGCTTGCCCGCGACCAGGCCGATGATGCCTTCGGGCCACTTTTCGCCGCTCACCAGCACTACCAGGTCGTTGGGCCGCAACTCGGCCTCCTCGCGTACCTTGCTCATCAACTCTTCTGTCTGGACCTGGCGCGCCTGGTTAAGCTGCTCCAACCTGGCGGCGTAGTCATTGGCCTCGCGGCGATCATCGGTGGCGAGCAGTTCAAAGGCGATGCTGGCGTGCTCCATGCGCCCGGCAGCGTTGATGCGCGGGGCCAGCGCATAGGCGATATCGCGCTCGCGCAGGTGCCCCGGTTGCAGCCCAGCATTACGTATCAGCGCCTGCAAGCCGGGTTTTTGTGTGCGATTCAGGCGCTCCATGCCCAGGCGCACCAGTGTATGATTCTCGCCCAGCAGGGACGCGACATCGGCCACGGTCCCGATCGCCACAAGATCGAGAAGTTCCAGTTCCTGTTCCAACGGTCGTTTGTAGGCGCGATACAGGGCCTGAGCCAGTTTGAACGCGATCCCCACACCGCAGAGGTAGCGCTCGCCATAGACACAGTCAGGTCGCCAGGGATTAATCATGGCGTAGGCGGCGGGCCGTTCCTGGGGAGGCTGGTGGTGATCGGTGATGATGATATCGATGCCCAGCGCTTCTCTGGCGTAGTGGACCTGGGCAACGTCGGAGCTGGAGCAGTCGGTGGTGATGATGAGGGAGGTGCCGCGTGCTTTGAGGCTGTCCAGGGCGCCCTTGTTCAGCCCGCAGCCTTCATCCAGGCGACTGGGGATGTAGTAATCGAGGGGCGCGTCAGGTTGCTTAAGCGCGCGCAGAGCGCGCGTCAGGAGCACTGAGGAGGTAACCCCATCGGCATCGTAGTCGCCGTAGACTGTGATGTGTTCCCGATTGTCGAGCGCCTGCTGGATGCGCTGGCAGGCGCGCGGCATATCGATCAGTGTAAGCGGGTCAGGGATCTGGTCGTAGCGCGCGTCAAGGAAGTGACGCATAGCCTCTGGCGTCTTGATGCCACGATTGGAGAGCAACTGGGCATGAAGCGCATCGATGCCTGCCTGTTTCATGCTCTGAAACTGGCTGGGGGTCAATATTTCATACACGCGCCACGGTGAAAGAGCTGATTGCGTCACAAGCGTATCCTTTTTAGCAGGACGCGATCAAGCGCGTCCTTACGGTAACAACCGTAAAAACACCTCGTTACCCAGCAGGCGGCCTCGTTTGCTGAGGCGCACCCATTCGTCCTGCCGCTCGATCAGGCCGGCCTGCTCAACCAGGCGCAGGCGGTCGCCGACAAAGCGTGCGAACGGCTCATCAAAGCGCTGTTCAAAGGTGGGCAGGTGCAGGCCGGCGGCGGTCCGAAATGCCAGAAAGGCCGTCTCGGACATCTGCTGCGTGCGATCTATGGTCTCGCTTTCCGCCTCCGGTCGCTGTCCGGCCTTGAGCAACTGGATGTATTGTAGCGGCGCCAGCACATTGGAGAAACGCCTGCCGTGAAAGAATGAATGCGCGCCTGCCCCCAGTCCAAGGTAAGGCAGGTTACGCCAGTAGGTCAGGTTGTGCTCGGATTGATGGCCGGGGAGGGCCCAGTTCGAAATCTCGTAGTTCTCGTACCCGGCCTCCTGCAGGAGTTCATCGGCGTACTCGTACATATCGGCACACAGGTCTTCGTCCCCAGGAGTAATGATCCCCTCTTGTGCCCAGTCGTAGAACGCCGTTCCCTCCTCAATAATGAGCGAGTAGAGCGAGAGGTGCTCTGGCCGTAGGGCCAGTGCCTGATCGAGGGTCTCGCGCCAGTGCTGCATCGTCTGGTCGGGCAGGCCAAACATGAAATCGAGATTGATCGAGGTGAACCCGGCCGCACGCGCATATTGCACAGCCTGGGTGATCTCCAGTGGCGAGTGAATGCGTCCCAGCTTTGTAAGCAGCCCGGCGTCGAAACTCTGCGCCCCCATGCTCAGACGATTCACGCCAGCGGCGCGCAATCCCAATAAGTGTTCCTGGTTGAGCGTACCCGGATTAGCCTCCAGGGTAATCTCGGCGCCTGGATCAACGGCAAAAGCCGCGCGGCAGGTGTCAAGCAAGCGTGCGATCTGCGGTACGTGAAGCAGGCTGGGTGTGCCGCCACCGAAGAAGATGGTACGCGCGCGTCGGACGCTGCCATCGGCTCGCCGCGCCAGGTCGCCGGCGAGCGCGATCTCAGCCAGCAAAGCCCTGACATATGGTTCGCGCAGGGGAAGCATGCCGGCGTACGTATTGAAATCGCAGTAGTGGCAGCGCGTGTGGCAAAAGGGAATATGCAGGTACAGAGAGACAGCCTCCAGCAACTGCTGGAGCGGTTCGTTATGTATCTGAGTTGTGTCGGGTGCAATACTAGTCATTCGTGTACCTGGTATATCTATGTAGGGCGTGGCTTGCCTCATAGGCGTGAACGTAAGCCCTCATCGATAGGAAGTGAGCGGCGTGTCCGTAGGGCGTGGCT
>JALYTT010000327.1 GCA_030854145.1 Chloroflexota bacterium | reverse complement strand
CGGTCAGCATTGCTATACACAGCCACGCTCTTCAAGCCCAGATCACGGCATGCGCGAATCACCCGCACGGCGATCTCCCCACGATTGGCTACCAGCACCTTCTGAAACGGCCAGCGAGTAGTAGCAAACATATCCATCAAAAAAAGCTCCTTCACCTGAACGTATAGGGGCCGATTATGGAATGTAACATAGTAATCTGACAATGATGATGCTCACGATTACCAGATTAATGTGTCCATGTGTATTATCGCGCCTCCCACACGCGTAGGGGCCGATTTATCGCGCCTCCCACACGCGTAGGGGCCGATTTATCGCGCCTCCCACACGCGTAGGGGCCGATTTATCGCGCCCGGTTGGACACAGTATAGCATACGATAGGAGAATCAGGTCATCACCATCAAAAATATTTCAATTTCTGACATAGTGGGGTACACTACGGTGGAAGTACTTTATCGTAACAGATACCATTCATTGGTACTAATCAATAACGTGGAGCAAAGTGGAGCGGCGCACCCTCCGGGTCGTCATTAATCATAGGCGCCTCAGAGCGCCGGTAAAGCGCACCATCTGAGAAGGGACTGGCACAGCCATGATGAGATCTATCACCAATATGCCTATTTTCCTCCGTCTATTCCTGGCATTCGTTCTGGCGGCTGTGATCCCAGGCATCGTCATCGCCGTGCTGGGAAGCCTGTTTATCACTACCCTGTCAACGCGGGGACAGGCCATGCAAAATGCCAATAACGCCACAAAGCTGGCTACCGACTCGCTCTCGGACCTGCAGCAGATGCAACTGGCCCTGGTGGCTTACCATTCGACAGTCTACGCGAACCAGAATCCAGCCAGCAGCAACAGCGATATGAGACGCGAGGTAGGCACGCTGAATACGAGAATTCTGGACCTCGAGCACAACTTTACCGCGGACGCCACACAATATCAGCAACAGTACCAACTTGCGACCTCGCCAACGATGGACAGTGTGCGAAAAATCCTCCAAACTGACAATCCGGGCCTCATCAGCGATCAGCAGAGCACGCTTCAGACCATTATGAACCAGCAGTGGCCCGATTATAAGCAGGCCCAGGATAGAGAGGTAACGGCGCTTCAAGAGCCAAATGTCCCGCATAGTCAGGCCCACAGCCTCTTGCAGGTAGCGGCGAGTAAATCTATCCCGTTGATAGCGAGCTGGCAGCGTATCGTCACCCTGACCGAAGCCATCGACACTGACATTACCAATACCGGAGGTTCGCAAATCGGCTCCATCCTGCTGGGAACGGTCATTGCGCTGCTGGGTACCGCGTTGGCCGTGATCACCATTGGCTTTATCGTCAACCTCACGATCACGCGGCCGCTACGGGAGCTAGCGTCGCTGACCAAGCGCATCAGCAAAGGTGATACGAGCGCCCGTGCCAGGATACCTGGGCGTGACGAGATCCACATTGTGGCCACCTCGATGAATAACATGCTCGACAACATCGTGCAACTCATCCAGGAGACGCAGGGTCAGCGCGATGTCCTGCAAGCGCAGGTAGAGAAGCTGGTGAGCGAGGTGAGCGGCGTTGGTGAAGGAGATCTGCGCATCCAGGCGGAGGTCTCCGCCGATGCCCTGGGGGTGCTCGCCGACTCCTTCAACTATATGGTTGAGGAACTGGGCAACCTGGTGATCCGCGTCAAGATGGTGGCGCACGAAGTAGAGAACTCGACCGGCATGATCATTGATCGCATGACGCAACTGGTCGAAGACGGCGATATGCAGATCCAGCAGATCGACGAAGCCGCGCACGAGGTTGAGCGCATGGCAGACTCTAGCCGGCAGATGGCCGAGCGCGCGCAGGTGCTGTACACAGTGGCCGCAGAGGCGCGCCAGAACGCCCAGGGCGGCCGCGAGGCGGTAGGCCAGGCCATCGAGGGCATGAACCGCATCCATATAAACGTGCAGACGACCTCCACGAAAGTTCACTTGCTCGGCGAGCGCTCGCGTGAGATCAACAACATCGTCGAAGCCATCTCCAGCATCGCGCATCAGACCAACCGCCTGGCGCTCGACGCCGCTATCCAGGCCGCCATGGCTGGCGAGAACGGCAAAGGCTTCGGCGCTGTCGCGGCCGACATCCGCCGGCTAGCCGAACGCGCCAAAGAGCAGGCCGGTATGATCACCCGTATCGTCCGCAGCGTGCGCGAGGACATAGGCGCGGTGGCCGTCTCCATGCAAGATACGGAGCGCGAGACATCCACCGGCACGCAACTGACCCAGGAGGCCGGCACGGCCCTCGAACAACTCTTCTCGGTCGTTGAACACCAGGCCAGAGAGATCGAGGGCATCAACCAGATCGCCAGCCAGCAGTTGCATTCCTCACGCTCCGTTGTGCAGATTATGCAGAGCGTCTCCAGCTCCACGCAGAGCAGCGGGACTAGCACACGCGAGGCTTCGCAGTACATGGAACGCCTGGCGCGCCTCGTCGAACAGTTGCGCTCCTCGGTGGAGGCCTTCAAGCTGCAAGAAGAGCAGGATTACCTCGCCTCCTCCGCCTTCCCTGGTCAGCTCCCCCCAACTGAAGAGCAGGAGAACCAGTTATCGCTCAGCGGCGCTTTCCGCACAGTGACCGCCACGGCCCAGCCCACAGGTGCCGGCATGTATAACGCCCTGCCACCGGCCCGTTCCACTACGGCCTCCGACCCTTTCGCTCCCTATGCAACGCCCAGCGGCCAGCAAAACACCGGTGGCTGGAATATACCCTCCCAAAGCGAGGAGCCATGGGGCCCGCCGCCGCAGAACGAGCAGCCCTGGAACATGCCTCCACAGCACCATGATAACGGCTGGAATATGCCTCCCTATCCCCAACAGAACGGGGGAAACGGAAATATACCTCCCTATCCACCACAGTTCTCACCAGAGCAACGACAACAATATGATGAACGGGCCAATGGCCGCACCAACCGTTAGATACATCCATGGGGGCGCCCTCTGTATAGATGCCCCCATGGGATGTATAATGTTTTCCTTATATATAGCATTCATAACCCCTATTCAATTTCATGGACTTTCCTCCCGAACGCCTGTTAGACTTGATGTAAGAAATATATTCACCTAGAGAACAGCGGGAGGCTACCATGATTGCACCAAAGGGACTTAAAAAAGAAGATGCGGCCGTGCGTGAGGCCATCAGGTTGCTCGCGCAGCACGGGGCAAACACGGCTACCCATCACTGGGTATGCGAGGTATGCGGCATGCCGCATACAGGTGCCAGGCCAGCCTGCTGCGATAGCTGCGGATCACATACCGCGATTGTCCCCCAGAGAGATCTGCGATTTGAGATGGGGAGCCGCTGGTAAGCCATCGCCCCTACGCGTCAGATTTGGGGGAGGTAGACCGCGATTGGCGCACGCCTTCGTAGAGCACAATGCCGGCCGCCATAGCTGCATTGAGGGATTCCACGCCGTTGGCCAGGGGGATTGAGATGCTCACGGTGGCCAGGTCTCGCGCATGCTGTGAAGGGCCATGGGCCTCGCTGCCGATGATCAGCGCGAAGGGTACACTCAGATCTTGCTCGTAGTACAGGTGATGGCTAGCGGCCTCGGCCAGCAATACACGCGTTCGACCTCCACAATGCATCCTCACACGTTCAGCCAGCGCCTGCCATCCCTGGTTCGCGCTGATAGGCAAAGCCACATGCGCGCCCGCCGCCGCGCGCACTACCTTGGGACTATAGCAATCAACGCAATGCGGGGTCAGTAACACCTCATCGACATCAGCGGCCAGCGCGGTACGCAGCAGTGTGCCCATGTTGCCGGGGTCGGCGAGGTCATCGAGAATGAGCAGGGCCGGTCGCGGCACATCGGCACGGCGCGCGCGCAGTATGGCGGGGTCGAACGTCTCCATAGCCAGGACGCTTATCACGCCCTGCGATGTCTGCGCCTCTCCAAGTGCCGCGCTCACACGCTCGCTCACCTCGACCAGCCCTTCACGCGGGACAGCGGAGACATGCAGGAGACGAGCCAGCAAGCTTTTCCCCTCCTCCGTTCGCCGGAGCAGGTCAGGCTGATAGTACACCTCGCGCGGCAGCATTCCCGCGTCGAGGAGCGCCTCTAACAAATGCGGCCCCTCCATCAGGAAGAGGCCGCTTTTCTTGCGTCCACGCGTAGTATGCAGGTCCAGCAACTTGCTGACGCGTGGATTCGCGGGGCTGCTAATAAAGACCATAGAGCGTTTTTTAGGGGGCCTGCTTGATAGTAGCCAGGGCGGCGTCGACAAGGGCGGTGAAGGCGGCTTCGTCGTTCACAGCCATCTCGGCGAGAATCTTGCGGTCAACATTGATATTGGCCACATGCAGAGCGTGCATCAACTTGCTATAGCTCACGCCATGCATGCGCGCGGCGGCATTGATACGCGTGATCCACAGGGCGCGCATATCGCGCTTCCGGGTCCGGCGATCACGATACATGTACGCCATCGAATGCATGATAGCTTCGTGGGCCTTCTTAATCAGGTTCCGGCGCGTGCCACGATGGCTTTCCGCCATCTTCAAGATTTTTTTATGCTTCTTGTGAGAAGTAACGCCTCGTTTTACTCTTGGCATAGTCCCTGTTGATCCTCCATTCAAGGCAACTTTTTGTCAGCCTGCTTTTCTGCTGGCAGGCACTACAACTATTCCGGGCTACCTGCATCAGCTACCCATACGGGAGCAGACGCTTCATACGCCGGGTGTCGGGGGTAGCCAGTTCAAAGTTCTTGTCCATCGAACGGATGGCTTCAGGTGACTTGTTACGGCGCAGGTGGCTCGAGGCCACTTTGCGGCGCAAGTACTTACCGGAGCCGGTAACCTTGATGCGCTTTGACATAGCTTTGTGTGTCTTTAGTTTCTGTTTCATTTCTCTTCTCTCTTCTTTTCTGCGGGGGCATCGTTTCTCTTGCGAGAACATCCAGTTGAGGATCTATGTGAGGATACATGCTCCATCAAAGGCGCAGAGAAGCCTTTTCCCAGAGCGAGGTCCACCCCGCACGCAGATGCGAGTATAGCACACATTCGCGCACCTGGCAACAGCAGATTCACTACAATTGCTGGCCACGTGACGGCCATGATGAACGCGGGGGACGCGATGGCCACGCTACGCGCGGGGAACCCTTGACGCTCGCGACCTGACGTGAGTCGCCGGCGCGCACACGCACCATTTGCCAGGTTGAAGCGAAGAAGAGCACCCAGCCCCACACAAGCAGAGGCAGACCAACCGTTAGCAGCGCCTGGCCAGACCACGGCACCCGCCAGAGCAGACAGTAGTAACTCACGAGCGTACCCAGAGCGAGGAGCAGAGTGAGCAAGATAGTACGTGAATTGGCCGTGCAGAGCGCCAGAGTTAGAAGCAGGAGCACATACCAGGGCCAGTATACGGGCAGCAGCACAACCAGCGCCAGGAAGAGCCAGCAGTTGAACAGGAGTGCCAGCGCCAGCGAGTCGATCAGCCAGGTACCCAGCAGCAGAAGCAGGACAACGGCCGCCAGCACCAGGATGCTCCAATGATGGGGCGCTATCAACCAGGAGATTGCGGGCGGCAGCGCAATGGGCAGGTGCAGCAGCGCCGCGTCCAGCGAATTCAGCGCTTCGCTCTGCCAGAATGTCTGGCGCAGGCTCTCCAGCACTCCTGGCAGGCCCCAACCCTGCCAGTAAGGCGCGTAGGCCAGCACCAGGATTAGAGCCGTGATGCCAACAGCCGTCAAGCACCAGAGGAGGCGCTGCACACGCGGCCCCAGGCGGACCTCGCGCCATAAGAGACGTAAGAAGATTGGCAGGAACAGGAGACAGAAGCCATTGATCAGCGCCGCCAGCAGCAGAAAGACCCAGGAGAGCAGCAACGAATTGCGCTGGAAGAAGAACGCCGCCAGCAAGACAAAGAGGATCACGACACCAACCATGTGCATCTCGGCAATGCCCAGCAGCAGAAGCAGCGGATTCCAGGCGTAGAGGATCGTAGCGGCGATGCGCGTCTCCGGCTTCATCTTCGCCAGAATCGCCCACACCAGCGCCGCGTTTAGCAGGTGAACAACCAGCGCGAGCAGGCGGTACTCAATGAGAATATTCGCCAGACTGCCACGTGCAAAGAGCGCCAGGGGGATGCCTATGTCGAGCCAGACAGGGCCGTAGGGCAGTGTCTCACGCACACCACCCAGGATGACCGTGCGCAGGGCATCGTGCGCGAAGAGGACCGGCGAGGCCGTATAGGGATTGGCATGGTACAACACCACGACGCGCCCGAAGAAAGCATAGAGAAACACGTCGCGCGAGACCAGGCTAGGCGCACATACATAGGTAAGACCAAAGACCAGGGCCAGCGCGAACACACACCAGAAGAGGACACGCGCCCCCACACGCGAAATCTGCTGGTCCGCGACCTTCCGCCCCACGCCTGCCGCGACAAGGACCAGCACAAAAGCCAGCACGAGCAGCGCTAGCAGCAGATTCGCGAGACCGCTATCCACACCCGGATTGAGCAATGGCACACGCGTCAGGAAACGGCCCACCGCCGGGAAGGCTGTTGTCCAATAAAGCGCGGGGAGCCGGGGGAAAAGCGCCAGTAGCGCCTGCTTCGCGGCATCGCCAGGCGCTGTAGTCCCGGCGAAGAGAGGATAGAGCGCGAGGTATACGCCCTCCAGGAGCAGCGCCAGACCAAGCAACCAGACTACAGCGCGTCGTACAGAGTGCGAGCGCCTGCTGGCGGCTGGCTGCGGCCCAACGATATAGCCAGGTGCATAGCCGGGCATAGGAGCTGTAGGCAAAGTAGCTCCAGGCAAAGCAGGCTGTGTTCTTTGTGTGCGCATCGAGCATGACTCCCGATTCTCAGGATGGCGCGGTATACCCCGATACCGGCGATGGAGGTAGGCCTATCCTCTAAACCCATGTGCTAACAGTATGGGCTATTCATCGATACTTGTCAATAAATTAAATGGCAACACCAGAGCGATCGAAAGATCGGGGGCACCCCGAGCTGCCGTGCTCGCCCCTGATCCGCGTAGGGGCGCGGGCGAGGCAAGCCATAGCCCCTACGCGGATCAGTCACACATATGCGCTATTTCCGCTTTTTCAACGCGCAGAAAGAATAAACATGTAGCTAATGACGAGAGTCCAGAGACGCGATATGTAGGGGCGTTCCCTGGCGGGCGCCCTGGGGCCTGGCGATATGTAGGGTGCCCTGCCACATGGACTGCATATTGCCAGGGATAGGGAACAATGCTATAATAGCGCGGTGCTGGACTCTCTCGGAAGCCGATCATCGTACAGCTTTTGGGGCGTGTTGCCCATTGCCGGTTGGCATGCTCACCATGCTGACAAGACAAGCAGGCGACTTCGAGAGAATAGGCGGACCTCGCAGCGATGTGAGGCGAAAATGTTGTCTGCCGCGAAACAAAAAGCGGCTCTTATCAATGCATCGAACACAATATCGATGCTCCACCTGCCCCGGCAGAGCGGGTTATCCCCCGCCCATCCCTCTCAGGAAGAGGGTGGCGCAAGGCTGACCGGAGGCAAACCCAGAGGAAGGAGGTGGCTTCGTGACGAGAGATTATGAACTCGCGTTCATTCTCAACCCCGAAGTCAGCGAAGAGCAGACACGCGCTATTCTAGATCGCATCGGCCAGATTGTGGCCACATATGGCGGCCAGGTTGTCAAGGTGAACCAGTGGGGGCGGCGGCGGCTGGCATACCCCATCGAGCGCAATCGTGATGGCATCTATGTGTTTATTGATATGATTCTGGCCACCAGGACTATTCCTGAGCTAGAGCGCACCCTCAAGGTCTCAGAAGAGGTGCTGCGGCACATGCTCAAGAGACGCGACCCCAAGGCCGCGCAGAAAGAACGCCTGGAACGTGAGGAGCGCGAGGCACGCGCCGCCGCGACCGCAGCCGCGCAGGAGGCCGCCGCCCAGCAAAACGCAGCAGTGGCCGTCGCAGTGCCTGTACCCGTGGTAGAGGTAGCGCCGGAAACCGAGGCAGCGCCTGTAGCGGAGGTAAGGCCGGAAACCGAGGCAGCGCCTGTAGCGGAGGTAAGGCCGGAAACAGAATCAGCAGTCCCTGTAAGTGTGGAAGAAGAGGCGCCCGTCGCC
>JALYTT010000326.1 GCA_030854145.1 Chloroflexota bacterium | reverse complement strand
CCCCGGATGCGGCAAGCCGGATCCCTACGCGGGAGAGGGCCAGCTTGCCCGTGCAATGAAGCTTGATAGAGCACTACAAGAGTAATATACCTTCTCTTATAATGCCTGTTATGTCATTCATGCTTATAAACATATATGCATAACAGCTCCCTCTTGTCATCGCCATGCGCCTGACGTAGAATTACGTATACAAGAGAGCGTCTCTACGTTTCAGACGGAGGGTACAAACTATGACAGTTGATATTCAGCAAGGCTCGCCCCAGTTCCCGGCTGTGGCGGGCAACGTTGCGTCGTCCATGCAGGACGAGATGGATACGGCGGTACAAACGCTGCAAGCGCACAAGGATGGCTGGGTGGCGCTCACGGTTCGCGAGCGCGTCGCTATCATCGACCAGCTTATCAAGGATTTTGTCGCCATAGCCCCGCGCTGGGTGGCGGCATCTCTGAAGGCCAAGGGGCTGACAGAGGACTCGCCCTTTGTGGGCGAGGAATGGGCGGCGGGCGTATTGCCCGTTGTCAAGAATATGCGCCAGTTGCGCCAGTCGCTTCTCGACATTGAAGCTCATGGCCAGCCTGTCATTCCGGGTACGGTCAGGACGCGACCCGATGGGCAGGTCGTGGCGCCAGTATTTCCCCAGACCGTCTATGACCGGCTCTTCTTTACCGGGGTCACGGCGGAGGTCTGGATGGAACCCGGCGTCACCGTAGCGGAACTGCCCCAGACACAGGCAGGTATCTACCAGGACAAGAATCACGAGGGGCGGGTCGCGCTGGTTCTTGGCGCGGGCAACGTCGCGAGTATTGGCCCCATGGATGCGCTGTACAAGCTGTTCGTGGAGGACCGCGTGGTGCTCTTCAAGGCCAACCCTGTCAATGCCTATCTTGGTCCGCTGATGCAGGAGAGCTTCCGCGCGCTGGTAGAGCCTGGCTTCCTGCATATCGTGTACGGAGGGGCCGCTGAGGGCGCCTACCTCTGCAATCACGCGGGCGTCGATGAGATCCATATTACCGGCTCGGACAAGACCTTCGACGCCATCGTTTTCGGCACCGGTCCCGAAGGCGCGGCGCGCAAGGCGGCGCATACGCCTCTGCTGAACAAGCCTATCACCGGCGAACTGGGCAATGTCAGCCCGGTGATCGTGGTGCCCGGCCCCTGGAACGAGAGCGACCTGGCCTACCATGCCGAGCACATCGTATCGATGCTGACCAATAACGCGGGCTTCAACTGCAATGCCACGCGTGTCGTAGTCCAGCACGCAGGCTGGTCGCAGCGCCAGCAGTTGCTCGCAAAGATGCGCACAGTCCTGGGCCAGGTGCCTGTACGCAAGGCCTATTATCCAGGCGCGCACGACCGCCAGCGTACCTTTGTGGCGTCGCACCCCGATGCCGAGCAATACGGCACGGCCAGCGATGAGCAGCTTCCCTGGACCCTGATCACCGATGTCAGTCCTGAGAAGACCGATGATGTCTGCTTCACCACCGAGGCTTTCTGTGGTCTCTTTGCCGAGACCACCCTGGAGGCGGCGAACACGGCGGAATATATCGACCGCGCCGTGGCCTTCGCTAATGAGCATATCTGGGGCTCACTCAATGCCACCATTCTCGTTCACCCACAGTCGCTCAAGGACCCGGCGGTAGCTGCCGCCCTGGAGCGCGCGGTTGCGAATCTGCGCTACGGGACGGTGGGCATCAATTACTGGGCGGGCATAGGCTATGCCCTCTGCACTCCCACCTGGGGCGCCTTCCCCGGCCACGAGATGTACGATATCCAGTCCGGCAACGGCGTTGTACACAACACCCTGATGTTCGCGCGCCCGCAAAAAAGCGTGCTGCGCGCGCCTTTCCGCATCAACCCGGTCCCACCCTGGTTCGCGACGCGCAGCAAAGCGGCCCGCGCGGTCTTCCCGAAACTCGTCAATTTCGAGGAGTCGCCGTCTCCCTTGAAGGTACCCGGCATCTTCCGGGCGGCTCTGAAGCGGTAGCGACCTGGTTGGCCTGGAGATCTGATATATCGCCGGAATGCATGGCCGGTGAAATAGCATAAAACGGCATGGAGGCAATACATTGCGGTGGACGTGATCAATCGCGTCCACCGCAATGTATTGCCTCCATGCCATCCGAAGATCTATTGAATATATTGATATGTTGTGATATTATGGCCCTAACTTCAAAAAAAGGGATATGTAGATGTGGAGAGGAAACATGAAGCATCATCAAAAGCTACCTGATCGTCATTCCGTGTGTTTACCACATTATAATTACAGCCAGGCAGATTTCTATTTCATTACTATTTGTACGCATGAGCGTCAATGTACGCTTGGAGAAATTGCTCACAAAGAGATGTATCTCAGCGCTGCGGGTAATATTGTTCAATCTATCTGGACCACACTTCCAAAACGCTTTCCCGGCATTAAACTGGACGACTATGTAATTATGCCCAATCATATACATGGCATTCTTGTCCTCACAAAGATACCTGCTGTCTCGGACCTAGATGGCCTCACCCACGATGAGTATCCTCTCCATGCGACACGTGGGATCAGCATAACGTCGGACGAGCCAATCAGCTTTCCCAGGTTGGGAGAAGTAATTCGCGACTTTAAAGAAGCAGCAGCCTATCACATTCGTAGTGGAGGTATGCCAGCGTTCGCATGGCAAGGCCGATTTTATGACACGATCATCCGTGATCAGGAGCGGTTAGAATATATTCGTCATTATATCGCTAATAATGCAGCCTTGTGGGAAGAAGATAGTTTGCACATACATCCCTGATCATTCCTATCGTGATATTGCGCCCATAAACCGCGTACTACTAATATGTCAGAGACACCTGGAGACGCGCACCGTTCCATAGATGCTGCCCGTGTAATGCTGCTGCCTCCCCGGCCCGCGCGACTGGTGGGCCGGGGAGAGTTGCTGCGTGACGTTGTGAACGCTCTTCGCACGACTACAACGGGCCTGTATACTATCACAGGGATGGCTGGCAGCGGGAAGAGCGCGCTGGCCAGTGAGGCTGCGTATGTGCTGGCCGCCGACGAGCGCGCTTTCCCTGATGGCATCGTTGCCTTCACTGCCACAGGCTATCAGGGTACCGCTGGCCTTGTGGCCCTGCTGCGGAAAATCATAGCTGTATTTTCGCCTTCTCTGCTGTTGCATGCTTTGCCGGCACATGAAGTGCCGGGGAGCGATGAAATCAGCCTCGCGGATAGCATCAACCTCACACGCATCGCGCTGTCCGGTAAGCGTGTGCTGCTGCTGCTGGACGATCTTGAGGCGCGCTTCCCGCTGCGCACGGCACTTGATGCGTTGCTGTCTAGTGAGCCACAGCCAGGGAGCACGGACAGCACCACGCGCGTGGTGCTGGTGACGAGTCGCTACATTCACACGCCCGCGCTGGTGACGCAGCGCTTTCAGGTTGGGCCTTTGGAACCGGAAGCTGCCCTGGAACTCTTTACGCCGTCTGGTCATAGATTTCACGGCAGCGAACGAGCATCTGTGGAACAGATCTGCGCTGCACTTGGCTACCTGCCGCTGGCGATTGAGGTGGCGGCGGCGGCGGTTAGCGTCGCGGGTGTGCCCCTGGCGCTACTCGTTGAACACATCGCAACGCATCCTCTCGATGGTCTGCTGGATGGCGAAGGCGAGATCCGCTCCATGCTCGCACGGGCGCTTGCGGATATCGATCCGGAGCTACAAAAACGCTTCGCGCTCCTCTCAACCCTGGGCGTCTCGTCGTTTGGGCTGGAGTCTGCTGCCTCCCTCAGCGGGACAATCTCGACCAGACCTGAGTTGGGACCAGGCAGCATAGCGGATATCACTGCTCCTGCTATTCCTGGCGATGAAACAGGCATGGGCGTTACGGACAACAAGAGCATTGTGGCGACCGAGCATCTGGCGAGTGCCGCCGCCGATCTTGGCCAGTTCGTGCGTCACTCGCTGCTTGAACTGGCACCTCAACGTTCGATCATCGTTTCATCCACACCTCATGTGTCTTCCGCGTATGCTACTCGTTACCAGCTTCACCCGCTGCTCTACACTCATGCCCTGGATCGCCTGGAGTTACTTGAGCCGGATGTAGTCCAGCGTGCGCGCCGCAATGTGCTCTCCTATGCCCTGGTCTACGTCGAGCGCTGCCAGTACGATGTCTCCCTGCTGGCTCATGAGCAGGATTTTTTGCTGGCCGTAGTGACTGAGGCCTGGCAGCGTAGGGATTATCAGCATGTGGTGTACCTGCTGGATAGTCTGGCCTATCTGAGTCCCTCGCTGGAGAACACGCGCGAGAGTGAGCGCCTGCTTCGTTGGGGTATTCACGCCAGTCGCTCTATCCAGGACCAGACTCACCAGGCGCTTTTCTTGAAGATGCTGGGCAGCCTGCTCTGCTCGCGTGGGGAGTTTGAGCAGGCGCGGCAGGCGCTGGAGGAGTGCCTGGCGATTGCTGAGATACTGGATGGTCCCATCTACCTCTGGGAAGCGCTTGCCATGCTGGCGTACATCGCCTCTATGCGTGGAGAACGCCAGGCGGCTCTACGTTTTGCCGACATGTACTTGCTCCACAGCCAGGAAGCCGCCGACCCAATTAGAATGGCCTCGGCACTCTTCATTCGCGGCTGGTGCGAGCGCCTGGAGGGAGCGCGGGAGCGAGCATACGACGATCTCCATGCGTCGCTGCGCCTGCTGTCGGATATCTCTTTCCCCGATCACGATGGCTTCTACCTGCATATTCAGGCGGAACTCGCGCGCTCGGCGGGCGACTATGCCCATGCCCGCGAGTATACTGAGATGGCTATTTCAAGCGAGCCGCTCTATCACGGCGCCTACAATATCGTCGATATGCTCATCAACCAGGCCCACTTTGCCTATGAGCAGGGCGTGCTTGATGATGCGGGCGCGCTGGCACAGCGCGTCGTGGAACTGGCAGACCGGGCCGGATCCGCCCACCTCCATAGCCAGGGCCTGACCCTCTTACGCCGTTTGCCACGCCATCCCCTGGCCCCGTCCCCCACGGATGTGCCCGTGTCGTTGATCACTCCTACCACTGCTATGCAAGCGTATGCTCTGGCTGAAGTTTCGCCAGAAACCTCTCAAGATATCTTCGAGTCACTGAGCCAGCGCGAACTGGAGGTCCTGACATGTGTGGCGGCAGGCCTCAGCAACCGGGAGATTGCCGCCCGGCTGGTGATCAGTATCGGCACGGTAAAGAAACACCTTGAGCACATCTACGGTAAGCTCGGTGTGTATAATCGCACGCGGGCCGTCGCCCGCGCCAGGGGGCTGCACTTACTGCGATGAGTGTACCGCTCTGTCAAGCTTCGTAGGATGGTCTAAGTGTAATGGCCCTCCCTTGCGGGGGCCACTACACTTAGACCATCCTACGAAGAGCAATACACTCAGGCGGAATACGTCTTTAGACGAATGACACCAGGCCCACTCCACTGCTACGCTAGATGCAGGCTATGATAGCACGTAGCTGGCCGCTTGCATGCTTGGCTTTCCTGAGAACTGCAATGCCTACCAGGATCAGGCGCGCAAGCGGCCAGCTACCGAGAACCTGATTTCATCCTGGTAAAGAAAGGCCTTGTTATGGCACGATCAAATTCGCGGAGAAGCGCCTTACCTGGTATGCTGGCGCCTCGTTTCTGGCTTTCCCTGTTGGGCTGCTGTCTTTTGCTTTTGTTGAGCGCCTGCGCTTCCGGCCCCGCGCCCGCTGCAACCTCGCAGGCGATTCCAACTCTCGGCATTACTCCCACGCCCACCGTGGATACCACCGGCACTCTGCTCTCGAAACCGCTGCTGACCTATAGTGGACATAGCTATCTTGGGGTGATTGATGTGGCCTGGTCGCCGGATGGCAAGCGTATTGCCTCGGCGGGCGACGATCATACGGTGCAGGTGTGGGATGCTGCTAGCGGGCATCACCTGCTGACCTATAAAGGGCATACCAGCTTTGTGTATACTCTGGCCTGGTCACCAGATGGCAAGCGCGTCGTCTCGGCGGGCGACGATCATACGGCCCAGGTGTGGGATGCTGCCAGCGGGCATCACCTGTTGACTTATAAAGGGCATGCCGATGCTATCTTTGGCGTGGCGTGGTCGCGTGATGGCAAACGCATCGCCACCGGGAGCGAGGACCACACGGTGCAGGTGTGGGATGCTGCCAGCGGCAAGATGCTGCTGACCTACAAGGGGCACAGCGCCGGAGTCCGGCGTATTGCCTGGTCGCCGGATGGGAAGAACATTGTTTCGGCGGGCCAGGATGCCACCGTGCAGATCTGGAATGCCAGCACAGGTCAGCACGTCTTAACCTATAAGGGGCACAGCGATCCGGTATGGGCCGTGGCCTGGTCGCCGGACGGCACACGTATCGTGTCGGCGAATGCTATTTGCTGCACCGATCATACCCAGGATTCGGTAAAAGTCTGGGATGCCACTACCGGCAAGACGCTGCTGACCTATACCGGCCACCCTGACGAAGTGTACGCCCTGGCCTGGTCTCCCAATGGGAAGTATATCGCCTCGGGCGGGTTCGATCAGAAGGCGAAGGTCTGGGATGCCACTACCGGCAAGACACTGCTGACCTTTGGGGGGCATGTCGACTGGATATGGGCTGTGGCCTGGTCGCCGGATGGCACGCGTGTCGCTTCGTCGAGCCAGGACACCACTGTGCAGGTCTGGCGGGCCGTGTAATAAGAGAGCTTCTTCTGTATTGCCGGTCTTGTGATTGACGTTTAAACTAACACGAACCTAGCTGAGCCATATGATCGATAGCTCAGAACCAAGAAAGACGAGTAGGAATGAAAAAGATCAGCCGAACCCCTTCAGGCAGAGGCGATCTTTTTGCGTGTTTTTTGCTTTTTGCTCGTTTTACGTATCACCGGATGACGTGTCCTAGGCTTGGGATGAAAGCCTTTGGCCCGCCCCGGCGCTTTTCCACGCAGTTGTGGCGGTCGAGCAGGTGTCCCCAACTGGTGCAAAAGGGTAGGCATAGCCCGTCGCACCTGCGCCAACGTCCGAACCGAGTGGCGATGCTCCCATGGTCGATACCATCCTTCCAGCAGAGGACGCGCCAGGACCAACTGATTGTGAGCACAGGCGACCACCTGAGTCCAGCGTTCGGTCCGCTCAGGTGTACTCAGCCGTGGTCCATCCCAGAGCAACTCCTGTTTGTCGAACCGATAGCCATGCTCATGCGAGTAGCGCAAGCGATAGGTCGGGCTGATCTCAGCCAGAGGAGCAGGGGGCTGGCCTTTCCACACAAACCAACTGATCTTGGGATCGCGGGCATTGCCACTGGCCCCATGACGGATCATCTGGATCACCGAGACGCAGACCCAGCGTGCGGTGCGCAGGTGCAAGTGGTTCCAACATCGCGCCTGCACGCGAGCCCCTTTGGCATCGGTGCCTTCCCACACCTCATCCGGTTCGCCATGGCTGCTTTCATCTTTGCATTGGAAACGGTCCCCATCCTTGCGACTGGCACCCAATTGCCCAGGAAGGCGCGTGGGGGCGGGACGATAGAAAACACGATTGCTTTTGACCCGCAACAAGCAGCATGCCTCGACATCGGTCAGCCGCGCCAGGAACGGGGCGCAGGCATACCAGCGGTCGCCCAGAATGATGGGATACAGTCCACGCGCCACCAACCGCGCCACCACGGTCCGCAGTTGGCGTGCAGCGACCTCGGTCGCCAGTTCCGTCGACCCCACACGTGCGGTGTCCAGCACAAAGGTACCTTGACCGGCTTGCTGTGGCAGCAGGACCACACTGCTGATCACCCAGCCAGGGCACACCGCATGCGTGTTCTTGGGCAGATTGGCCAGAGGAACCAACGTCCGATCTGCTGCGGTGTCGGCCTCAGAGCGGTACAGGTTGCTGGTGTCCACGCCCAGAAAGACAAACTGGCCTGCCTGGGGCAGCGGCGCGTATTGGAGAAACACCTCGCGCAGGCGTTCGGCATTGATCTGGCCGTCTTCCAGCGCTTCGTACAAGCTCGCCCAGGTCCGCTCAAAAAACGGCGAGAACGACAATTCGGGGAAGCTGCTGGCTCTTGCTTCACTAGAGAGCGCATCCACCAGATTGAACAAGGCGTCCTTCGCGTTGCCAA
>JALYTT010000718.1 GCA_030854145.1 Chloroflexota bacterium | reverse complement strand
CTGAAGCCGCTGGGCTAACCTCTCAGGAGGAGGCACGCGTCGAGGGTGGGGTCGGTGATTGGGGTGAAGTCGTAACAAGGTAGCCGTACCGGAAGGTGCGGCTGGATCACCTCCTTTCTAGGGAGTTCCGGTCTCCTCGCTCTCTCACGAGAAACGAGAGACCCACTTCCAGGTCGATCCCTGTCTCTTCTACGGAAAAGATAGGGGTATACAACACAGGTTTGTTGTTTGAAGATTTGTTGCGGTTGATAGGATACCGGTTCTTGCATCAGCCTTACCACTCTTGAGTTGTCCGCGTACACTCCGGCTTTCGCTTCTGGGGCTATTAGCTCAGGTGGTTAGAGCGCAGTCCTGATAAGACTGAGGTCCCTGGTTCGAGTCCAGGATGGCCCACCCTTTCAGGCGTGGGGGGATGTAGCTTAGCTGGAAGAGCGCTGCCTTTGCACGGCAGAGGTCAGGGGTTCGAATCCCCTCATCTCCACCAATCGATCCGAAAGATATGGCCCGGCCTGTACATGCAGGTGGGGTGGTGACTATAGCGGAAGGGAATCACCCGTTCCCATCCCGAACACGGAAGTTAAGCCTTCCAGCTCCGATGATACTGCAAGGGCAACCTTGTGGGAAAATAGGTCGTCGCCTCTCCACCCGCCTGCACAGGCCTTTTTATACCTTCTTATACAGATGAGCTGTGCTAGCCTTTCAGCCGTTCATAGGCCATCCGTAGTCCTTCAAGAGGCAGGTACTGGTTGACATAGCGGATCTCAGGGATCAGCGGGGCCATGAACTGGGCCAGGCCACCGTGCGCGATGATGTTGACTTCGCTGTCACCGGTGATGCCCGGTATCTCGGCACGCAGGCGGCGAAGCAGGCCCTGCACCAGCCCCACATGCCCGTAGATGATGCCCGACTGCATGTTCTCCGTGGTGTTCTTGCCCAGAGCGGCGCGTGGCGGGGTGAGATCAACGCGGAAGAGGCGCGAGGCTGCGCTGCTTAAGGCCTCGGCGGAGATCACCAGGCCCGGCGCGATGGCCCCTCCCAGGAAGTCGCCCTCCGCCGACATTACATCAAAGGTGGCGGCGGTGCTGAAGGAGATGATGATGGCCGGCCCGCCGTAGATCTGGTGGGCTGCCAGGATGGTGACGATGCGATCAGAGCCGATCTCCCAGGGATTATCTACCAGCAGGCGCACCCCCAGGTCGAGCGTGTAATCAATAACGATGGCCTCTTTGTGGAAGTAGCGCTCCGCCAGTTCCTGGAATACCGGCGTTAAGGGAGGCACCACGCTGGAGAGGATCATAT
Organism: Chloroflexota bacterium; assembly: GCA_030854145.1. Next base: position 1,129 of record JALYTT010000718.1, on the reverse strand, counting down.
CATCGATATCCTCAAAGTTATAACGTGCGTGCCGCATGAGATCGCTGAGCAGCATGGCGTACTCGTCGGCGGTGCGCTGGCGCACAGTTGAGACCACCCAGTGCTGGTTCATGGTCTCGCTGTTATAGAGGCCAAACTTAATATTGCTATTGCTGATGTCGATGGCGAGCAACATAGAAAACCCCACTTCATTGTGTTACATGATGCGTGTGACCTCGTCCCGCGTGGACTCAGGCGATATTTTGCACGTTGGCAGCGTACTTCTTTAAAAAAGCGGCGATCATAAATGGGTCGCCATACGCCGTGTCGCTCACAACCACGACCTCCCTATCGTTGCGGGTATCAATGAATGCCAGCGAGGCCGGTGTGCGCATATTCTTGCGCTTCTGTTTCATGCCAGAGGGCGTGAAGGCGCGTCCGAAGATGAAGCCTGTCACATTTTCTCCCACGGTCATGTGTCCCAGCGGATTCTCCTTGGGGGCCGTGCGATCGGGTTTGGGTCTGCCGCGAGCCGTGACGTAGCGCACATTGGCAAGTGGCACATGCAGTATTTTCTGACCCTCCTGTTTGACAAAGTCTTCGGTGGTAATCACTATCACATGCTGATCGCGCTGCCGTAATCGCCGTACATCAATGTAGAGCGCCCAGGCACTTCCCAGGGCGATGAAGAAGAGGACGCCGAGCAATATGGTGCTGAGCACGGCCTGGAATGCACCTTGCAGGTAGTTATAAGGGATGATGATGGGACCGAGCAGCGCTAAAAGGCCAGCACCCAGGATGATGCCAAAAATCCATCCTACGATCCCCAGAACGACCTTGCGCCGCTGCAATGGCAGGATGATCCAGTCGCCGGGCGCCCCTTCCTCTGCTTTGGCTTGCGTGAGTATCTCTGTTGCTTCCAATGCGTTCCTCCTGCTGTAAGGACACCCCTGTTGCTCGCCTCCAGGAGAGGTGTCCGGCTCGTAGCTTGTCTAACGTATTATACTACGTGCCGCATGAAACGAATATCACGCTTCGCCTATTCCAGAGGTATTGAAAAAATCACCCACGGGTGAAAAATATGTAATGGCTGTAGGGAAGGCATGAGGCGTAGGGGCGCAGTTTACAAGCCCGCGTAGGCTACGCGCTG
>JALYTT010000325.1 GCA_030854145.1 Chloroflexota bacterium | reverse complement strand
GGGTGAACGTTTCTGGCGCCTCCGCCAGCGTAGTCTCGTAGTCAAGCCAGCCCGCTTCGCGTAAGGCATCGGTCAGACCTTCGAGGGCTATGACGTGCTTCACCTCTGGCAACTCGTGGCGAATACGCTCAACATCGGCTAAATAGTCGCTATGGACACAGACCACCTTCGCGCCACTATGCTCGATGATGTAGGCGAAATCGTCGGCGATGAGGCGATAGTTGATCGGGACGAGGACCGCGCCAATCTGGGGTACGGCATAAAAAGATTCGAGCTGAGCATGCGTGTTGGGCGCAATGTAGGCCACGCGGTCGCCCTGCTTGATGCCCAGGTGCTGGAGCGCGGCCGACCAGCGGTCACAGCGCCTGCCAAACTCGGCGTACGTCAGACGCTGGCCCTCATCGACAACAGCTTCGTGGTCAGGATACAGGCGCCGGGCGCGGCGTAGGAATTCGAGCGGGGATAAAGGTGTTTCCATCGGATGACCTCCTGGAGCGTCAATGCTACTGTTGACTTACGCGCCTCATTGATGAACGTCAACAACCTTCGTTGATGAATGCTAGTGCGAGAGGTGTGCTTGCATAGTAGTATAACATATGGCATAGGAGCATTCCAATATTTTGCTGGCTGTACGAAGTAGCGCACCCGCGTTGTTCACTGGCCAGGGTATTGAGTGGGGAAAAGTGGCAGGCGCCGTATTGTTTGCATTATCCTTAATGACCAATCCTGAGGCCGATTTCTATCAAATGCTTTTGCAGAACAATATCCAGGGAGCCTACAACATCTTTCGAGCCGCAAAGGACCAGGGGTGCCAACGCGTCATCTTTGCCAGCAGCGCGCAAGTCGTCGCTGGTTATCCAGACGACGTACAAGCTCATCCCGAGTCACCTCTGCGGCCCATGAACATGTACGGCGTCTGCAAGTGCTTTGGGGAAGCCGTGGCCTCCTACTTTGCATATGCGGAAGGACTCTCCAGTATAGCTGTTCGCATTGGCTCCTATGACCTTAATGGAGATGCCTCCAATTGGTTGCGCCAGGAACCCAATGTACGTCATCTGAGCGGCTATATGAGTGAGCGAGATATGAATCATCTCTTGATGCGCTGCATTGAGACGCCAGATGTGCAGTTTGCTATTGTTCATGGAATCTCTAACAACCGCTTCAAACGGCTCGATATCACTTCCACACGAGATCTGCTGGGATATGCTCCGCAGGACGATGCTTTTGAGATCTTCCAGGCCAATTTGCAAGCGTGGCTACAAGGCTGAACTGAGTGGCCCTTTGGAGAGGATGTTGGGGAAACGCATATACAGACGCATGTGTGTTTCCCCAATCGCCGTCTCTGTCGGCCTGAATCCGCTTTAAAGGCCGCGTCACCTACAACGAACTTAGCACTCGCTATGCCCACAGCTATAGCACTTCTTACATCCCTCCTCGTAGACCATGGTATTGCAGCCGCACTCTGGACACAGGTTGCCCGTCACACTCAAACGGCTCAGGCTCAATGGTGCCGCGCCATCTGCCAGCGTGCCGCCGTCCTTGCCATTCGCGCTGCCAAGACCATCGTCGTGCGTTTCAGCGGGTGGGAGTGACTGCTCCTCGGCCTGCTGCGTATCCACCAGGCCCGCCAGGTGTAACTCCAGCGAGCGGGCAACCGCGTCGGGCAGCGAACGTACCTGCTGGCTGCCGAAGCCGACCGAACGACTGCCGCCGATGCCGCGCAGTTGCTCGGCGATGACTTTGGCGCGATCAGCCTGCGAGAGAGGGCTGAGGATGCGCAGATTGAGCGAGATCAAACGGCCTAAGGCCTCGGCCAGGGCGGCGATATCGCTTCCCGCTTTACCAACGTTGACGAAGACCTCGAATGGCCCATTGTCGTCGCTGTTGATGGTGATATTCACCTTGCCCTCTGGCGCGCTGACGTGCCGGGTGTAGCCTTGCAGCACGGCTGGGATCGGCTTAATGCCATCCTGGATCGACATGACAGGCTCTATCATCGGGGCCTGCTGAGCCTGCTGCTGTTCAGCCTTCTTCTCATCCTCGACACGCGTCAGGACGGCATCGCGCGAGCCATCGCGGTAGTACGTGATGCCCTTGCAGCCCATCTCGTAGGCCAGGCGATACAGCGTCTGCACGGCTTCAACGGTATGGTCGTTTGGCGCGTTCACCGTCTTGCTGATACTGGCGTCCGTGTAGCGCTGGATCGTGGCCTGCACGCGCACATGCTCTTCGGGCGTCAAATCGTTGCTGGCGACGAAGTATGGCGGCGTCGTCTCAGTGGGATGGGCGTCGCGCCACTCCTGTAGCAACGGATGATACAGGATATGCTCGCCGGTGCGGTCGCGGCGCACCATGGCGAAGTCGTACACCGGCTCGATGCCCGAACTGACGCCCGCGAAGAGGCTGGTGGTGCCGGTCGGCGCCTGGGTCAGCAACACAGCATTGCGAATGCCCTGCTTCTTGATCTTCTCCTGCACAGACCTGGGCAGTCGTTTGATGAACTGGCCCTTCAGGTATTTGTCGCGCTCAAACTTGGGGAACGGGCCTTTCTCGGCGGCGATATCCGCCGAAGCCTCGTAGGCGCCGTCGCGAATGGTCGCATAGATGCGCTCGATCACCGGGACAGACTGCTGGCTGCCGTAGGGGATCTTCATCTTGATGAGGGCATCCGCCAGCCCCATCGTGCCCAGGCCGGTGCGGCGCGTGCCAAGCTGGGCCTCTTCGTTCTCCTTAATGAAGTACCCGTTGGCGTCGACCACGTTGTCCAGGAAGCGCATCGCGGTCTTGCTTTGCTCCGCCAGTCGCTCCCAATCCATCTCGCCATCCTGCACAAAGGCGGCCAGGTTGAGCGCGCCCAGGTTGCACACGCCGTAAGGAGGCAGGGGCTGTTCTCCACAATTGTGGAGAACAAGACCATTTCCTGAGAAAAGATGCATTTCGGGTTCGCTCAGGTCATAGACTACCTCTTCGCCATCGGGGGTAAGGCTCTCGAAGGTAGCGAGGAAGTTTTCACGATATGGCCCGCGTGAAAATGTTTGCAGAGCTACTTCGAGCTTTTGCAGCTTTTCTTGTACAAGGAAGCCGATCTGCCCGGCGAAAGGTTGTAGATTGGCGCTGGAGATGATCAGATCATGATATGCCTTGCAATCGTAAGCAGCCAGGCCACCTTTACCGTCAGGCAAATGCCGAGAAGCGGGAATTCGTCGATTTCTAGCAATGCATGATGCAATGCCGAAATTCAACAGTAATCGCTGTACTCCTTCAAGTAATTCCTGGCTAATCGAGGTAAGGCGAACGGAAAAGCCTTTTTGCTGTGTTCCCTGCATTGAACCGTCAGCCGAGAAGAGGGCGGCGAGAAAGCCTTTCTGCATTTCGCGTGATCCGCGTAGCACAGAAGGTGGCACTTGCAGTTGATCCAGCCATCCCAGAACTTGACCGAGATTAGAACTACCACCTGTACCAAAGCCACCTTCTCCATGCAGTAAGTGTATTGTATCTCCTTTTGCCAGATCCTGAGCCGCTTTCCAACCTTTTATCGTAAGTATCTTATGGTCTCCAGTCAGGCGAACCGTATATCCCTCCTTTGTCTGGAGCCGAAATACTGGCTTGACTCCGGTTGGGAAGACATGGCTAGCCTGGCGCATCTTCGTCGTGGATGATGTTGCTGTGGTCTGCGCTGCGCCTGGTACGTTGCCGGCCAATGTGAGTTCTTTGACAGCAATATCCTGCGACACGACGGTAATGGGCAGCCTGGATTCTGCCAATTCAGCAGCGGGAATCAATCCCTGATCTGTGTAGATCAAAGTATCGCCGGTGACGCATGGATTTACGCAGCGGATATCTTCATAGTACCAGGTATTCGACTCTTTATTGCAGCGGTCCATAAAGACCATCCCAGGCTCGGCCGACTCCCAGGCCGACGTGCAGATCAGGTCCCACAGCTCGCGCGCGCGGATCGTCTTCTTGACCTCGCCCTGCCAGACCAGGTCCCACTTGTCGTCGTTCTTGACCGCCTCCATGAACTTATCGGAGATGCACACAGAGAGGTTGGCGTGCTCGATCTTGCCAGCCTTGCGCTTGACGGTGATGAACTCTTCCACGTCGGGGTGGTTGTCGTCGAGCATGAGCATTAACGCCCCTCGCCTGCTTCCACCTTGCTGAATCACATCCCCTGTGGCCACCGAGTACAGTTGCGCCCATGAACAGGGACCCGATGCTGTGCCGTTGACCGTCTTGATATACGAGCCGCGTGGCCGCAGCGTCGAGAGGTTGATGCCCACGCCACCGCCACGCGCCATGATCTCGGTCATAGTCTTGAGGTTATCGAGAATGCCCTGGCGACTGTCTTCCGGGCTTGGTATTACGTAGCAGTTGAAGTATGTTACCTCGTGCCCCGATCCCGCGCCCGCCAGGATGCGGCCTCCGGGGACGAACTGGAAATCGGTGAGGGCCTCGTAGAAGCGCTTCTCCCAGTGCGCTTGCTGCTCCGGCGTCTTCTCCACAGCAGCGATGCCGCGCGCCACGCGCGCCCAGAGCTGCTCTGGAGAGAACTCCAGCGGCTGGCCGTTGGCATCTTTGAGGGAGTAGCGGTCCATGAAGACCTTCTGGCGTATCCCTTCCAACTTCGTCTGCTTCTGAGAACCGGGGGTGTCTTGAGCCTGTTGCTCTAACATGCTATCTTGCTCCTTCTACAATCAGCTATACAGTAGGAGTACCGGAAATATCTTGTACTGGCCAGGTGAGATAGGCTATATTTATCTGGTCTCCGCAACATAGTATACTCAGAAACCTCGCCATTTGCAAGGGGTTGGACACAAGATATTGATTTTTTTTAATGTTGCAACACAATATATTGATCTACGAAGTATGTGATATGATATGACTGTAACGGCAGCAAATCAACGCTGTCGTTACATACGTTATTCTGCACACTGCAAGCGACGGGGCGTGCAGTGTCGTTTTGGAGGAAGTTATGCGCGCCGAAATCCTTTCATGTGGTACCGAGTTGCTGTTGGGGCATATCACCGATACCAACGCTACCTATCTTGCCCAGAGCCTGGCCGCGCTCGGCATTGACCTCTATTTTGTCTCGCAGGTGGGCGATAACCAGGATCGCATCGTCGAGACCCTGCGCCGCGCCTGGGAGCGCTCCGACCTGGTGATTATGACCGGTGGGCTGGGGCCGACCGAAGATGACCTGGCGCGCGAGTCAATCAGCGCCTTGCTGGGCGAGAGCATGCAGGTAGATCCCAGGTTGGAGGCCGAATTGCGGGGCATGTTCGCCTCGCGCGGCGGCCACATGCCCGAAAGTAACATCAAGCAGGCCACTCTGATCCCCTCGGCCCAGACGCTGCCCAATCCGATAGGTAGCGCCCCTGGCTGGTGGGTCGAGAAGGATGGCCATATGATTGTCGCCATGCCCGGCGTGCCCAGGGAGATGTACCGCATGTGGGAAGAGCAGGCGGTGCCGCGCCTGGGCGCGCATACCGGCGGCCTGATCTTCACGCGTATCCTGCGCGTCTCCGGCCTCGGCGAATCCGCCGTCGAGGAGCGTATTGGCGGCCTGATTCACGGCAGCAATCCTACTGTCGCGACCTATGCCAAAGCCGATGCCATCGATGTGCGTGTGACTGCCAAGGCGGCGACGCGGGAAGAGGCCGAGCAGCTAGTGATGGATATGGAGGTGCGCATACGCCAGATTCTCAAACATCATATCTTCGGCATCGACAAACAGACGCTGCAAGAGGTGGTCGGCGCCCTGCTGATGGCGCGCCAGCAATCGCTGGCGGTGATGGAATCGCTGACCGGGGGGCTGCTCTCCAGTACGATCACCGATGTGCGTAACAGCTCCAAGAACTTCATCGGCGGGATCGCAGCCTATAGTGCCGATCTCAAGGCGCAGATGGGTGTGCCGCGTGAGACAATGGAGCGCTATGGGATCATCAGCGAGGAAACGGCGCGCGCTATGGCCCACGCGGTGCGCGAGCGCCTGGGCGCGGACTTCGGCCTGGGCATCACAGGTGTCGCCGGACCCGATACGCAGGAAGGCAAACCTGTGGGCACGGTATATATCGCCATCGAGGGACCGGAGGGCGTCGTCACGAGCATGGGGCCGGGGTGGCGTGGCGGCCGGCAGGATCAGAAGCGTATCGCCGTCCTGTCAGCGCTCAATCTCTTGAGGCTGCATCTCGAAGGCGTAAAAAAGGGAGCATAGTATTTCTGGGTACGTAGGGGCGTGATTGATCACGCCTCTACGAGTTCACAGAATAGGATGTGGAATCCTCCACTATGATGCGGTTCGGTAGCGGCGTCGCCTGAACCCATAGGTGATGAGGTGCCAGATCGCCACCAGGATGATCGCGCCGATAAGCGCTCTGATGATCGGCACACCCCAGAGGTAGATGTCAGGGATGCCGGTGATCACTATAACCTGCGTCATCAGCCAGATGCCGACGATTGCCAGCAGGATTGCCCCGACGAAGCCAAAGGGGATGCGCGAACCTACGATGTATTCCGCTATCAAACCAACGACAGCGGCGATAATCAAGTACAGGATGAAATTCAAACCGAACGACCAGACATTGTCACCAATCTTAATAGTGACGCCATCCGCCAGGACAGGCAACATATGAGCTAGCATATCGTCCTCCTTGCTAGATTACACTTGAGCAGTTACACTCTACCATAGTACACGTGTGAGACCTACCGTTCAGTTTCGTTTTCTGTCCGCCCGCCCGGCGGAGCGATTCATTGCCTAATTGGAAGCAAGGAGGTGTGCCTCGCCAGTCGAAGCCGGGGAATGTTCTAAGCACGCTTTGCTGTTATAATATGTAGCGAATAGATTGAGATTGCACAATAAGTTATATCCTTGAAAAAGAGGAATGACCTCCACCTTTTCCCATACATTCTATGGTAGAATAGAACACAGTGATGCTCTTACAACGCAGAATTGAGGCAAAGCATGTCCTGGAATACTGAAAACTTTCGAGAGTATGCGGCAAGCACCGCCAATCCTCTCGATGCAGATTATGCTGACCCGGCGTATTATCGACAAGATGCTCTCCAAGGGCCTCGTTCTGCTCAACCTGTGCAGCCGCTGGACCCGTATGCCGGTTCCGTTTCCGTACCCTATGAGCCTGCGCAGATGCAGGCATACCAGGGGCCGGGCAGCCTGGAAGGCTATACGGTCGATGTGGGATCTGAGCAGCGCGATGCGGCGGCAAGTGGAAGCGCGGAGGGCAAGAAGAAGGGCAGAGGCAGGGCGGGAATCGGCGGTGGGCTGGTGGCGGCCCTGGCGGCCCTGCTCAAGCTCCAGTGGCTGGGTTTCTTGCTCAAGTTTGGCTGGGCCGGCATCACTGCCGTGATCTCTATTGGCTTCTATGCGCTTATCTTCGGCTGGCAGTTCGCCATTGGCCTGGTGGCGCTGCTCTTCATTCATGAGATGGGCCACGCTCTGGTCATGAAATTGAAGGGCATTCCCGTGGGTGGCATGATCTTCATCCCCATGCTGGGTGCCGCCGTCTTTATGCGCCAGATGCCCAAGAACGCGCGCGACGAAGCCGAAGTAGGTATCGCCGGCCCGATTGCCGGAGCGCTGGCCTCGTCTGCCTGCCTGCTTCTGGCGAGTATCTATCCCCACCAGGTATGGGCAGCCCTGGCCTACTTTGGCTTCTTCATGAATCTGTTCAACCTGGTGCCGATAGTGCCTTTCGACGGGGGCCGTGTGCTGGCCGCCATCGACCGGCGCGTCTGGATACTGGGCTTCCTGGCCCTGGTGGCTATCAACATCTGGACGTTGCTCAACCATACCTTCTCGGTGTTTCTGCTGCTGTTCCTCTTTATGGCCGGCTCGCAGCTCTGGGCGCGCCGCAAAGTTGCCGACACACCTGAGTCCCAGGCGTACTACAGCGTGCCAGGCATGACGCGCGTCACCCTGGCCCTGCTCTACTTCGGCCTGATCGCGGTGCTCATGATCGGCATGTCCGTCTCCCACGGCATGATTTTGCCAGTCAACGCTGGTGGCTAGTACTACAGTCCTACTTAGCATGTGAGAGGGCTTCAGGAGCGCGTTCGCCTATTCGGTGTTATGAATTGCCATTCAGCCTCCCAAGCCGCCTTA
>JALYTT010000324.1 GCA_030854145.1 Chloroflexota bacterium | reverse complement strand
TTGGTGCTGCGTTCTTCCAACGCGCTCAAATAGGCCTCGACTACCTGACGGTAGTTCTCGATTGCGAAAATGAGCGTGATGTTGATATTGATGCCCTCGGAGAGTGCCTGGCGAATAGCGGGGATCCCTGCTTGTGTCGCTGGAATCTTCACCATCAGGTTCGGGCGAGCAATCGTGTGCCAGAAGCGACGTACCTCTGCCAGGGTGTCTGCGGTATCGTGTGCCAGGTAGGGTGACACTTCGATGCTCACGAACCCGTCCTGCCCGCTCGTCCGATCATAGATGGGGCGGAGCAGGTCTGCCACCTGACGCTCATCGTCCATTGCCAGCGCTTCATAGATCTCCTGTGCACTTTTTCCCTCAGCAATCAGTCGCTGCATCTGCTCATCATAGGTCGTGTCATTGCTAATCGAGTGTTCAAAAATGGTGGGATTGCCCGTCGCGCCTGTGATGCCATCCTCGTCGATCAGGCGCCCAAACAGACCCGAGCGCAATTCGCCCCGATCAATATCATCGTACCAGATACTTTGCCCCAGGGCCTTGAGGTGTACTAACGAATTGGTCATAGTGCTATCTCCTTGGTATGTCTCATCCGGGCGACCACAATGGTCCACTTTCCCTCTCCTTCGGATCAGGAGTCACGTAGCAGCAGGTCATGGAGTACGATGGCATTAGCATGCTCGGTATCGTGAGCGGCAAACACCAGGGTCACCGGTCCCTGCTTCGTCAGTTCGCGCAGTTGTGCCAGGGCCGCCTGTCCGGTCTCAGATGTTAACTCGGTCTCATAACGGCGGCGAAACTCCGCGAATTTCTCCGGGTCATGACCATACCATCGGCGCAGTTCGCTGCTTGGGGCGATCTCCTTGAGCCAGAGATCGACGTGCGCGCGTTTCTTGGAGAACCCGCGAGGCCAGAGTCGCTCCACCAGCACACGGGTGCCATCGCCCGGCTCGTCGTAGACGCGCTTCAGGGCTACCATCAATTTCGGCGTGGTCATGGCACTTTCTCCTTCACTGAACTGCCATTGTGCGGGCAAAGAGAGCCACTGTCCTATGGCAGGCGGTCTTGTAACAGCTGCCAGCTTGCCCGCGTCCCCATAGAAGCCCAACCTCTGCCTCCATTCGTGAGCACCAGGTGCAAGTATCAGTGTTCCTCTCACCCAATGAGATAGCCATGTTTTAAACGCAGCAGCATAGCACAAAACGATGTATTCCTAAAGGTAGTGTAACCCGAAAACCGTTGATGCAGACACGATACACATCACAAAACAGTCACAATCAGTTGCCATCAATCCTACATCCAACAGTCACTTTCTCTCACCTCTCCAGTAAGACACCTTTCTTCGCCAAATTATCAAGCAGTAAATGAAAATAAACGAGTCCTGCATAGGGTTGCCATGCCGCTGTGGCGACTTTGATTGTTGCATAGGACGGTTTTTCAACAAGATGGAGGAGACGTTGTAGATTATTTTGTGCGCCGACATCATCTCCTGGAAACATATCAATTCTTCCTAATCCTCTCAGCAAGATATATTCCGCCGTCCAACGGCCAACACCTCGTATTGGCGATATGGATGTACTCACCTCTTCATTGTTCATGCCTTCAAGCAGCGAAAAATCTCGTTGTTCCTGCACGAGTGCTGTTGCCAGTTCTATCATGGCTCGTGCCTTCTGATGACTGAACCCTAACGCTCTCAGGCTCTCTCCCGAAGTGGTTGCTATCTCTTCTGGTCGTGGGAAAGCAGAGCAAACGGTTTGGCCATCATCAAATGTGATCCCATACATTGCTGTCAACCGATTCAGGAGCAACATTCCTACATCCAGCGTGATCTGCTGGCAGGCAAACGCATTGAGGAATGCTTCGAACAGACTCGGAAAACGAGGGGGCTTCATTCCCAGGAAGTGTTGAGAGAGCGCAGAGAGTGTTGTATCGCTCTTTGCCACTGTATAAAATCCAGAGAGATCGATATCGAAGCCAAGCATGCGCCGGAGTACTTCTCCCACGCGTGATGAGAGGCACTCAATCGGTACGGTACTCCACACGTTGACCAGCAGTTCCGGAGTAGGTGCTTTTTGCCGTTGCGCTACACATACTTTGACCGGGACATCGTCAACAAGAAGCACACGCGTGTAGTCTGTCCCATTCCACTGATCGATGCTATTTGTTGCTCTTCTGCGCAAAGCCCACACGGTCAAATCTAAACGAAAAGGAGCGATTGGTTGTACAAGAAAAGATTCCTGAATCATGCGCATTTCCTTCTTTTCTTCGGAGACCGTATCACCACAACCAGAAAGAAGAGAACCGCAATCCTTCTTGCAGAAATGTCTCCAGCCAACTGGCAAATCCAGGGCGACGATGGTCTTGAGAAGCCCGATCCCTCCCTTTTTCAGCGTACTCTCGACGAAGCCGACGTAACCGATCTATTTCTAAGGTTGTACAACCGGCCTTGCGCAACAGTTCAATGGCCCCTTTGTCATTGATATAGTTCATGGGACACTCCTTATAGAATGCACGAAGAGAGAGGAAAACTGAGCCGCTCTTCTCTACTTTGCGGCTACCAGACTTCTTCCTTGTTTCACCTCAATTGGAGCATACACAAGGTATCAGCTCCGAACCTGACGATCCTTACACCCTGGGGCAGATAGGCACTTCTCTTGCTCTCCTATGTGTGCAACGCGTCCTGAGGGGGTCGTATCACCAGCACCGGCACGGTGCTGGCCCCCAGGACGCGCTCGGTCACACTGCCCATGACCCACTGTTCTACTCCTCCGTGGCCATGCGTTGCCATGGCGAGGACATCGCAACCGTTCTCCCCTGTGCTTCCCGTTCCCTTTTCTGGGGTGGTCACGATGGTCCCTGCGACATCCTGAGCAGGCGTGACGGACCACGTTACCCGGAGGTTGAGGTCGCTCGTCTGCGCAAGCAGGTGCTCGCGCACGCCTTGCAGGTACGCCTGCGCGTGTTCCACTCCCTCGGCATCACGCTGGGAGAGGACGTCTTCATCAGACGCGGACGTGCGCAGCTTGACCACGTGCAGAAGATGGACGACTCCTTGTGCGGGCTGGGCCAGCGCGGCGACCAGGTGCGCGGCGGGAAGCAGCGCCGTCTCTGCCAGGGGAGAGCCATCCAATGCGACAGCAGCACAGAGCGAGTGGGCAGCACCGGCATGCAGAGCAGGAAGTGCCGCTCCCCCCTCGCGCAAGACCAGCACCGGCACGCGGCTGTGATGGATGACCTGTTGGGCCACACTCCCCAACACCCAACGGAGAAAGCCCGTTCGCCCGTGGCTGCACAGGACAATAAGGTTCACCGCTTGCTGCTCCACGAGAGCGAGAATATGGGGTGCAGCAGGGAGTCCAAAGACAACTTCAGTGGTTGTGGTGATTCCCGCGAACAGGTCGGAGTGGGCAATGCGTGTCAGATATGCAGCAGCTTCGGTCTGCTCTGTTTCACCGACCTCCTCTGAGATCAACAGGGTGGAATCCAGACCGCCACTATAACCATAGTTCAGACCCAGACTACTACTATAACCATAGCTCATAGGAAAACTCACCACTTGCAGCAGAACCACAGAGCTGCCCGCAGCGCGTGCGACACGCGCTACAATGGGAAGAGCTTCCTCAGCTCGTGTCGATCCATCCAGGGGAACCAGAATATGCTCAAACATAGAGTACTCCTTTTTTCATGTTGGAAGCACGTTGCTCACGTCTTCCGTATCGAATGTGTAGGAGACCCCCGTGCCTCTGCGGCCTAGTATCTCTCACATCCATTCTCTATAGAAATACGATCAATCGTGTCCGCCATAATCACGTCACGAAGCATTCACACAGTCGATTGCCATTTCTGATAAGGAACGCGGATTGCAATCGCCTCTCAAGACAGAGGCGAGTCGCCCTTCATGTATACAACGTGACGTGCCATACACATTGCTCGCTCCGTTGTGGCTCATGACAGCTGATGTGACCCCAGGTCAGAGAGAGAGTCATTGTTCTTGAGCAAGGGATGGGAATGAACGATTGTCCCTTTGCTCTTTCGTTTATCGCTCATAGGTTGCCGTGAGCCATATGCGCAGGAAGATATCCCGTCCCACTACTGTACAAGAGCTGCGCTGTGAGCTGTGCTTTAAGCAGCGGACGAGCCCGATAGAAGTAGGTCTTTGCCGTCGCCGTTGGCATCTGAAGTGCCTGCCCAATCTCAGAAAAGCTCAATTGACCTGCGCAGCGTAAAAGCACCACCGCGCGGAACTTTGGAGGTAACGCTTGAATCGCCAGTCGAAGCGTGTGTTGCAGGTCGTGATGCTCCGCAATCTCTTCTGGCAACGGGTGGAAGTCAGGTATATTTTCCAGGGGCAAGAGTTCCTCCTCATCAGTTTCCAACTCCAGCTCAGAGAAGGACACCATACATCTCCTTCGCCTCCGGCGCAGTTCATCCAGGCAGCGGTTCTTCTGTACGCAGTGTTGGCAAGGAAAGATACAGTTGGAGCCAGACGTGCTGTACCACATCACCTGCCTGATCGTCGTCTCTCATGTAGCGGTAGGTGCAATCAAACAATAGAGCAGAATAGCGCCGTACCAGGGTTTCAAAGGCACGCTCGTCGCCTGCCAGGGCTTGTCCTACCAGGACTCCATCAGGAGCCTCTGAGGAGAGTGCAGAGAGGCGTTCTCGGACTTGCATACGTCACCTCCTTCCTTTCTGTCTGCGTCGTGAAACAAGAGAAAGGCACAGTACGTGTAGCACATGACGAGATGGTAGCGTTGGGTTCCATATGAGCGTGTCTGATGCTGTGCTGTACGTCCTTGTGCGGTAGATACAAGGGATTTTTCAGACGCTGCTATTGTATCGTTACCCGATACAGTAGCAGCATAGCACACTATCGGGCGAGAAAGCAGGAAGAGCAATCACAAAGCAGTCACAATCAGATGCAATCAAGCCTACGCCTAATAGTGCTGCAATCAGGTGCAGGTCCTCTTGTTTCTATAGACCTGTCAGCGTTTTTTGATCGTGAGGTACTCGGACGTTGTCCATTTTTACGGATGAGGTACATTGCGCCTCCTTGCTGCACGATAAGATAATCAGCTATAGTTGATATGAATACAATGATCGAAGGACAATAAGAATACGAAGGAGGAACTATGAAAGACGATTTCAACGTTGGAGATCATGTAGAGTGGAACTCGGAAGCTGGCAGAGTAAGCGGCACCATCATCAAAAAGATTACTGCGGAAATACCTTTTAAGGGCTATACAGTGCATGCTTCGGAAGATGAGCCCCAATACTTGATTACAAGTGATAAGACAGACCATGAAGCAATGCATAAAGGCTCTGCGCTCAAAATGATCAAGAAGGACGAAAAGCACCATACAAGCACACATGAAAAGAAATCCTGAGATGCTTGCGTACCCAAATTCTGGCAAAAATGCGGGACTGAAGAGGGATGTTCACCTGCGGCGGACGAAAATCGTCTGTACGATTGGACCTGCCACGGAGAGTCAACGACCCCCGCGCTGAAGCGTGAGGCTTGCGGTCCGCCGCAAGTCCGTCGTTGTCCAGCCTGAGTTCCTGATCCCACAGGCAGGGAGACGAAGGAACTCCGTTCGTCCGGTCACGATACCCAGGAACGCCACCTCAATTCCTGGCTCTATCGCTGGTCGCTAACAGCCCGTTCGGGGTGTCGGGCGGGGCGACTAGCCCAACAAGCCGGAGGACCATTGGCGAGAGGAGCGTTCTGGGAACGCCGCCCCAGAGCCGTCACCAGCCCCTTACGGGGGTCTTCCTTTGGGAGGCAAAAAGAAAGGACTCTGTGATGACCGTGTTCGTCCTGGATACCCAGAAGCAGCCGCTGATGCCCTGTTCGGAGAAACGAGCGCGTCTGCTGCTTGCCCACAAGCGAGCAGTGGTGCATCGGCTCGTCCCCTTTACCATCCGGCTCAAGGATCGCAAGCGAGAAGCGAGTGCGGTGCAACCAGTAGTTCTCAAACTCGACCCAGGCTCGAAGACCACTGGCTTTGCCTTGGTTCGGGTGGAGCAGACGCCAGAGGGCGAGGTCCATCACGCACTGCATCTTGCTGACCTCTCCCATCGCGGGGAGCCAGTACATCATGCCATGCAGCAACGAGCAGTGTATCGTCGCCGACGCAGAAGTGCCAACCTGCGGCACCGCTCGCCTCGCTTTGCCAACCGGACCCGCTCTCGTGGGTGGTTGCCGCCGTCCCTGCGTTCGCGTATTGGCAATGTCTTCACCTGGGCGCAGCGGTATCGTCGATGGGTTCCGCTCAGTCGGATTGAGGTTGAACGAGTCAAGTTCGACCTGGCCCTGATCCAGAATCCCGAACTCACCGGCGTCGAGTACCAGAGAGGGGAGTTGTTTGGCTGGGAGGTCAGGAGCTATCTGCTGGAAAAGTTTGGGCATCGGTGCGTCTACTGTGGCCGTGGAGAAACGCCCTTTGAACTTGATCACATCCTGCCTCGCAGTCGGGACGGCTCCAACCGTGTTAGCAACCTGGTTCTGAGTTGCCACGACTATAATACGGCCAAAGGGAATCAAACTGCCACTGAGTTCGGCCACCCAGAGGTTGAAGCCAGGGCTAGGCAACCGCTCCGGGATGCAGCAGCGGTCAACGCCACCCGCTATGCGCTCGTTGAGGCTCTTCATGTTCTTGGCCTGCCGATTCGCACCTGGAGCGGCGGGCGAACCAGATGGAACCGCGATCGCTTTGACATGGAGAAAAAGCACTGTCTGGATGCTCTCTGTGTCGGGGAGCTTGCTGGTGTTCAGGCTGGGAAACTCAAGCGGCTTTCCATCACGGCACAAGGACGGGGGAGCTATCAGCGAACCAATGTCACCGATTCTGGTTTCCCGCGAGGCTACTTGACCAGGATGAAGCGCATTCGAGGATTCTCTACGGGCGATCTGGTACGGGCGGTGGTCCCAGAGCATCTCAAGACACGGGGCATCCACCTGGGGCGGGTAGCTGTGCGAGCCTCTGGCTCCTTCCGAGTGGGCAAGCTTGATGGGATCAATGCTCGCTATTGTCAGGTGGTCCAACGAGCGGACGGATATGACTATAGATGGGCAGGGCTGTAGAGTGGGGGGCCTGGCCAGGCCCCCCACCTCCACAAGGAATCCCTACTTCCTCCCCATCTCTGAAGAGAGGAGCATCCGCAGACGGAAGTTTGGTGAGGAACGGATCGAACAATTGATGCGCGCCGGGATGAACGTTGCGCGCCTGAACTTTTCTCATGGGACGCAACAGGGATGCCACCCCGGAAGTTGTGTATAAAAGCGGAATACCATGGAGCCTGATAGGCGTTTTTTATGGTCCTGATAATCACTTTTACGTTACTACACCGACTGGAATTGCCTCTTTCGTTCCAACAAGCTAGATAATCACAGGATACGTAATTGTTTTCCCAGCAACTTTTGCAAATGAAGTCAGTTTATGAGGACGACTTCCTTTTTCGTTCATAATGTCTTCTACTTGTATATTGCGAACGAGTAACGCATCACCAATAAGTGAGCGGTGGCAACGCCACGGAACAGCTTCAGCACACATAATAACCGTTTGTTTTTCTCCGCTTATATTGATAAGGGTAGGACTTCACTAAGTGGTGAAGGAGGGTGAATTGAAAAACATGACGGATCCTGGCAAGATGTGCTTATGCAAACAAGTACTTCAGAGCCAATGGAACCGTCGAAGGTATTGTGCCCCCATTCGCAGTGTTCGGCCGTGAGGCCAAAAAGGGAGGGGCACGATTGTGATCCATGATCGCAATCGACAACGCTATCGCTGTAAGGTGTGCAAGAAGACGTTCAGCGCCCGACGAGGAACGATGTTCGAGGGGGTGCGTAAACCGAAGGAGCTCATTGGTATTGTCGTGACCTTCCTTTCCTACGGATGCCCGGTCCAAGCCATTGTCCATGCCTTTGATTTGGATGAACGAACCGTAGCGGACTGGCGCGATCGAGCGGGAGGCCATTGTCAAAAGGTGCACAAAGAGCTGGTTGAACAAGGGCAACTGGACCTGATGCATGTGCAAGCCGATGAGATACGAGTGAAAGGGCGCAAGCTGATTGCCTGGATGGGCTTGTGCACCGTGTCGGCGTCTATGAAATTCCTGCGTAACACAGGAGAAGGAGAGAGCAACGCTTCTAGTACTACAGTCC
>JALYTT010000323.1:3611-8179 GCA_030854145.1 Chloroflexota bacterium | reverse complement strand
CTCTCCCTGGTGCTCCTGGTGGTGGTGGCTGTGCTAGCGCTTGCCGTGGGATCGCCCAACTGGCCGAAAGATACGATCGCGGGCGTCACAAAGGCCGATCCAGGTGGGGCAATCCTGGCGTTCACACAGGAATTGGACGGCACCGCGTCCTCGAGCGCCAACGCGCAGGAGTTTGGCGTGGGCGACCCGGGCCAGACCTTTGTGCTCAATCCGCTGCGCCAGGCGGCTCCCCTGCTGGGATCGAGCACTCTCCAACAGGCCATCGCGACCTACGATGGAGCGAGCGCGGCTCAACAGCAAACGTGGGCCTCTAATTACGACAAAGCCCTCGGCACGATCACTCCATCAGGTGGCAGTGCCATGAGTACAGGCATCCCCAGTCCTGATTTCTCCAAGATCGACACACTGCAAGGGGATTTCGGCCCGGTTCCCGTGCTCCTCACAGCGGATCTCCACCTGGCGCAGAACGGCTACCTGCAGCAGTACCTGCAGGCAATAGATCCAGGACACTCCTACCATCTCACGAATATCTGGCTCTACGACCACCCGCAGATGCTCAATACGGCTGTGGGGCAGGGTCTGACGGACGACCAGTGGGGTATGGTGAAGGAACGTGGGTTCTCGGTCGGACCATGGTACCTGTTCATCCCAGCAGTATTCCACGTCTACTTTCCAGGTGGGGTCTCAGGCCCAGGGTTCATTTTCTGGAACCTGCTGTTCGCGGCATTCTTGCTGTTCTTCATTCCCCTGGTTCCAGGCGTGCGCGACATCCCCAGGTACCTCAAGCTCTATCGCTTTATCTACCGCTACCCAGTCAAAGGCGATTTTGAGAAACCCGCCTGGAGGGAACGGCATGGGGCGACGCATGGGGGAGAGATAGAAGCAGCGGGAGGTGGAGAATGAACCAGCAGCAGAGAGACAGCCAGCGCAGAGGAATGGAGTTCATCATCTTCCTGGGTGCATCCGTGATCGGGATTTATGGGCTCGGTCGCGGTCTGACAGGCATGTTTGAGCCTGGTCAGGGCATCAGTCTTCCCTGGCTCGCGGTCACGGGTGTGGCGTTCATCGTGCTGTTTGCCCAGATGGGGCGTGTCCATGACACCTGGCCACGCAAACCCGAGAAGCAAAGCCAATCACACACGAATGAACAGATGGTGCAACAACCATCAATGAAAGCCGAAGAAAGGTGAGTGAGAAACATGTTCCAGCGAATCCATCGTGATGTCTATTCGGTGATCATCGGTCTTCTGATCCTGGTCGGGTTGATTGCACTGCTGCTGACTATCGTCAATCCGATTGTGTGAGCGGTAGCGCGATGCAATGAACCACACGTAAAAGACCGGGGGCAAATGGCTTCAGGACCATTTGCTCCCGGTCTTTTCTTATTGCTGGAGCAACGAGGGTTCGCCCCAATCGCCGATGCGTGTAGGCAGCAGTTTCCAGGTGAGAAGCTGCTGTTTCTGGATGCTCACAGTGAGGATGTTCCCCCGGCGGACCACCTCTTCATACATGTTATCGAAGACAAAATTCCCCAGACTATAGACAATGAGCTTGCCTTTATAGAATTCGTGCGGCTCGATCACATGGGGATGCGCCCCCACCACGAGATCGGCCCCCGCATCAATGGCGGCCTGAGCCAGTGCGCGCTGGTGGGCGTTCATACTGGTCACGTATTCGATACCCCAATGCACAAAAACGATCACGAAATCGGCTACCGGGCGCGCCTGCGCGATATCAGAGCGCAGGTCGGCCTCATTGAGCCAGGCGTGACCGGGCGTGGTCGCGGTGGCTGCAAAAGAGAGGGGTACAATCTCATCATAAGCCAGAAAGGCGACCGTGGTCCCGCGCACGGTTTTCACGATGGGCAGGTGCGCCTGCCGTTTGTTGTGGCCGCCTCCGATGGGCGTGATGCCGTGCAGTGGGAGGGTGGAGAACTCATCGAGAAAGGCGGCCTTCCCGTAATCACCGCTGTGGTTGTTGGCGACGGACACCAGGTCAAATCCGGCAGTGAGCAGGCGCTCATAGGCGCGCGGGTCCCCCCGAAAGGTGTAGGTCTTGGGGACCGGCGTTCCCTGCCGGGAGATGACGCATTCCAGGTTGCCAATCGTCAGATCGAAGCCGCGTAGCACGTCCGCTGTGTGCGTAAAGGGGTATGGGTCGCGAGCAGTGGTCGCCAGCATATGGCTGTTCACCGTGCGCCCGAACATCACATCGCCGGTAAAGGCCAGTGTCACCGGTGATGCAGGGATGCTGGTAGGCGACGAGCCAGGCGTGCTGTTCGCAGGAGAAGGCGAGGGCATTGCCTGGCTCGTCACAGAGGGCGTGGGAGAGGCGCCGCTCGTCTCGCACCCTGCCAACCCCAGGAGCGCTATGCCCCCTGCCGCCAGCACGTCGCGGCGCGTCCAATCGTGGCGCCATGCATCAAAACTGTCTCTTTCGCTTTTCATGGAGATATTCTATCATACAGCGTACCTCACTAAGGACAACCAGGCTGGTCACGAGGTAAGGAGGACTCAAGGACGAATGATGCCTTGTTCCCAGAGCGATGGTATCGATCATATGCAATGCTGATTTGTGGATGCCATCTCGAACAAACGGTAAGGACCGGCAAATACCAGATAGATGCGAACTGGGGAACATCAGACTCGTACTCCATCACCGGTACAAGTGAGACGCAGAGTACAAGTGCTCCCACAGCGCTTGTCACAAGATAGCCACGCCGACCTAGCTGCTGACCGGCAGCCAGCAATATGCCACTTCCAACGGCCAGCAAGCCGACGATACCCAGCAGGTGGGGTGGACTCCACAAAAACGCGTCGCGTCCAAAGGCGGTGTGCCAGGCGTTATCGATGGGCGCCGAAGCCAATGTGACAACATCGCCGATCAGGGCTAACAAAAGCGGCGGGTAGCGGAGAACCTGCCGAATGGAGTTTTCCTGGCGGAATGACATCACTGACCACAGTACAATGGCCGCGCCAGTAGACAAGGACACCACCAGAGAGAAGGAGGTGCGGTGGAGTTGTGAAGCTATCGCGTCCCCTGTCGGTATGCCAGGCATCGTCCCAATACGTACCGAATAAGACGACAATACTACTAACGAGGAACATGAACACGATGAGGGATAGAACAGGCCTTCTCATGGGCTTAGTAACCTTTCTAAAGGGAGAGCAAAACGCTATGCGGGGGTATATTTCATAATGATATTCGCGTAATCGTCGGCAACATATATATTTCCATGTGTATCAATGGCGAGACCTTGCGGCTCGATGTAGCCCCGGCTTGCCAGCGTCACACGCTTGCCTGTTGTTGGGTCTAGACGAATGAGCGTGTGAATAGCAGGTTGGAGATCGATTACCAGTACATTGCCATAACCGTCCGGCACGACATCATCCGGCATGCCGAAGCCGCCTATGCGGGTCGTTTTGCCTTTGGGCGTGATGCGCCAGACGGAGCCACCACATTCGTCGGCAACAAAGATATTCCCCCTGCTATCAACGCTTGCTCCGACGGGCCGCACAATGCCGGTGGCCAGCGAGATGAATGACTTTCCATCCAGGCTCATACGGTAGACTGCGCCCGTCGGGCTATCCGGCACGATTATTGTGTTCGTGGTGGGGTCGAATGCAATGCCATCCACTCCATGCTTGCAGGATGCAGTGCTCGGTGTTCCGGGCAGGGTACGGAGCATCCTGGGAGTTCCGCTTCCTGCATCCAGAACCATGATACGGTTCGTGTCCTGCTCGGCGAAGATGATGGCGCCATCTGGCCTGACCACCATACCCTCTGGGCCAGCCCTGTCAATGAGCAGGCGGGTCACGGAACCATTGGCGTTGATCCTGCTGATGGTGCCATTGAATTCGTCACTGAAGAGCAATCGCCCCTGCGGGTCAAACGCCAGGTCATCGGGGCGTCCCACCCCTTGCAAAAAAATATGCGCGGTATAGCGCGCTGGAGCCGTCCTGATACTCGTTGGGGAAGGGGTGATGGGAGGAGTCGGAGTTACCGTAATGGGAGGAGACACAATAGATCGCGTAGGTGAGGAAATGGCAGTTCTGGTTGGTCCATACGTACCAGGAGCAGAGGTCTGAGCACAGGAAGTAAGTGCCAGCAACGCAAAAATACATATGCTGATAAAAACGTGTAGTAAACCACTATGGCGCGTAGTCACTCTGTATCCTTTTCTAGACCTGGCGGGCTATTGTGAACATGTATGCGCGATGGGTATCCTGCCTGTCCTGAAACCTGACGACTCCATGCAGTATTTCTATGCTAACTGGCCTCCGCGTTGGTCTTCTTGAATTGAACCGCGCACCCATGACGCAGGACGCGTACCCGGAGAAACAGCGTCACGGCTAACAGGACAATGGAGGCGATTCCCAGGAATGGTCGCAGTGGATTGAAGAATGTCATCGCTCCACCTAAACCGAGTAGGAAGACAACCAGTTTATTGCAAATTGGGCAGCCGACCGAGAAGAACGAGAGAAAGAAGCCAGCCAGGACACGTCTCCCCCCTGTGAGCATATTAGCTGAGGCGCCTTTCTTTGGCAGGGCTTTGGAGTGTACCCGTT
>JALYTT010000323.1:0-3601 GCA_030854145.1 Chloroflexota bacterium | reverse complement strand
CCTGTATTCCGGGTACACTCCAAAGCCCTGCCTTTCTTTGGCGCGGCTGGATAGAGCATGGCAAGCGCCATCACCGGCCCAATCAATACTGCCGAGATGGCCCAGATAATATAATCCTGTGGACTTGTAGGTGTCATGCGAGTGAAAATGCCGCTGGGAATCAGCACGGTTGGAATGCCAATGATCAGGGCTGCAGCGCCTGCGTAGAGCGCTGAGAGTCCCCAGAAGCGCAATCCGAACATTGATCTGCTCCTCTATCGTTGATTACTTTGGTGTGGGAAGCGTTTCGGGCAGCGCGTTTACGATACACGATAGTACGTAAAACAATAGTAACATATCGAAGAAACGGCGTCAAATTGCAAAGAACGAGCCAACGTACCAGCGCTTGCAGGTTGCGCCGTAGCTTCTCTTCAGTCACATCCCCAATCACTTTCGAGACGGTCTCCTCCGACCGCCGTTGGAGCCAGGAGGTGTGTGTATTCTCTAAGATGCTTACCCACAAGTCCTATCCCTGAGATTGTCAGATTGACGCACGTTGATATGCTATGTATCCTCTCCTTTAGAGAGTATCAGCAACACCTTCCGCTTTTGAGCCGCACGTTCTATGCGTGTGGCGTTGAGGCAGTCAGATAGACGAATAGAAAGATATGTAGCGATAGCAAGGGTCACGCCTTGTTCAGGGAAGATGCTATGCAGACGACACAACAAGTAGACCAGCTTATAGGGCAGATAGTGGGGGGGTATCGCGTCGAGCAATTGCTCAGCCGCGCGCGTTTGAGCGCCGTCTATCTTGCCCGGCAGCCGGTGCAGAACCAGCCTGTCGCTCTCACCACATTTATCATTCCTGAGCAGTTTTCGGTGCGGGCGCGCAACCGCTTTATCGCGCGTTTCAACCAGGAGGCCACCGCGCTCACCGCGCTGAATCATCCACATTTGCTGCCCATCTACAGTTATGGCGAACACCTTGGCTACCCCTACCTCGTCACACCCTATGTAACGGAAGGTTCCCTGGCCAATGTGCTGAAACGGCAGGGCCGCTACGCGCCGGCATACACCCTGGAAGTTCTGGAACAGGTCGCTGAGGTGCTGGATTATGTCCACAGCAAAGGTGTTGTGCATCGTGCATTGAAGCCCTCCAATATCCTGCTGCGCGGCGACGAGCACAACCTGCAAGTGGCCGGCTTCGGGCTGGTACGCATCCTGGAACTGCGCGATGTGGGGAAGAGTGACCATCCATACGCGCACCTGCTCAGCCTGGGGGGCACCTTCCTGGGCGCACCCGAATATTTGGCACCCGAAGCGGTGCAGGGCCAGCAGGTGGATGCGCGCGCCGATATCTACGCGCTTGGCATCATGATCTTTGAACTCTTAACCGGGAAGCCGCCTTTTACCGGGCCGGACTCGCTGGCGGTCGCGCAGCAGCATGTCCAGCAGCCGCTGCCCTCGCTGCAACAACTCTGTCCGGGGGCGCCGGCCGCCATCGAGCAGGTGCTCGCCCAGGCCCTCGCCCGCGACCCGGCTCAGCGTTTCCAGCGCGCCGGCGACTTCGCGGCTGCCTACGGGCTGGTGGTGCGGGGCCGCAAGAAGGCCCCCGCCACCCAGGTTGCCAGGACGCGGGATTTCGATGTGGCACCGTATGCCGACCTTGATGACGATGCGCTTACGACCTCGCCGGAACAATGGCAGTTGAAGTCCCCCATCGTCACTGATCGCCTCCGCGCCGTGCCAGCCACCCCGGCGGCGCGCATGCCCGCTCCCGGCGCGACGAGGTCTCTGGCGAACGATGATGGCGCCCAGAATGCCTGGCAGGCCCAGCCGTTTCAGACCGTCGCTGTCACCGGGGGCCGCTTCGAGGCGACCAGACCAACGAGCCAGCTCCCGCGCGAAACAGATGAGCTGGCTTCGACCCCCAGACCAGGTGCGCCAAAGGCCTCCGCCTTGCCTCCGGTAATGACCGATGATCCCGACCTGGATTCGTTTGCTTGGTGGTCGGGCGCAACCCCTATGCGCACTAGAGTCGAAAGGCCAGAAGCGGCGCCGGCCAGAGCCGCGGAACAGGTGGAAAATCGCGAGCCCAGGCGCCCCCTGATGCTGCCGCCGATGGAGCAGCACGACTCTAGTGCCGCTGTGCCCCAGTCGCGGGTCATGCCTCCCATGCGCCGGCGCGACAAGAAGAAGCGGCGCCAGGTCGTAGCCCTTCTGGCGACCGGCAGCGTCGCCGTGCTGGCGACCGGCACCTACGTATTTGCTGGCAAGCGCGTGGAGCATATGCTGGGCACCCTGCTCCATCCGCAGATGATGGCGCCCCAGGGCAACGTGCCGGCGCCGCCAAATACAGGCACCGGCCCTAATGTGCCTAAGGGCAAGCCGACGCATAATGGCACAGTCATCGGTGCGAAGAACCTGGCCGTGAACTCGTCGAGCGACTTTACCAATCCGGCGGATGGCAAGGACAGCCTGCTTATCCATCTCCCCGATGGCAACTTTGCCGCCTATGAGCGCGCCTGCACCCATGAAGGGGTCGCTGTGAACTACGATCCGAACACGCATATGCTGGTCTGCCCCGCCCATGGTTCGATCTTTGATCCTGCCAGGAATGCGGCTGTTGTCCAGGGACCCGCGACCAGACCATTGGCCCATGTGGCTCTTCACGTCAACGCTGATGGCACCATCACCACCCCCTGATAGATTATTGCGATATGCTGCCCTCCACTCTGGATTTCCAGAGGCTGGGCTTGCTCTCTTTCAGCACTCCTGAACGCAGAATACGTCCATCAGTATTTTGCTCGTGCCGGAACTATGGCACGGGCTAAAATACTGGAAGAATACGTGGCCTGCTATTTTCTCAGGCTTCCCTGTTGGTATTCTCTCCCTCGTGGATCTTCTGCTTCTGGCTGGTGATCTGTATGACGGAAGATGGTGCTGTGTGACAGAGCAGAGATTCCCAGTTTGTAAAGGATGATCAGTACCAGGGATATTCCAAGAGGGAGAAGAAGCCAGAAGAAGAGCAATTTCCAACCCTCGACGACAGATTTGCTTAGCGATCCTTGATAGAAGGCTATACCACCTCCTATCATCCACACGGCGATGTGGATACACCAATAGGTAACCTTCACCTTGCGGACTAAAAGGCTGCTCAGTACTAACCAGCATGCCAGGAATACACTTACAACGATCTGGTTGATCCGTCCGTCGGCGTAATAGGGATCAGATGCGAACCAGGATGCCAGGAGGATGGCAAAAGGTATACCAAGAATGAACATCCCACACACTATTCCATAGGTGCGTAATAGACTTCGTTGAGATGACAAGGCTAGTTCTCCTCTCAGGTTTCGTATACACAACGTGCGTATCATCTTTCATAAGAAAAAGGGGAAACATCCTCAATGGGCAATAGAACCCATTGAGGATGTTTCCTCACTCTTTATTCATTACGCAATACTTCCAACGGACGTATATGCACGGCTCCCCAGGTGTTTACGATACTGTAAAATCGAACCAGTGTGGTTCAAAATGTTACTAACAAAAGTAGCCGCAGTGCAGGACAGAGGAAGAGATCTCCAGCGCGCTCTGTCCTGGGTCTTTACTCTCCATTCAGAGA
>JALYTT010000322.1 GCA_030854145.1 Chloroflexota bacterium | reverse complement strand
GGCAGATGTCATCTGCCTGCCAACCGGGCTTGTAAACGGCGCCCCTACCTTCTAACGGAAACTGAAGCGCTATACCTCTTCTGGCAGCGCGACCTCCTCAAGCTCTTCCTCTTCCTCTTCTGCCTCTACCTCGCCGGTGCGGAAGCTGATCATATTGCCACGGATCTGCTCCTCCAGGGCGGAGGCGACATCGGTGTTCTGGCGCAGGAAATCCTTGGCATTCTCGCGACCCTGGCCCAGGCGGATATCGCCAACGTTGAACCAGGCGCCGCTCTTCTTGACCAGACCCATCTCAAGACCCATATCGATCAGGCCACCCTCACGGGAAATACCCTCGCTGTACATGATGTCGAATTCTGCCACTTTGAAGGGAGGGGCCACCTTGTTCTTGACCACCCTGACGCGGGTACGGCGGCCAACCACGTCCTGCCCCTGCTTAATGGTGTCGGTCGGGCGAATATCCAGGCGCACCGAGGCATAGAACTTCAGGGCTTTACCGCCAGAAGTGGTCTCAGGATTGCCGAACATGACGCCCACTTTTTCACGCAACTGGTTGGTGAAGATCACCGCCGTATTAGAACCACTGATAATGGAGGTGAGCTTACGCATCGCCTGGCTCATTAAGCGGGCCTGCAAACCGACGTGGGAGTCGCCCATCTCGCCTTCAATCTCGGCGCGTGGAGTCAGAGCCGCCACCGAGTCAACGATAACCACATCGAAGCCATGGCTACGCACCAGTTGGTCCACAATCTCCAGCGCCTGCTCGCCAGTATCGGGCTGCGCGATCCACAGGTTCGAGACATCCACCCCGCAGTGACTGGCGTAGATCGGGTCGAGCGCGTGCTCGGCGTCAATAAATGCCGCTACGCCGCCGGCACGCTGCACATTGGCGATCACATGTTGACACAGAGTGGTTTTGCCCGACGACTCCGGGCCATAGATCTCGGTGATACGTCCACGAGGCACGCCACCCACACCCAGGGCAAGGTCCAGCGCGATTGAGCCTGTGGGAATGGATTCGACATGCACCTTTGCGGCTTCTCCCAACTTCATAATCGAGCCCTTGCCAAAGCGGCGCTCAATCTGCTGAACCGCGAGGTCGCGAGCCTTCTCACGTTCGGTCGTAGCCGCAGATACGGGAGCCGGACTCACACTTATCGTTTTGTCTTTCTTACTCATTCCTTATACGCCAGGGTGTAGGATGCAGGCAGGGTTGTTGCCATCCCGCTTCACCGCCCCCGCGTTCCTCCTTTTGTGACACTCTTCAGCTTTCGCAAAGAAAGGGAATCTCCGGTGCTCCGCGCCTGTTCGCGGCAACGAACAACAGGGTCTATCTCTTTGCCGCGTGACGTGTCCTTCTTAATTCCCGCTCCAACACACTAGATATTCTTTTTGCCTGGATGGAAAACGGAAATAGACCCTCTCCTCCACAGTCTATTTCACAAATGTAGAACGACTGTACCATAAGTTCATACCCATGTCAAGATGTGCTTTTGCGGCAGGACATGTAGCGGCGTATCCTTCCGCTTGCTTACAGGTCACGCCTTCCCTCAAGAGCGCGGCTGAGCGTGCCTTCATCGGCATACTCCAGGTCGCCGCCGATGGGGAGGCCGCGCGCCAGGCCGGTGATCTTGACATTGAGGGGCGTCAGCAGGGGTTCCAGTTCATCCTTAATATAGCTCGCGGTATACTCCCCCTCAAGGTTGGGATTCGTGGCCAGGATTACCTCGCTCAGCTTCATGGTCTGCACACGTTTTACCAGCTCATCGATACGTAGATTCTTGCGGAAAACGCCCTCGGCGGGCGAGAGCGCGCCATGCAGCACATGGTACAGGCCCTTATAGGCGCCGGTCTTCTCCAGTGCCAGCACATCCAGCGGCTCCTCCACCACACAGATGATCTCCTGATCACGAGCAGTGTTGCTACAGATGAGGCAGGGGTCGTTTTCGGTGATATTGAAGCAGCGCGAGCAATAGATGATGCTCTCTTTGACGCGCATGATGGCTTCAGCCAGGCGGCGTGCTTGATCGGTGGGACTGCGCAAGACGAAGAACGTCAGGCGCTGCGCCGTCTTCACACCCACACCCGGCAGTTTTGAGAACTCTTCGATAAGGGCTGCGACCGGTGGTGCAATGTCACTCATGGACTAAAACATTCCTGGGATGCGCATACCGCCCGTCACGCTGCCCATCATCTTTTGCTGGGCCTCGTTAGCCTTGGTAAAGGCATCTTTGGCCGCGGCCAGCACCATGACCTCCAGCTCGGTGATGTCCTCCGGGTTAAAGGCCTCCGGGTCAATTTTGACGGCGGTGACATCAAACTTGCCGCTGACGGTAATGGCCACCGCGCCACCGCCGGCGGTGCCGGTAAAGTGGCTATGCTCCAGCTCCTCCTGCATCTTCTCCAGCCGCTGCTGCATCTTCTGGATTTCGCGCATATTCATGATTCTCGCTCCTTACTACTTTGGTTGAATATCAGAGATGTGTGCGCCAAATGTCTTCACGACCGCCTGCACAACTTCGTTACGCTGAGCATATTGCTCAACAGGCTCCCACGATGATTTCGGCGGCTCTATACTATTCTCTCTCACAACCCTCGTTCTGGCAAGGGGGGGACTAGCATCTTCGTGAGAGAGCGTAGGCGGTGGAGGCTCAGGAGCCGGCGGTCGTGGTGCAATCTCTGCCTCGGTCTCGACCGGCTCCAGAGCGGGTGACGGCGCGGAAGATGGCTGGCTGTTACTGCGTCCGCGCCGTGCCGCCGGCGTCCTGGGCGCGATGGCTGCGTAAGGGCTGGCTGGATCGCTCACAGGCATACGCGAGTTCGAGATCGACAACACCTGCTCCGGCGGCACCACACGCACGCGACACTTCTGATTAAACTCCAAGACGAAGGCCCACTCGATAACTTGATAGCGCTCGCCCTTGTTCACGTTTTCGTAGTGCATGCCGCTTGACGCCTGTAGCATCACAAGCGGCGATTCAGCCGTCCCTTCAATAGCGATGATAGAGCAACCATTGAGCCATGCCTGTAACCTGGCATCTTTCTGCCTGACACGCCGCTTGACGTTGTCCCAGCCCTTTTTGGCCTCTTCCAGTGTCAAGGTAGGCGGAGCCTGATTCTCCTGCGCCGTCTCTTCTGTTACGACAATGTCATCGCCAGCAGGCGGCTGCGCTCGTTCAGGCGCACCTACCGCTTCCACGATGGCGCTAGCAGGAGGCGGCTGGCGCCTCTCCGGCATCTCTATTGATGATGGAGAGACGCTCCTGCCATTGGACTCAGGCGGCATCACCCTTATCTCTGAGGAAGGAGGAATTGCCGCCGGGCGGCGAGCAGGCGCAGTCTGTACAGGGGCAGGAGATACGACCACTAGTGGGGCAGCCAGCGGTTGAGCGGACTGCGCGCGGCGGTGTACTTCAACACATGCCAGAAAGGCCAGTTCCAGGCCAAGCTGCGGCGTGCCCTGGTTCTTCTGGATCAGCTCGTTCTGCGCGAAGATACGCGCGCACTCGGTCAGCTCTTCCAGCGCGAAGAGGCGAGCCACCTGGTCGATCTCGCGCACCTCGTCCTCGGTGCGGTCCAGAATGGCCGCAATATCCGCGCCCGCCCTGGCCAGCATCAGCGCGCGCCAGTACTCCACCGCCTGCACATTGACCTGGCGCAGATCGGCCCCCGCCTCGGCCAGATCATTGAGCAGGTGCAGCCCGGCGGAGCTATCGCCAGCCGCGATGTGTGCGATCAGCGTGTGGATCGCGCGCGGGTCAGCCACGCCAAGCATAGCCTGGACCTGCGCCAGCGCGATATCTGTACCAGAGTAGGCAATGGCCTGGTCCAGCAGGCTCAGCGCGTCGCGCATGCCACCCGCTGCTGCCCTGGCAATCAATTCCGCTGCCCCCGCCTCCAGCTTGACCCCTTCCTCACCAGCAACATAGTTCAGGTGAGCCACGATCTGGCGCATGGTGATACGCTTGAAGTCGAAGCGCTGGCAGCGCGAGAGCACAGTGGGCAACAGCTTATGCACATCGGTCGTCGCCAGCACAAAAACCGCGTAGTCCGGTGGCTCCTCCAGCGTCTTGAGCAATGCGTTGAAGGCCTCAGTGGTGAGCATATGCGCCTCGTCCAGCACATAGACCTTGTATTTGCCGGCAGCGGGGCGCCTCATCACCTGCTCGCGCAGATCGCGAATGCTATCGATGCCGCGATTGGAGGCCGCATCGATCTCAATCACATCGAACGAGGTGCCGGCCGTGATTTCGCGACACTGCTGGCAGACATTACATGGCTCGCCATGCTGGGGGTTCAGACAGTTGATGGTCTTCGCGAGGAGGCGGGCGGTGGTTGTTTTGCCGGTGCCCCTGGGGCCGGTGAAGAGGTAGGCGTGCGCCAGTTTGCCGCTGCTGAGCGCGTTCTGCAGGGTGCGCACAACAGGCTCCTGACCAACAAGCTCATTGAAAGTCTGCGAACGCCATTTACGGTAGAGCGATTGTGACGCCATATATCAGTTCTCGCCAGTATATCTTGAACGAGCCACACACAAACGAAGCCCTGGTAGCAATGTAGAAGAGTACAATACAGCAGAGAACCGGCTTTCGCCCGGTCCTACCGATCGGCGCAATCAGGCTCCCCTACGTCACCCAGAGAGGCCCATTTACCGTTGCTTCCTCACGGACCTAGCGGGGTTCATAGACATCTGCCGCGCAGGACCCGATTACGCCGATCGGCAGGACCGGAAGAAAACCGGCCCGTTCCACTCGAAGATCTCCCTTGCGGAACGTCTTCATTGTATACCCGGACGAGCGCTTTGTCAAGCCATATACTTGCCGATGAGCAGGCTATATTTCTCCTGGACCGCCGGGGGGATCAGGCTGCGATCAGTCATGATGGCAGTAGCCAGCGCGCTGGAGCACTCGCAGGTACTGGCATTGCGCCCGGCGGGGATCTTCTGGGCGACGCTACGCAGGATGCGCTGGGCGTTGGCGACGTTCGCACTGAGGTTGCCAATGACCATCTCAACGGTGACCGACTCGGCGGTCTCGTGCCAGCAATCGTAGTCGGTGGCGCAGGCAATCATGGCGTAACACAGCTCAGCCTCGCGGGCCAGTTTGGCCTCCGGCAGAGCCGTCATGCCGATGATATCCATGCCCCAGCTTCGATAGGTGTTCGACTCGGCTCGCGTCGAGAAAAGTGGTCCCTCCATACATACATAGGTCCCACCGGCATGCACCTTAACATCGCCCAGCTCGCGCGCCGCCTCCAGCAGGAGCTGGCTGAGCGTAGAACAGTAGGGGTCGGCGAAGGTGCAATGTACGACGATGCCGCCCTCGAAGAAGCTGTTCACGCGGCTCCTGGTGCGATCAAACACCTGGTCGGGGATCACGAGGTCGCGCGGAGCGATCTGCTCGCGCAGGCTGCCCACGGCGCTGACGGAGATCAGCCATTCAACGCCCAGGCTCTTGAGGGCCCAGATATTGGCGCGCACCGGGACCTCCGTCGGACTGATGCGGTGTCCCCGACCATGGCGCGGCAGGAAGGCCATGGAGACGCCCTCGACCTTACCAACGGTGATGACATCGCTGGGATCGCCAAAGGGCGTCTGCACAGCGACCTCCTCGACCTCGGTCATGCCCTCCATACGATAGAGTCCGCTGCCGCCAATTACACCAATCGTCGCCTGTGGCATTCGACATCTCCTCTATTTTCATGTATCTTCATGATCTTCGTATCCAACGGATGCGTGCGATAGATTGCACCAGACGCGATACATCGGGTCCCTACGATAGACGAAAGCGCCTTGTCAACGAATTACTTGGAGTCAATGAGGATAGCGGCCCCCCTCTATTAAGTTATTGCTCTAAGAGAGGCTCATCGAAATTGATTTCGCGGTAGATGTCTTCCATGGGGATACGCACATCCAGGCTGGCGAACTCTACCTCTTCGCCGGGTCCATAATGGGCATAGTGCCACGTGTTCGCATCCTCTTCAGCGCGGCGCCAGATCTCTACATAGGGAGCAAACTGGTCGACCAGCACAATTTCGGCAATTGTGGGGCATGCCTGGTACGCCGCGAGCTTCTCAACACGGTCAACTTTCGCCGTCGATGGCGAGAGCACTTCGACAACTAACCGGGGAGAGCGAATGGATGTGACATCCCTACGGCGGTCCTCAACGTTACAGGTCACAGAGATATCGGGCAAGTAATATTTGTCTTGTGCCACCTGGACACGCATATCGGAATTATAGACGGTACATGGTCCTGAGCGAAATTGGAGCCGCAGCTCCACATAGATATTACCGGAAATCGTGGCATGTGCCCCTGATCCACCAGACATCAATCTGATCATACCAGCGTGATATTCGTACTTCGTGTTGGGAAAGAGCGCATCAAGCCGAAGATACTCTGTAACGCTCATACGCTCTCCTGTCTGGGGTCGTGCTCTTCGTGGCTCTACTGTCATCGTCTCCACACCTTTCTCTTCATCGTGTAGGGCACGAGCCTTGTCGGCGAACAAGAGGAGCCGAAGTGGCGCCCCTACACGAAATATACCACAAGTGGAGCCTCTTTATGATATAACGAATTTGTTGGAGTCAATGGGCAAGCCATCGCCCCTACGGATTCGCCGCTCGCTTTCTGGCACCATTATCATACATGTACGCCTATGGGACAAGCCGCTGACCTCAGGCGCTTGCCCGCAGCCTGATGTAGCGCAATTTGCCGACTTTCAGGATTGCGCCATCGGTGGCTGGCACCACAAAATCGGGGCTGCTGATGGCCTGTGCTGCGCCAGATGCGCCATCCGGGAAGAGCGTGACGCCGCCCTGTTGCAGGAGACGGCGGGCCTCACTCTTGCTGGCCGCCAGTTTGGCATCGACCATCAACGTGAGAACCTCTACTGGCCGCTCCAGGCGATAGTCAGGGATCTGCTCCGGCAGCTTGCGCTCGGAGAACTGGCGGATAAAGGCCTCTTCCGCCTCCTGGGCCACGGCCTCGCTATGGAAGCCCGCCACAATCTCGCGCGCCATGCGCCGCTTGGCGACCACCGGGTTCAGCGAGCCATCCGCCATCTTGCGCTGCATCTCGTCAAGTTCGTCCTGCGGGATAGTGGTCAGCGTCTCAAAGTAGCTGGGCATCGCATGATCCGGCAGTGACATTAGCTTGCCGTACATATCGCCGGCGGGCGCGGTCATGGCGATGTAGTTATTCAGCGACTTGCCCATCTTCTTCGCGCCATCCAGGCCCACGATCAGGTGCGCCGTCATGATCTGCTGCGGCGTCTGCCCGAAGATCGGTTGCAGTTCACGGCCGACCAGTAGATTGAAGGTCTGGTCGGTCCCGCCAATCTCGACATCCGCGCGCAGCGCCACCGAGTCGTAGCCCTGCAAGAGCGGGTACATCAGCTCGGCCAGGGAGATCTCCAGGCCGTTTTTGTAGCGATTGGAGAAATCCTCGCGCGCCAGCATCTGCGCCACGGTCTTATGGCCCAGCAAGCGGATAGCATCGCCAAGATCGAAGGTATCGAACCATTCGCTCTGGTAGCGCACCTCTGTCTGCTGGCTATCGACGATGCGGTAGAACTGTTCAAGGTAGGTGGCCATGTTGGCCTTCACCTGTTCGGCGCTAAGCGGCTTGCGCGCATCCTCGCGCCCGCTGGGGTCACCCAGGCGCGCCGTCCAGTCGCCAATCACGACGACCGCCTTGTGGCCCAGGAGCTGGAACTGGCGCAGCTTGCGAAAGACCACGGCATGGCCGATGGTCAGGTCATAATGGCTGGGGTCCACGCCGAGCTTGATGCGCAGCGGCTCACCCTTGTTCCCCTCCAGCAGCAGACGCCGCAGGTCCGCCTCCTTCTCAATCAGAGCGACGCCGCGCCTCAATACGTGGTCGATTGTCGCGAGCGTGGGTTGCTGTCTTACCGTCACGTCGGCCTCCTCCCAATACGGATCTCATGTTCTGAGCGCATTGTAGCAGAACGCGGCGCGCTCGTCGAGACCCTAGATGGCCCATGCACGCGTCGACCCGCATAGGGGCTATGGCTTGCCTCGCCCAATAGGCGTCAAGTTAAGCCAGGAACACGCGGAAATGGGGCCTCGCCGTCCTGTCCGTAGGGCGTGGCTTGCCTCATAGGCGTGAACGTAAGCCGAATCGTGCCGTCTTCCGTAGGGCGTGGCTTGCCTCGCCAGTCCGTCCTTATTTCTGTCTTAAGTC
>JALYTT010000321.1 GCA_030854145.1 Chloroflexota bacterium | reverse complement strand
TGGCTTGCCTCGCCGTCCCCGTGGGCATCCAGCGAGGCAAGCCACGCGCTACGGGACCGTGGGCGCTCTAATACATCTAGAGGGGAGGTAAAAGCGTGGCTACGCTTCGATCTCAAGTACAAAAACCACTCAAAACAACGGCTCGCCCGCATGGTGGGCGTGGATTGAACGGACCGCTGCTCTTCTGGGTTTTACTGGCTCCATCGCTGGTGCTGTTCGTTGGCATTATTTTTTATCCGCTCTTCAATACCATCCTCCTCTCATTTCAATCGCTCAACCTGGCGGACCCTTTGAGCAATACCTGGGTTGGACTGAAGAACTATGGCAAAGTGCTTTTTAACCCCATATGGGGTTTCTGGCCATCCGCCGGATTTAGCCTGCTGTTTAGTGTCGTATCTACGTTGATCGCCTTTGTGATTGGCTTTGCCATGGCGCTGCTCCTCAATCAACGCCTGCGCTTCCAAACGCTCTGGCGCGGCCTGGCGCTAATACCCTGGGTGATCCCCTATGTGGTTGTGGCCTATCTGTTCTTCTATATGTTCAACTCGCAATATGGCATCATCAACAACATCCTCAACTCTATCGACCTGCTGGGCTGGCGGCCTTTCCCTCAGCCGCTCGCCTGGTTCGGGGGCACGGGTCAGTTAGCCATCATCGCCACCATCTTTGCGGCCATCTGGAATAAGTTTCCGTTCTTTACGCTGATGTTGCTGGCAGGCTTGCAAACCCTGCGACAGGACCTGTTGGATGCCGCTACGGTGGATGGAGCCGGAGCCTGGGGCCGCTTCTGGCATGTAACGCTGCCCAGCTTGCGGGGGATTATTGTGATTGTCACAACGCTGCAATTTATCTGGAGCCTCAACGAGTTCGCGATTATCTGGGCCATGACCAATGGCGGACCCGGCAACGCCACGAATAATATGGTCATCAACATCTATCGCACCGGTTTCCTCAATCAGAACATTAGTATCGCTGCTACCATGGGTGTACTCTGGCTCCTGTTCTTGCTGGCGTTTGTCTATTTTTACATTCGTATCATGGAAGGGAGAGCCGGCACACAATGAGCAAGCAACTTCCAGAAGAGTCTGTGCTTCAGCAGGACGCGACAGGCATGCCCGCCGCTATACAGGACCTCGCGCAGGTCACCACCAGTGAGGCCAACTGCCGCAACGATGCTGACTCGAAACGCCATCGCACCAGACACACGGCGATACGTCTCTTGCTCTACGTGGCGTTGTTTCTCCTGCTCATCTACGCCTTCTTTCCGACCTTCTGGCTGCTCTCAACATCGTTCAAGCCACAATTGGAGGCATTCCAGAATCCGCCCACCTGGTGGCCGCGCCAGATAACTTTCTATAGCTATCAGACTCTGCCCGCCGACCAGCAGGGCTTCGTGCAATACTTTAAGAACAGCCTGATCGTGAGCTTCTGCACGATGCTCCTGACGCTGCTGGCAGCGACCCCTGGCGGCTATGTGCTGTCGCGTTTTCATTTTCGCGGCGCGCGCGCTGTCTTGCTGGTGATCCTGGCTACGCAGATGTTCCCCTACGTGACCATCCTGATCTCGCTGTACACGCTGTTTCGCCAGTTGCATATGCTCAATACCTACCCCACGCTGGTGATCGCCTTCACCACGTTCTCGTTGCCCTTCAGCATCTGGATGATCAAGGGCTTCTGCGATACCTTGCCTATCGACCTGGAAGATGCCGGGCGCATCGATGGCTTGAGCCGCCTGGGTGTCCTGGCCCGCGTGGTCCTGCCGCTGATCATTCCAGGCGTCGTGGCGGTGGGCTTCTTCGCCTTCCTGAACTCGTGGAACGAGCTGCTTTATGCCCTGACCCTGACCAGCAGCCCCGATATGCGTACCATCCCCGCCGGTTTTGTGCTGACCTACATCGGCGAGTTCCAGGACCGCTGGCCCGACATGATGGCCGCCAGCGTCATCGTCTCTCTCCCCATCGTGGTCCTGTTTACGCTCTTCCAACGCCAACTCGTAAGCGGCCTCACAGCAGGTGCTGTCAAGGGATAAGGGAACCGCCAGATTTTCGCCGGCACGCCCCTGTCGAACGCGCGATTCATCTTCCCGAGAAGCGATATCCAGGACCCATCGCCGCAGTGATGATCTAGCGGATGGGTTTATTAGATGCGATTGTCCTGGTTTCATGGTGGTTAAAATAGACTTTTTCTCGACAATATGCTGTAGATAGGTTAGACTGTCTGTAAGAAGAGAAAAATGCTGTATTTATTAGTGAAAGGAACGGAGTCACCATGCCGCAATGGGATACGGCTTCCCGTTCACTCATCGAGGCGAGCCAGTTGGCCCGCTTGCAGTTGGGCCTGACGCGCATTCTTCCGCGTAATCGTTTTTATGAGCAGAAGCTGCTCAGTGGCGATAGAACGGTGACGATCACAAGATTATCTGACCTGGCACATGTACCCTTCACCATGAAGCGCGAACTGGCATCTTCTCAGGAGATGTACCCGCCGTTTGGAACCAACCTGACCTATCCGGTCAGCGACTATATTCGCCTCCACCAGACCTCTGGCACGACCGGGCAGCCTCTGAAGGTGCTTGATACACCAGAGAGTTGGGACTGGTGGGCCGATTGCTGGCGCACTGTCTACCGGGCGGCAGGCGTCGGTCGCGATGATGTGGTCTTTCTGGCTTTCGGCTTCGGCCCGTTTATTGGCTTCTGGTCTGCGTATGAGGGTGCCAAGCTCCTGGGCGCGCTCACTATTCCGGGTGGAGGTATGGACTCTCTGCAGCGCCTGCGCCTCATCCAGGAGTCTGGCGCTACCGTGCTGGTATGTACTCCTAGCTATGCGTTACGCCTGGCTGAAGTGGCGCAAGAGCATGGTATAGATGTAGGCACGTTCAATGTGCGCGTGACCATCCACGCGGGGGAGCCAGGTGCCTCGATTCCAGCGACGCGCGCGCGTATCGAGGAGGCCTGGGACGCCAGGACCTATGACCATGCCGGTTTGACGGAGATGGGCGCCTATGGTTTTGCCTGCGAACTACAGCAGGGGGTGCATGTCAACGAGGGAGAGTTCATCGCGGAGATCCTGGACCCGCAGACGGGTCAGCCGATCGAAGAGGGGCAGACGGGCGAACTGGTGCTGACCAATCTTGGCCGCTGGGGCTATCCCGCCATTCGCTATCGTACCGGCGACCTTGTGCGCCACGGCGGCTACAACTGTGGCTGCGGGCGGGCTTTTCTGATGCTGCCGGGTGGCATTCTGGGCCGGATCGATGATATGCTTGTCGTACGCGGGGTCAACCTCTATCCTTCGGCTCTGGCCGATGTGCTGCATCGTTTCCCAGAGGTGGCCGAGTACAAGATTATCGTAACCCGCGCCGGCCCACTGGACGAGGTGGCCTTGCAGGTCGAATGTCCCCCCAGCCTGGTTCCCCAGATTCAGGAGGAGTTGCATATCGCTTTCAGCCTGCGCATCCCTGTTGAGGCAGTGGAGCCGGGCAAGCTCCCGCGCTTCGAGTTGAAGGCTAAGCGCGTGGAGGACCGCAGAAGTAGGAGCTAGTGGCCTGACAAGCTGAATGACAGACGATCCGCTTGAAGCTCCGCGGTCCATTTTTTATGGCAACGGATGGCATCCAGACGGGTGGCATCCAATGGGTGTCGTACCAGAGATGAGGATGGGGAGGATAAGCAGTATCAGGAGCAACAGTAGTATGCTGATTAAGAAGAGTGTGCTCCGAGGGTGGCCGAAATTCAAGGTCCACCCGAGGCCGTAGCGCTTTGGGACAAACAGAGCTGGATCGTCGGGATTGTTGTAAAGAAAGCCGCCAGGCCAGTACCGATCATCATCACGGAAAATAGTGGAAGTCGGCCAGCGATCAGGACGTGTACTCGCTTTTGTGCGGGAACGCTGAGGATGCCAGAACAGGACGAGGACGAGGACAATCAGGAGTCCGCTCATCAGCGAGAGAAAGAGCCACATGTTCATAGATGTTCCTCCTTTAAGGTAGAGCGACATTGAGAGGAAAACGTTTCACTCTATAGGAAACGCATACCTCCGGCCATTCCCAAATTACGACGAAGTTCAGCGCGTGTCAATCGCCTCCTGATCGGGCCGGAACCGTGTATGTCTTTTGGGAGCAGACTGTGGCTTTTAAGTGCGTGCTGCTCGTCTATGGAGGGAACTACAGATAGCTATAACGCGATTGTTTCTGGCACTCCGTTTCTGGATGATCCGGCTCTGGTGTGGGGACGCGGCGCGCGGTGGTACGGCGCTCTACCAGCACGGCTAGCAGGTAGCAGAGAGCTGCCAGGGCCGCGATATAGAAGCTGGCGGGCCAGCGGCTGATGAAGGCCAGACGCAGTCCACCCCAGGTGATCCCCAGGCTGAGCGCCACGGAGATGAGCATGGCGGTGAGCGGGCGCCTCGTGAGGCGCTCGGCGCTGGCGGCGGGCGCGATGAGCAGCGCGAAGACCAGCAGCACGCCTACGATCTGTGCCGCCTCCGAGATGGTGATGGCCAGCAGGAGCATGAAGGTGATAGAGAGCAGGCCGACCGGGACACCGCGTGCCTGAGCCACCTCTGGATCGACGGAGGCGAACAGTAGCGGGCGGAAGATCAGGGCTACCAGCAGCAAGATGCCTATACCGCAGAACAGCATAATCAGCACATCGCCGGGGGAGACACTGAGGATAGAGCCAAAGAGCACGTTCACGGTCTCGCTGGCGTACTGCGTGTAGAGGCTCAGGAAAAGCACGCCGAGTCCGAGGGCGAACGAGAGCAGCATGCCGATCTCCACGTCGCGCCCGCGCACCCGCTGGCCCAGAGCGCCCATACCCAGCGCCGCCAGCAGGGTGAAGGCAAGCATGCCCAGCAGCGAGCTGAAGCCCAGCACAGCGGCGCCTGTCGCGCCCGCGAAACCGATGTGCGAGAGCGCGTGGCTCGCGAATGCCTGGGCGCGCAGAACCACGAAGTAGCCGACGACCGCCGCCACGATGGCCACGATGGTCCCAGCCAGGTAGGCGCTCTGCACAATATCCAGTTGCCATAATCCGCTCATACGCTCTCTCCTCTTAACTAGCGCGAAGTCAGTTCCTCTGTTTGCCCGGCTGACCGGAGTTCTGCCGCGTCTCTCTCGTCGGCCTGAGCGCTATAGATAGCGCCGGGCTGCTCTGGCGCTGCGCGCCTGCCTATCCACAATGGCGATAGCAGGCGTACCGGCAGATAGATGCCAAAGGAAAGGGTAGCGATACAGA
Organism: Chloroflexota bacterium; assembly: GCA_030854145.1. The sequence continues at coordinate 2,977 of JALYTT010000321.1, read as the reverse complement.
AGCTAGGGGGCCAGCCCATAAAGATCGCAAGCGTAATTCCCAGGTTGGTGTACAGCAGCCCCAGCAGAACCGCCAGCGCCAGCGCACTCGTGGGATGCCGCGCTATACGTGTCGCCGTCGCCGCCGGGCCGATGAGCAGCGTGAAGATCAGCAGCACGCCAATGATCTGCACTGAGATCGAGACGGTGATCGCCAGCAGCGTCAGAAAAATGATGGCCAGTGGGCGCACAGGGACGCCGCGCGCCTGGGCCACCTCTGGATCGACCGAACTGAACAATAGCGGGCGGAAGAGCGCGAAGAGCACGCCCAGGGTGAGCACGCTGCTGATGGCGGTCACCAGCACATCCAGGCGGCTGATGCCCGTGATGGTCCCGAATAGAATGCTGTAGGCCTCTTCCGCGTAGCCATGATAGAGCGAGAGGAACAGGATACCCAGGCCCAGGCCCAGCGTCATCGTGATGCCGATGGCGATATCACGTTCGCGTATTTCGCGCCCCAGCATACCGATGCTGATACCCGCGCCAAGCGTGAAGACCAGCAGCCCGAAGAGCGGGTCAACCCCCAGGAGGACCGCGCCCGCCGCGCCCGCGAAGCCAATGTGAGACAGGGCATGCCCGGCGAAGGTCAGCCCGCGTGTGATCACGAAATAGCCCATGATGGCGGCAACGATGGCCACAATGGAACCGGCTAGAAACGCGTTTTGTAAAAAGGGATAGCGTAACAGGTCAAACATCGCTCTCATTAGAAAGATCCTGCTGGATCTCTGTTCCTTTGCTCTTCTTTAATAGTCATGTCTCGGCGCCAACAACAAATACCCGATCCAGCGCGTGGACGACTTCGACCGCCGAGCCGTACAGCCGGGAGAGCGTCGCGCTGGTGATCACTTCGTCCGGCGTGCCGATGGCGATACACCCGTGCGCGATGTAGATTACGCGGTCCACGATGGGCAGAAGCGGGTTGATATCGTGCGATACCAGCAGCGCGCTGACGTTGCGCGCGCGGCATATGTGCTCAGTCAGTTCCACTATCTCCTGCTGGTGAGCCAGGTCCAGGCTGGCTAATGGCTCATCCAGTAACAGCAGGCGTGGGTTTGTCAGCAGCGCCTGCGCGATCAGCAGGCGCTGCTTCTCGCCGCCGGACAACTGTCCCACAGGGGCATTCGCGAAGTCTGAAGCGTCTACCTCGTCCAGTGCTTTATCAATGACAGCGTCGCGCTTGCGACTGGGCCAGCCGGTTCCCCAGCGGTGCCCATCCAGGCCAAAGCCCACGAGGTCGCGCGCGCGCAATGCCAGGTCCGCCTCCAGCACGCGGTGCTGCGGCGCGTACCCGATAGCCTGGTTCCCCCGGCGCGGCGGACCTCCCAGGATGCGCACGTTGCCGGCGCTCGGCTTCAGCAGGCCGAGGAGCAGCTTGAGCAGCGTGCTCTTCCCTGAGCCGTTTGGCCCAAGGATCACAATGAACTCGCCTGCCTGCACCGTGAAGCTCACATCCTGCAAGATGGTGCGCCCGGCCAGTTGCACGCTGACATGCTCCAGTTCTATGATAGGTTCCTGTACGGATTTCATGGCCTCGTCTCTCTGCTACGCCATCTGTAGAGCTTGCTCCAACTGCGTAAGCTGGTCCAGCATCCATTGTTGATAGGTCTTGTCGTGTGGCATGGTCTCCGTTACCGGCACAACCGGGATGTGTTGTTGCCTGGCGGCATTCTCTAAGTTTGTTGTGATCGGCGTCACGGTCTGCTCATTATAAATCAAAACGCGGATCAGATGTTGACTGACCTGGTTGTTGGCGCTGATCACTGCATCGGCTGGCGGGTCGTTGCCCTCGGCGATGGCTTTCTGAAACTCCAGGGGGGTCAGCACGTTCAGGTCGAGGGCCTGCGCCTGGTAGAGGAAAATATCCTCGGTCAGCCCAACCGGCGTACGCGCGTATTGGCCCTTGATGCTGTCCATCTTCTGGATAAGCTGTGTCAGCGCCTGGATCACCGCCTGCAAGTTGCGATCATAGGTAGAAGCATGGGCGCTGTCTACCTTCTTCAAGGCGGCATCCATGCGCTGGGCGATGGCGATCATGTTGTGGATGTCGTACCAGACGTGCGGGTTATCCGGGAGTATGTTTCCGGCGATGTTAGAAGCGATGAGCACAACACGGTCAGCGTTGGGGGAGGCCGCCAGTAATTTGTCCATCCAGGTGTCATAGCCGCCACCATTCTCGATTACAATACTGGCATTGCTGATCGTTATGGCGTTCTGTACGCTGGACTCGTATTGATGGGGATCAACGTTGGGATCGGAGAGGACGCTGGTCACAGAGACATAGGCGCCACCGATCTGCTTGAAGAGGTCACCATAGAAGTTTTCCGCCGCCACAATCGGAATGCCTGTCACTGGCCCAGTTGAAGCCGAGAGGTTGCCCCCCTTCGGTGTGGGCGCGGCACAGGCGCTCACCAGCCAGAGCGACAGGCATAGAAATAGCAGCCATGGTGTGCTTTTTATCTTACTATGCATGAAGATTTACTCCTGAACATAAATGATACTAAGTATCGTTAACGGGAGTATATCATAGTGGACTCTGGCCTGTCAATGTACCGCTCCTGGTAGGTCTCCTGATCTCGCCCTGGGTTCACGTAGGAGCGATGGCTTGCCTATTGGTTGATACGAAATAGGGGGAGCGCGCGTGGCGTTGGAACAGGGCGCAGGCCAGCGGCGCCCCTACACGAAAGAGGATCTGTCGGCCTTGGAGCAGGGCACCCGCGAGGCTGGCCCCATGCATTACAACAACAGCCTCTGTCGGCCTTGGAGTAGGGCACCCGCCAGGGTCTGACCCCGCGATTGGTACTGTGAGACGAAACACCCACGAGTTGCGCAACGAGCTGCTAAAAAGTAGCGAGCCAGCATAAAATGTGCCTTTTTGAGAAGGAAGAACCAATCTCATTCTCTCAAGGAGGCACATATGACCAGTATCACCGATGGATCGG
>JALYTT010000717.1 GCA_030854145.1 Chloroflexota bacterium | reverse complement strand
CATGAGACGTACGATCATCTCAGAGATGTTCGATATAACGTGATGGACTTCCCTGTTTGTGCAAGGGTCAATACGATGGAACGTATTTGAACCCATCTCGAAGAGGACAGGTGATCGTCTTATCAAAAGAGAGTGAAAGCCATGGATAAACTCATCGTTTGCCCGGTCTTGATTGGCCGAGCAGTCGATCTGACAGCTCTTCAGGCGCTCATTGACCAGACAAAACACGGGAAAGAGCAGGTTGCTTTGATCAGTGGTGAGGCTGGAATTGGCAAATCACGTCTGGTGGCTGAGGCGAAAACGTACGCTGCCAACCAGGGATTGTTGCTCCTGCAAGGGAACTGCTTTCAGACAGATCGCGTCTTTCCCTACGCTCCTTTCCTTGATTTGTTGCAGGCGTATTTCTCTCGTTCTTTTCCTCAGACGGAACGCCACGACCTGGCACCGTTTGCGCAAGAACTCTCGCAGTTTCTCCCTGATGTGACACCTCTCATTTCTGAGTCTACACCTCTCCTGGTACCCTCCGCTCCTGATCCACAGCAGGAGAAACGCCGTCTGTTTGCCCTCCTGCTCCATTTTTTCACCCAGCAGACCACACACCAACCCTTGCTGGTCATCCTTGAGGATCTCCACTGGAGCGACGACACCAGCCTTGAACTCCTCTTGTACCTGGCGCGGGGATGTAGACATCTGCCTATCCTTTTTGTGTTGACCTACCGAAGTGATGAAGTGTCTCCAGAATTGAGGCACTGCTTGGCAGAACTTGACCGGGAGCACCTGGCGCAGGACTTCTCCTTGCAACGGCTCGATCGTACCGAGGTCGATACGATGCTCCAGGCTATCTTTGCCATGCACCAGACACTACCTACCGGTCTGGGAGAAAGCATCTATGCGCTTACTGAGGGAAACCCTTTCTTCATTGAGGAGGTACTGAAATTGCTGATCGCAACCGGTGAAATCGCCTCTAAAGATGGAGTCTGGGAGCGCACCTTGCTCTTTGGCACGCACACGCGCCAGCCGTCTATTCCGCGCAGTGTGCAAGATGCCGTTTACCAGCGGACAAAGCAGTTGAGTCCTGCGGCCAGGCAGGTGTTAATCTTGGCCGCAGTGGCGGGCAGACGCTTCGACCTCACTATTCTTCAACAGGTTATGGATACGGACGAGCCCCACATGCTGATGTTCATGAGAGAATTGATCGCAGCCCAATTGGTGATTGAAGATGCTGCCAACCAGTTCGCTTTCCGTCATGCGCTCACACGACAGGCCGTCTACTCAGAACTGCTGACAGGCGAACGCAGAATATTGCACCGTAGTATTGCTGAAACGATCGAGCAGCGTGCCTTCCCCTCCTCGATTCTGGATGCCCAGCTGGTCGACCTCGCGTATCATTTCTACGAAGGAGAAGTCTGGTCAAAGGCCGTGGAGTATGGACTACGCGCCGGAGAACGGGCGCTCATCCTGTACGCACCTCGTTCCGCTATTGAACACCTGACGCGTACGCTCGACGCGCTCTCGCGCCTGGGCAATCCTCCGCCCGCAACAGTGCTGCGAACTCGGGGACAAGCCTATGAAACCATCGGTGCATTTGAACAGGCACGCAGCGATTATGAGCGGGCCCTGGCGGTGGCCAGGGAAAGGCAGGACGGCCGCATAGAATGGCAGAGCTTCCTGGACCTCGGATTCCTGTGGGCCGGGCGCGACTATGCGCAGGCGGGACAGTGGTTCCGCGGCTCCCTCGATCTTGCACAGGGGTTGGCCGATCCGAGATTCCATGCTCGCAGCCTCAATCGCGTCGGCAACTGGCTGATGAATACTGGACAGGTTACCGACGGGTTGCAGGCGCACCAGGAAGCGCTGGCCATCTTTGAAAGGCTCCAGGACAAAGAGGGCATGGCCGAAACCTTCGACCTACTGGGTATGGCCAACGGTATCTATGGGGATACCATACAAGCAGTGGAGCAGTACGACCGTGCCATTGCCATCCTGCGAGAGCTGAGTGACCGGCAGGGACTTATCTCCAGTCTGACCTCGCGCGTCGCATACGCCAGCCTCAGTTGGGTTGAAACCACGGCGAGCGGTTGCGAACCAGCCGCGCACTGTTCCCACGACATCATGGAAGCGCTGAGCCTGGCGCGTCAGGTCGACTCCCTGCATGGGCAGGCCTTTGTCGAGTGGTGCGCGGGTCTCGCTTTTGCTTCCTTTGGGCAACTTGGTCAAGGGTTGGCGCACACACAGGAGTCCGTGCGGATCGCCACCGAGATCCAGCACGCGCAGTGGCTGGCAGCAGCGTATTTCACCCTGGGTCGCGTCTACTTCTTGCTCTTGGAAGCCAACCTGGCGGTACAAGCATTCGAAACAGGTCTTGCGCTCGCAAAAGACACCGGTTCAGCCTGGTGGATCGGCACTATTACGGCATACCTGACGCAGGCGTATCTGTTGCAAGGAACCCGGCCGCG
>JALYTT010000716.1 GCA_030854145.1 Chloroflexota bacterium | reverse complement strand
GGCCAGCGGCGCCCGTACATGAAACAAGGCAGAGCAGCCAGGGAAGATCTGTGGGAGAGAGCGGAGCCTGGCATTTCGTGTAGGGGCGCCGCTGGCCTGCGCCCTGCTCCAACGACACGCGGCATGCCAGACGATGCGCCCCTTGACCTTACGCGGCATACCAATTTACGTGCGCCCGCTGTGGTTGCCATCGCGCCCATTCCCCTTTCATCGGGGGCGACTCAATCATGGTTTTGTAGCAACGAATAGGCATTGCCGGCGGGCAAGGGGAGCCAAAGCGGAGACCTTATAAATACATCATAGTGGAGGAAACATAGTGGACGTTATCAAAATCGACGCGCAGGCCAAATCTATCAATGACCTGCTGAGCAACAAAAAGTATAGTATCGACTACTACCAGCGCGAGTACAAGTGGGAAACCAAGCAGATCAGCGAACTGCTGGAAGATCTTGAGGCGAAATTTCAAGACAGTTATGCGCCAGACCATGCGCGTACTGAAGTCGGGACATATCGCCATTATTTCTTGGGTTCGATCATCATCAGCAAGCGAGAGAACAAGCAGTTTATCATCGATGGGCAGCAGCGGCTCACCTCGCTGACGCTCGTGTTGATCTACCTCTATCATCTACAGCAGGCATATTGCGGTGATGAGGAAGAACCTGTACAGAACCTTATCTTCTCAAAGATGCATGGCCAGAAGTCGTTCAACCTGGAAGTAGCCGAACGGGAGCGCTGCCTGGATAGCCTTTTTAGAGGGCAGGCGTTTGATCCCATAGATCAATCGGAGTCGGTGCGTAACATCGTTGCCCGCTACGCCGATATTGCCGCCAACTTTCCAGAGAAACTGCAAGGGAAGGCCCTGGTTTATTTTATTGACTGGTTTAAAAACAATGTTGACCTGATCGAAATCACCACCTACTCAGATGATGAAGCCTACACCATTTTTGAGACCATGAATGACCGGGGATTGAGCCTCAGCCCTACCGATATGCTCAAGGGATACCTGCTGGCGAATATCACGCATACCGAGGCGCGCAATGCCGCCAATGATCTCTGGCGCACGCGTTTGCTTGAGCTAACGCAGCCAGGCAAAGAGGAGGACAGTGATTTTTTCAAGGCCTGGCTCCGCGCGCAGTTCGCCGACACCATTCGTGACCGCAAAAAGGGGGCCGTGAATAGAGATTTTGAGATCATTGGTACCATGTACCACAAGTGGGTACATGATGAAAGCAAACGTATCGGCCTGACGACAAGCCAGGATTTCGCAGACTTCATCATGCGGGAATTCAAACAGTTTTCTGGTCATTACATGCGTGTGCGCCAGGCCGCCAAACACATGACTGCCGGGCTGGAGTACATCTTCTACAACGCGCATAATAACTTTACTTTACAGTATCCTGTGGTACTCGCGCCTCTGCGGGCGAGCGATGACCTGGAGACAGCCAATCGCAAAATCAGGTTAGTAGCGGGTTACCTGGACATCTTTATTGCGCGTCGCGCCGTCAACTTTCGGACATTAGAATACTCATCGATTGTCTACACCATGTTCAATCTGATGAAGGAGATTCGTGGACTGGATGTGCCGGAGCTGGTGGTGAAGCTGAAAGAGAAAGTGGCTGCTATCGAGGAGCAATTCAGCGGCATGCCGTACTTCCGCATGAATCTGTGGAGCAAACGCTATATTCAGCATATCCTGGCTCGCATCACGGCACATGTCGAAGAGTGCTCCAATATGGAGCCGAAGTTTCAAGACTATGTGTCTCGTACGCTCAAGAAACCATACGAGATAGAGCACATCTGGGCCGACCATTATGAACGGCATACAGACGAGTTTGCCAGCAAGGAAGACTTTGCCTTCTATCGCAATCGCATAGGCAATCTCCTGCTGCTGCCGGGGGATATCAACAAAAGCATCAATGATAGCCCGTATGAGAAGAAGCTGCCCGTCTACAGTCAGCAGAATGTGCTGGCCCGCTCGCTCGACGCGCAATGTTACCAAAACAATCCGGGTTTCCTGGCCTATATCCATAGCCGGAACCTGCCTTTCCGCCCTTATGCAACGTTTAGCAAGGCCGACCTGGATGCGCGCCAGCATCTGTACCGGCTGCTGTGTGAGGAGATCTGGAGTCCCGCGCGCTTTGATAAGGAGTTGCGGTAAGACGGCAGAGGGGGCGAGAGGGCGGCGTTTCGTAGAGACCTGATGTATGACTCTGTTGGGAAATTTGGTCTAGACAACTAGACAGAAGAAAAGAGACATCGGCACATATTGCGTTGCAGGAGTTCACGTGTATTGCAGGCATCCTGATAGGATTGTTCGACACGCATTGAGGGCTCTCCGTCCTTTAGGGGGATAGATGAGCTTATTGGAAGGAGAGAAAGAAAGGCAAGGTTTTGTTCTTCGTTGAACTTGGTAAGAAAACCAACGCCAAGGACAGGAGAACAAGACCTTGCCAAGC
>JALYTT010000715.1 GCA_030854145.1 Chloroflexota bacterium | reverse complement strand
GGAGAGGCCGGCCAGGCCCTTGGGCCTGCCCTACGGATGCGGCAAGCCGGATCCCTACGTGAGAAAGAGGATCGCGTTCGGGGCGGTGGATAGAGCAAAAAGAGACGGGAGTATAGATATAGTATGTTCAATAATAGTCAGCAGACACCCAGAGATGGTGAGCTGTCTCCATCATCTCCGGGGGGCGAACTGCCACAGATTCACACGCAGGCTACCACGCCGGTGCCGGCTATTCCCGCTGTGAGCGGGAACGTCCAGGAGCATGGCGATAACGCACAGATGCGTCTACTTGCCACTGTACCCGCCGCGCAGTCAGGTGGCGCGCCGGTAATTGCCGTGCGCAACCTCAGCAAGACCTACCACCTGGGTGACACGCTTGTGCGCGCCCTGCGTGGGGTCTCGCTTGATGTACGGCGTGGGGAGTTCGTCGCCGTCATGGGACCATCGGGATCGGGCAAGACCACCTTTATGAACCTTATCGGTTGCCTGGATCGCCCGGACGGCGGCGACTACCGGCTCGTCGGTCGCTCCGTCAGTGGCATGTCTCCTGACGAACTGGCGGATGTGCGCAACCACCTTATCGGTTTCGTCTTCCAGGGCTTCAACTTGCTCAACCGCGCCACTGCCTTGAAAAATGTCACTCTGCCGCTGATGTACGCGGGGGTAGGCAGGTATGAACAGGACCTGCGCGCGCGCAAGGCCCTGCACCTGGTCGGGCTGGGGGAGCGCCTCCATCACCGGCCCGCACAGTTGTCCGGTGGACAGCAGCAGCGTGTGGCCATCGCGCGTGCCCTGGTGAACGGCCCGGCTCTGTTGCTGGCCGATGAGCCTACCGGGAACCTGGACAGCCGGACCAGTGTCGAGATTATGGGGGTGTTACAGGCCTTGAACATGCGCGGCCTGACCATCGTGCTCGTCACCCACGAGCTGGATATCGCGGCCTATACCAGGCGCCAGGTGGTTTTCCGCGATGGTCGCATCGTGCATGATGAGCCGGTTGCCGCTCCTCGCTCCGCGCAGAGCGAGCTGGCACGCCTGATGAACGAGCACGCCAGCACGACCAATGTCCATGTTATGGAGGAGAAGCCATGAGCCGGGTACCACAAACGATGCCCAGGAGCGGCACCGGTCTGCCCGCTCCTACCACTAAAAAAACGGGGCCACACCTGCGTGGCGGGCTGATTGGGGCCAATTTTACCAGCGCGCTGGAGTCGCTCTGGTCCAACCGTATGCGCTCGCTGTTAACGACGCTGGGTGTGATCATCGGTGTGGCGGCCGTCATCGCTTCCGTGACACTCACGTCGGGGGCCAGCGCGCTCATCAATTCGCGGCTCAACACGCTGGGCACCAATTCTCTGACGATCTACCCCGGCGCGCCGAACAGCGGGGGCGCAACTGGTGCCGTGGGCGGGGAGCAGACGCTGACGCAGGCGGATGCCGATACCCTGGTGAAGGTACCCCATGCCTCCGAGGTCAGCCCTGTGCTCTCCACGGCCGCGCAGGTTGTCTACGGTAGCCAAAACTGGAACACCCGCGTCCAGGGCGTCTATCCCGCCTATCAGATCATTCAAGGCTGGTCGATTGCTCAGGGCGAGTGGTTTAGTGACCGTGACGAACAGGCAGGCAAACCCGTTGTCGTACTCGGGCAGACGGTTGCCAGCAATCTCTTTGACGCGACCGCGACCAATCCTCTTGGGCAGACGATTCGCATTCGCAACCAGTTCTTCCGCGTGGTTGGTGTGCTCCAATCCAAGGGCGCGCTGGGCTCCTTTAACCAGGATGACATCGTCTTTGTACCCTTTAGCGCGGCCCTCACGCGCCTCAAGAACACCCCCTTTGTGGATCAAATCCAGGTGCAGGTGGATACGGCCGACAATGTAGACCCGGTGCAGCAGAACATCACGGTGATCTTGCGGCAGCGCCACCGCATTGCGAATAATGGTACTAGCGATTTCCTGATCCGCAGCTCCAACCAGCTTGTGCAGACGGCGCAGCAGGCTACTGCGACGCTCACCCTGCTCCTGGTGGGCATCGCCGGCATCTCGCTGACCGTGGGCGGGATCGGCATTATGAACATCATGCTCGTCTCAGTGACGGAGCGTACGCGGGAGATCGGCATTCGCATGGCCATCGGTGCGCGGCGGCAGGATATCCGCAACCAGTTCTTGATCGAGGCTGTGACGCTCAGTTGCCTGGGCGGCGCGATAGGCATCAGCCTGGGCCTGCTCTTCGGCTTCGCCATCACATCGGTCTTTGGTCTCCCGTTCGCGCCAAGCACGCTCTCCATCTTGCTGGCCTTCGGGGTGGCCGCGTTCGTCGGCATCACCTTTGGCTTCTACCCGGCGGTGCGCGCCGCGCGGCTCGACCCGATTGTGGCGCTGCGTACGGAGTAGGGCGTTCGAGATATGCAGGGAGGGTAGGAGGGTAGGGGCGCCGTTGACAAGCCCGCGTAGGCC
>JALYTT010000021.1 GCA_030854145.1 Chloroflexota bacterium | reverse complement strand
GGGTGTCACCCTCGTCCCGCCCCTTCATACGTACTGCTATGTGCTTTACTCGATCTCTACAACATACCCACCAGGTGCTCATTACTTTCTGGCACTTCTGACATTGTGTCCTGCTCGCCCTCTATGGTCTGCGGCTGGCGGCGTCCACCGCGCAGTTCGATCTCTTTGAGGAACAGGACCGCGATCAAGCCGGCGATCATCAGGCCAAGGCTCAGCACGAAGACGTTATGCACGCCCTGTGCCAGACCTTCCTTGACGGCCCCGATGATCGTGTTGAAGATTGCCAGCCCCTGCGGGCCCCCACGCGCCGCCTGAGCCTGCATCTGTGCCTGGGCACCAGGCACGAGCAAGATCTCAGGATTGTTGAAGATCGCCAGGAACTTTGCTGGCACCGCCTGCTTCACTGCCGCTGGCAGGGCGTTGTTGAATGCCGGCAGGTAGGCCGAAGTCATAAGCGAGCCCATGACGGCCAGGCCGATGGTGCCGCCGATCTGGCGGAAGAAGACCAGCGCCGAGGTGGCCTGACCGATCTTCTGCGGTAAGGCGTTCTGCACGACCAGGGTGTAGAGCGACATACCAAAGCCCATGCCCATGCCCAGCACGAGCATGCCCCAGAGCACATCATTGTTGCTCGAATGCACATCCAGCCGCACCAGCAGAAACGCGCCCAGCACGCTGATCACCATGCCGAGAATTGCCAGCCACTTGTACTTGCCTAGCCGCGAGATCAACTGACCTGACGCCACACTGCCCACAATCGAGGTCAGCATCAACGGTGTCAGCAGCAGGCCGCTATCGGTTGCATTCGTGCCAACAACTCCCTGCACAAACAGCGGGATGAAGAAGATGCTGCCGAACAGGCCCATACCAAAGATGACAGTGACGATAGTCGAAACCGTAAAAATGCTGTTTTTGAACAGGCCAGGCTCGATAATTGGCTGTCCGTTGCGCCTCTCCAGCCGCGCTTCATAGATGATGAAGCTGGCCAATACAACGAGTGAGAAGGCGAACAAACCAATAATCTGCGGCGACGACCAGGCGTATTGCGTGCCCGCCTCGGTAAAACCGAGCAGCAGCGGGACCGTGCCAAGCACCAGCAGTGCGGCTCCGATATAGTCGATGGAGACCTTCTTGTTCTTACCGCGCAGCATCGGCATCAAGAAGATCAGAAAGATCAGCGCGATAATACCTATCGGTACGTTGACATAAAAGATCCAGCGCCAGGTGGAGTTCTGTGTGATCCAGCCGCCGGCCGTTGGGCCGATAATGGCTGAGAGGCCCCACACGCCACCGGTCAGTCCCTGCCATTTGCCGCGCTCACGTGGCGTGAACAGGTCGCCGATAATGGCGATGGCGATCGGCATCAGCGCGCCGGCCCCGATCCCCTGGAAGGCGCGGAAGGCGATCAATTGGTCCATGGACTGCGCCGCCCCGGAAAGAGCCGAGCCGATGAGGAAGATTACCACACCGAACAGGAAGATCGGCTTGCGTCCAAACAGGTCCGAGAGCTTGCCATAGATCGGCACCATCACCGTCGAGGTCAACAGATAGGCTGTCGAGACCCAGGTATAGCGGTTAAAGCCCTGTAACTCGGCCACGACCCGCGGCATGGCCGTAGAAACAATGGTCTGGTCGAGCGAAGCCAGCAGCATTACCAGCAGCACCGCCACCATGGTTAAGAGTGTATCGCGCCGTGAATAGAGCGGCTGCTCGAAGTCCTGTGCCGCCTGCTCCTCTGCCAGAGCCGCGGCACTCGCCTTCGATGAAACGTTTTTCATAAGAAAGATTCTCCCTAATGAGCATGAATACCTTTAAAGTAGATCTGCGCCAGGTAGTGCGCCAGCTCCTCCGCCGACATATGCCCCTCTACGATGAGGCGCTCAAACCCACGTGGCGACAGTAAACTTAAGAACATATGTAACATCACATTGGTCGGCAGCGTCGCATCAAACTCCCCGCTCGTTTTCCCCTCCTCCAAAAGTGAGTTGATGCGCTGGGAAACCTGTTCCCACATATCCAGCATGCAGACCTTCTTCGCCTGAAAAATGCGCCGCATATCCGCGCTGTTGTACATAGAGTAGAGCAGGCGCATGCGTCTGCTATATACTCCCCCGTACATCAGGCGTAAGATAGCTTCTAACTTCGCGCTCGCCGTTGACTCCGGCGCGATGGTGGCATCGAAGTTCTGGAAGAACTTCAGCATATCGCGCTCGAAGAGGGTGGTTACCAGGTCTTCTTTGCTGGGAAAGTGCAGGTAGACCGTCCCTTTGGCAATCCCTACCCGCGTAGCGATCTCATCCATTGAGGTCTCATGGTACCCCTTCTCCAGCAGGACTTCCTCGGCCACCCGGAGAATCTGCTCCTCCCGCTCCTGGCGCTGCTTCTCCTTCCAGGAACGCTGAGTTGTTACCTCTTGCATAAGGCACCTCTTATACCTTGCATGACCTATGAGCTATTTTGTGACTCGTAGCACTTCTTTGTGACTTGGCTGAAAGAAAATTGACTCTGTAGTCATAATTTTACAAGAAAGTCAGGAGGAAGTCAAGGGGTTCTCCGTAGTCATCACCGGCCTCGGTCATTGCTTTCTATACGGAGCAAATGCAGGCCACAGGTTGGAATGAGCCTGATTTTCAGCGCAGGCAGAGAATGGGTGAAAGCGGCTTTGTCCACACCCTTCGTCGTCCCATGCTCTACACCACTTTCTGCAAAGGTCTTCATGGTCCCGCCTTGATGGTTTCTGCTGTCGCAGGACAGGACGCAGAAAGCAGAACCGATGTGAGGTTACACATCGATACGCGAAGTCGGAATTCGCCCTGCCGGCAGTCATCTGCAATCTTTATGGGAGTGGGTCGCCTTATCCCCTCTTTAGATCCGCCAGCAGGTGGACGACAACATGCAGAAGGTGGTGGTGGCAGTAACTCAGAGAGCGCGTATACGACTGCCACGCTAGAAGTGGAGCGTGCTATAGCCTTTCCTGCTCTGGCAACCCATTATGCGCGTCAGTTTGAGCAGGCAGGATGGCGGCGCACAGGAGAGGGAAGTACTAAACCCATGGCCTGGCACACCTGGGAGTTTCGCGACAAGGAGAATGAGGCCTGGGGAGGCGTGTTTACGTTGCTTCAGATGCCTGCAATGGAGCGAACGTATTACCTGCAAGTACTGATTAACTGGCTGGGAGATAGGTCTCGCTAAACATTGGATCTATAGGTCTATATATACAGGCTATGTGCGTTCAGGGTCTGATGTGCGTCTCGCGACTCGCGTAGGGGTGATGGCTTGCCTCGCCCTGTTCCAAGGACGGGCGAGGCAAGCCATCGCCTTCGCAGGACTTTGTTGGCGAATGAGACCGCATCTGGAATAGGGTCAACATGGCCTCGTTTTTCCCGTTCTTGCCTGTCATACCTGGTGTTTGTGGACCCCAAACAGGCCCATTTCCATCCATTGTGTCATTCGCCAACAAAGTCTTCGCAGGGGTAGGTTTTTTACGAAACGCTTTCCACGGTGTATACGACACGTAAGGGGTAGGGGCGCGGTTTACAAGCCCGCCTGTTCATCGATGGCATCACGATCTCGTCGTGAACAGGCGGGCTTGTAAACCGCGCCCCTACCTCCCATGCATCCCCTTCGCGGCTAGATGAATACCGTGGAAAGCGTTTTGTAAAAAACCTACCTCTGCGAAAAGCCATCGCCCCTACGATGATGAAGGCTCGTCCATTTCGTCATGCACATGCCCTCTGACCCGCTCGCCCGCCATCTCCATGCGACAATAGAGGGTCTTCGTCGCGCAGCAGGTCTCCGGGGGGCAGTCGCTTTCGAACTGGATGGTAGCGTGGCTGATGTGGTGCTTGTCGCTGAGCATGTCGGTGAGCGAACGCAGGATGGAAGAACTGCCGCTGGGGGGCAGGTCGTCGATGACGGCGTGGCACGAGAGGGCCGCCATGCTGCTGGCGATGGTCCACACATGCAGGTCATGGACGCTCTGTACCCCCTGCACCTGTTGCATATCCTCAACCAGTCGTGCCATGGAGACATCCCTTGGCACCGCCTCCAGCAGGATATCGGTGGCCTCGTGCAGAATACGCCAGGAACCGATGGCGATCAGCAGGGCAATGCCTACCGAGAGCAGCGGGTCAACGATGCTCCAGTGCGTCAGCAGGATCACGATACCGCCGATGATCACGGCGAGGGCGGCGCCCACATCGCCGAAGACATGCAGCATCGCCGCGCGCGTGTTGAGGCTGTGACCCTCGCGCTGCAAGGCGAAGCCGATGAACAGATTGATGCTGATGCCCACGAGCGGAGTGATGAACATAATCAAGGGCTGTACGGCTTCGGGATGCTGGAAGCGCTGCACAGCTTCGATCAGGATGGCCAGCGCGATGACGATGAGCGTCACAGCATTGATCCAGGCTGCCAGGATGCCCACGCGGTGGTAGCCGAAGGTCTTGCGCGCGTTGGCGGGCCGCTCCGCCTGCATCGCCGCAAACCAGGCCAGGCCCAGTGCGAAGATGTCGGTCACCGCATGTCCGGCCTCGGAGAGCAGCGCCAGGGAGTGTGCCAGCAGACCGCCCACGAGTTGCGTGACCAGGATAATCATGGTCAGGAAGAAGGCCAGGCGCAGGCTATTTTTGGCGAGGCCGTGCGCGTGATTGTGGAGGTGATGATGATGCTCGCTGTGTTCGTGGCTCACACCAGCACCTCCTCCCCGCTTTGTGTGACCGCGACCGGCGTGCTGAGGTCCGGCTCGCTGATATGCGTCAGGCCCAATTCGAGCAACTGGCGAATATGCTCATCGACTAAGCGGTAGTAGACGACGCGCCCGACTTTGCGCATGGCGACGACCTGCTGGTTGCGCAGGACGCGCAGTTGATGAGAGATGGTAGTATCGTCCCGACCAAGGCCGGCGGCCAGATCGCACACGCATAACTCTCCCTGGGGAGCGCGCAGCAGCGCGTAGACTACCTGCAAGCGCGTCGGGTCGCTCAACACGGAGAATAGTCCTGCCAGCCGGGCCGCGCTTCCCGCTGCGAGCATGCTATGTCGCACCGCGAACAAATCCTCTAGATGGATCGCGCGCTCCGAGCACATGTCCTCTCGCGAGACCTCATCCCGACCAAATGCCCTGACCGGTCGTGTGGTCATCTTCATACCCCATTTCTGTGAATACCTGCACATACATGCAACTATATATCTTTTACTATACCACACTGGGATGGTATCTTTCAAGGGGACCTGGGTGGGCTGCATGAAATCCTTCCTGGCTCAACTCTCCGGTTGCTGACTCGTCTCGACGAACCAGAGCCATTTGTCGATGCCTCGTCCTATTGTGGTGAAGATGTCAGCGGTACCGGCGCCTTTTTGTTCGTTCGCCTTTTACTCATGCTGTGTTTTATGCGATAATGGACAGGAAATGTATGTGAATTTACTTGAAATTCTCCGACATCCTTGTATTTCTGGTATAGCTCCACTAATTGGTGAAAAAGGAGGCCCCTCTTGAAAGAGGAGCATACTGAAATGTTGCCCCGTGTGGTAATTGTAGGAGCGGGCTTTGGCGGGCTGGAGGCTGCCAAGACCTTGCGCCATGTCTCGGTCCAGGTGACGGTGATTGACCGCTGGAATCACCACTTATTCCAGCCCATGTTGTACCAGGTCGCGACCGCGGAGTTGTCCATTGAGGACATCGCTACGCCCATTCGCAGCATTTTCAGCAAGCAGGCGGGCACCGAGGTGCTTCTGGCCGAGGTGACGGGCGTGGACATGCAGGGACAGCGCCTCCTCATATCAGAGCAAGTGATCCCTTATGATTACCTGATCCTGGCAACGGGAGCTTCTAGCAACTATTTCGGCCATGAGGAGTGGAAGCGCCTGGCTCCCAGCCTGAAATCCTTACAAGAGGCGCTGACGCTACGACATACCATTCTGTGTGCCTTTGAGATGGCAGAGAATGAGCCCGATCCAGAGAAGCGTCAGGCACTGTTAACGTTTGTGTTAGTGGGTGGTGGAGCGACCGGCGTGGAGTTGGCAGGGGCGATTGCCGAACTGGCACACCGGGCACTCACGTGTGATTTCCGGCGCATCAATCCAGCGTCGGCGCGTATTCTCCTCGTCGAAGGTGAGCCGCGGGTTCTTTCCACGTTCCCTGCCGCGCTCACCCGTAAAGCCCGCCACAAGCTGGAGCAGATCGGGGTGGAAGTCCGGACCGGGGTGCATGTCACCGATGTGACTCCCGATGGAGTGAAGATTGGGGAGGAATTCATCGCAGCGAAAAATGTCATCTGGACGGCAGGTGTGAAGGCCTCACCTGCGGGAGCGTGGCTTGGGGCCGAGGTGGATCGCGCGGGCCGCGTCAAGGTTCAGGCTGGTCTCACGGTTCCCGGCCATCCCAACGTCTTTGTGATTGGGGATACGGCGTGCGTGATGCAGCATAGCAAGCTATTGCCTGGCCTCGCTCCGGTGGCGATACAGGAGGGGCACTATGTGGCACGCGCCATTGCTGGTCGCGTGGCCGGAAAAGCCGTGAGACGACCATTCCGCTACAGGAATAAAGGAACCCTTGCGACTATTGGGCGTGCCTATGCGGTGGTTAATCTGGGCCCCTTGCACTTCACGGGCTTGCTGGCCTGGCTCACCTGGATTGTCGTCCATATCGCCTACCTGATTGGGTTTCGTAATCGCCTCATCGTGCTACTCCAGTACGCCTGGGCCTACATCACGTTTCAGCCGGGAGCGCGCATTATTTTACCTGAAGACAGCACACAGTTGATGCAAGAGAAAGGGAACACATATGCAAGAGCAACCGAAACACCAACACATTCCTGTGAAAATGTATCGAACATCTGAACGTCTCATGATTGTCACTCCCATGCCCGGCATAGAACCCGGGGATATCGTGGTTGAGGTGACGGCCCAGGGCCGCCTGATTCTCCATGGAGACCTGCGTGGTCTGCTCAAAGAGGTAAAGGAACTGCTGCTAGATGAGTGGAGCTTTGGACCGTACCACCGTGAACTGGATCTGCCTGTTGCAGTCAATGCGGAACACGCGAATGTTTCCTATGGCAACGGTGTGCTCCTGGTCACATTGCCTATCAACTCCCAGACCGTTGCCGCGCGTGTAACACTCGAACGCATATCGCCGACGCATGGAGAGCATAAAGGCAATGCAGGACATCCTGCCGTGTAAGTGCCTTTTGTCCTCTGAGACAAGAGCAGTGATAAGGGAAACATGCATGAGTAACACCATGACCGCTCTACTGGAACAAGAGCACGCCACACCAGCACTGCATGAGGCTATTGCTGCGGCACAGGATGAGGCTGCTCGCATGAATGCAAGCGAGGTTTCGCCAGAGCACCTCTTTCTTGGGGTCCTCGCTCAGGACAGTGAACAGCTCGCGGAGACGTTCAGCGCACTGAGGCTCAATCAAGCAGTGCTTCGCACACGGGTGGCAACCGCTTTCCCTCCTCACAATACGCTGAGAAAAGGAGATGGAAAGGACCTCCCGTTGTCCAAAGAGGCCTACGCCTGTCTGGAGTGGGCGATCTCATTTGCCGCGTACCAGCACGTTTCAAGCCTCCAACCAGAGCATATGTTGCTGGGTAGTGTGCGCCATCAGCGTCTGCAACCTCTTCTCGCATTGTTTCTGGTCAACGCAGGGAGTAGCGTCCCCTCCTATATCATGGAGTGTTCGGGGCGTGCCTACACGGCAACCATGGATCAGTACATCTTTTCACGTATCCGGCGGCAGGTTGCGCATGGGGACTCCACCAGCCTTCTGAGCCGTTTCGAGCGCCCTACGGTGCTCTTCTCGGATATCGCGGGATTTCATGACGTGAAGCAGGAACTCAGAGAAGTGATAGACTTCCTCAGGAACCCGCAGCTTGTTCAGCAGAATATGCGTTTGTATCTCTATGGGCTCCTTCTGGTTGGTCTTGCTGGCAATACTCGGACGCTTCTTGGGCGTGCGATTGCTGGCGAAGCAGGGGTCCCGTTTCTCTTCCTCTCTCTGCCTCTTCTCTTTGAGATGACACGTACATCAGGTGGTGGCACTCGAGGAATTTTTGGCGATGTTTATGTGCCTCATACAGCGTATCAAGCAGAAGAGGAGACGAGAGTACATCGTGGGTGTCGCATAATCCATGACTTCTTTGAACAGGGAAACAAGGCAACGCCTTGTATTTTGTACCTCGACGAGCTTGAAGCCTTAGCGCGCCCAGAGATGAAAGATGTATGCGAGTCGTGGCAGCATCAGTTACGGAGTGAGATAAACGGATGCAATGCGTGTCCCGCGATGGCGGTGCTGGCGACGGTCCGCCGGCCTGAACACATTGAGCAGTTACCGTTGATAGCACCATTCTTTGATCATAGAGCGACCCTTGATGGGACGGTCATACAGTCATTTGAGGAAGGGCTCGTGCTGTGTTCTGCCTGTCACCAGGAGGTTCCAGCCCACTGGAAATATTGTGGTTTTTGTGGAACAACTGTGGCAAGAACCTGTTCACAGTGTGGTACGATACGCCCGGAGGTGCAGGGGGTACATTTCTGTCATTCCTGTGGGGGGAATCTGGAAGAAAGCAACGCAGAAATTGTTTCACGCTAAAGTGCCTGTTTCATTTGTTACTTTTGTAGCAGGAGGAGCCTCATGTCTATGAATTTGCTTGTTATTGTATCTCTTAGCTTTCCACTGTGGATACGTGTGACCCACTACATCAATTTTCTTTTTTTATTCTTTATGATTCGTAGTGGCATTCAAATTCTCGCAGCCCACCCCCGACTCTACTGGACTGATAGCAGTGATCCAAAGAGAGCCTGGCTCAAATTTACCCGCAAGAAGGTTCCCACAGACCAATTATATACGGCTGCTGATAGTGAGATTGATGCCTCACCGTGGCTGGCATTACCTGGCGGAGGAAATTTGGGACTTGGCCGTCACTGGCACTTTTTCTCGCTCATCTTCTGGATCCTCAATGGAGTCGTCTATGTCGCACTCCTGTTTCTGACAGGCGAATGGTCACGGCTCATCCCCACATCATGGAATATTTTTCCGCGTGCCTGGGAGAGTCTCGTGACCTATGTGACGCTGCACATTCCCCCAGACAGTGCTTTCCATCCCTATGATGGTCTGCAACAATTAACCTATGCTGGTATTGTCTTTCTCCTCGCCCCCTTCATGATTCTTCTGGGTGCAGCCATGTCTCCCTCCATTGAGGCCCACTTTCCCTGGTATGTACGGCTGTTCGGAGGGAAGCAGGGAGCGCGGAGCCTGCACTTTTTGGGGATGGTGGCCTTTGTGGTCTTTGTTGTTCTGCACGTCACGCTCGTCCTCGTGGTGCATTTCCAGGACAATATCCGCAATATCGTGTTTGGAAGTTCACAAGGAAGTGTTTCCCTGGCTATCCTCATTGCCGTCATCGCCTTGCTCGTCTTTCTCGCCATTCACGCCTGGGCCACGTTCTACACACGGGGTCATCTGCGGCAGATGCAACGCGTGCTTGGCCGTCTTTCTGATCCAATCTACACGCTTTTCCTGGCGAGACAGTTTTCAAACCAGAATTATAAGCCATCGGAGATCACCTCGTACTTCTGGATTAATGGGCGACCGCCTGAAACAGAGGAGTATAAACGGGTAGTTGCAAACGATTTCATAGATTACAAGCTGGAGGTCTCTGGTCTGTGCGCCAATCCGTTGCATCTCTCGCTGGAGGACATACGCGAATTACCCCAAAAGGAACAGATTACGCTGCATAATTGTATTCAAGGGTGGTCAGGCATCGCTAAATGGACAGGGGTGCCATTGACTGAGATTCTCACCTTATGTGAGCCTTCACCAAAGGCCAGATATGCCGTGTTCTGGTCGTACCAAACCGGGAAGCAAGGGTACAAGGAAGTTCCAGAGGAGAAACAAGATCGCTTTTTTTACGAGACATTGTCCATTGATATCGTAAAGCACCCACAAACGATCCTGGCCTATACGATGAATGACAAACCGCTGAGTATCGAACATGGCGCACCTCTGCGTTTGCGTTGTGAGACTCAGCTTGGGTTTAAAATGGTCAAGTATCTCTGCAGGATCGAGTTGGTCGAGGAGTACTCGCACATCTATGATGGACAGGGTGGCTTCCGCGAGGACATCCAGTATTTCGCGATGGAAGCAGGTATTTAGTCTCTCATCTGTCCTCGTCGATGGCTGGACAGAATAATGAACATGAACACATTAACTTTCCAGTGGTAACAAGCCAACCTCATGGAGAGCCTGAGGATATTGTTGGAAGGCTAATGTGTTCATGTTCATTATTACCCCGCGTGGCGAAAGCCCGCCTCGGCCATCGTCAGTGGCTGGCCCTCCGAGAGCATGCCGGCATCCACGACCTCGCCGACGACCAGGGTGGAATCGCCTGCCGCCACAGTATGACGCACCTCGCAGGCGACCCAGGCGAGCGCGTCACGCAGGATGGGGCAGCCGTTCGCGCCGGGCGTGTATGCGATGCCGGCCAGCTTATCGGGGACTTTCAAGGCGGACTTGCCCAGCTTCCCTGCCAGTTCGCGATCCCCGGCGCGCAGGGTGTTGACCGTAAATAGGCGACTGCGCAGCATCATGGGCAGCGACTTGGAGTCGTTCTCGACCGAGACGACCAGCAGGGGCGGCTCAAACGAGACCTGGCTCAGCCAGTTAGCGGTAAATATGTTTACCTCGTCCTCGTTGGCGCAGGAAACGGCGTAGAGTCCGTAGGTGAAGGTGCGCAGCACCTGTTTTTTGATGTTTGGGTCCATTGTAGATGGAGCCTCCTTGAGAGTGGAGTTTCTACCTCTATTGTAACCTCGAAAGAAGGTAAAAGGAAAGGCCACTCTCAAGGTGTGCTATCAAGCAGCCTGGCGCTCATTCCATTTCTTGTAGCCATCCTGCCACATCCGGCGCTGAATAGGTGATGATGATATCCGCGCCGGCCCGGTGCAGACCTGTGAGTACCTCCATCGTGACGCGCCGTTCATCGATCCAGCCATTGAGCGCGGCAGCTTTGACCATCGAGTACTCGCCGCTGACGTTGTAGGCGGCAATGGGCAGGGAGCAGGAGTCGCGTACCTGGCGAATGACATCCATGTAGGCCAGGGCGGGCTTGACCATGATGATGTCCGCGCCCTCCGCGATATCCAGTTCCACCTCGCGTAGGGCCTCGCGCGCGTTGGCCGGGTCCATCTGGTACGCGCGGCGGTCGCCGAACTGCGGCGTTGAGCCGGCTGCCTCGCGGAATGGACCATAGAAGCCCGAAGCGAACTTGGCGGAATAGGCCATAATCGGCACCCGGTTGCTGCCCTGCTCATCCAGGGCCTGGCGGATCCTCCCCACGCGCCCATCCATCATATCCGAGGGCGCCACTATATCGGCGCCGGCCTCTACATGCGAGAGGGCCATGCGCGCCAGCAGCTCTAGCGACTCGTCGTTCTGCACGTAGCCGTCGCGAATGAGGCCGCAATGGCCGTGGCTGGTGTACTCGCACAGGCAGACATCGGTGATGACCAGCAGATCCGGCACCTCGGCCTTCAGGACACGGATGGCCTGCTGGATGATGCCCTGTGAGGCGTAGGCCTGCGTGCCGGCATCGTCCTTCTCTGTGGGAATGCCGAACAGCAGCACGGCGGGGATACCCAGGCGCGTGATACGCTCAGCCTCACGCGCAAGATGCTCCAGGGGCCATTGTACGATACCAGGCATGGAAGAGATGGCCTGTGGCTCACCGATGTCCTCGGCGATAAAGAGCGGATAGATAAGTTGATCGATGGATAGGCGGGTCTCGCGCACCAGGCCGCGCAATTTCGCGTTCTGGCGCGTACGCCGCAAGCGTGTGGTAGGAAAATTACTCATGGTGCTGCTCCTCTAAAGCTCACGCAATGCTGACGCGATACTCTTCACAGTCTCTGCAAGCATCTCATCCTCCAGCGCCAACGAGATGAAGCATGTCTCAAATTGAGATGGCGGCAGATAGCTGCTCTGAGCAAGCATCTTCCAGAAGAAGCGCGCGAAGCGCGCGGTATCGGCCGTTTTGGCTTCGTCATAGTTGGTTACCGGCTGTGGAGTGAAGTAGAGGCAGAACATCGAGCCGATCCTTACCAGGTGGACCGGCGCTCCGCTCACCTGGATGGCCTGCGTAATCCCCTCGCTTAGCAACTGGCCCTTGCGCTCAAGTTCTGCGTAGCGTCCGGGCTTGCGCAGCTCGGTCAATGTCGCGATGCCGGCGGCCATTGCCAGCGGATTGCCTGAAAGCGTGCCAGCCTGGTACATGGTACCCACGGGGGCCACGTGCTCCATGATCTCGCGGTGCCCACCATAGGCTCCCACCGGGAGACCGCCACCGATAATTTTGCCCAGGCAGGTGATGTCGGGCATAATCTCCGTACGTTCCTGCATGCCGCCCAGTGCCAGGCGGAAGCCGGTCATGACCTCGTCGAAGATCAGCAGCGCCCCGAATTGTTGCGTGATGTGGCGCAGCTCCTCTAAGAAGCCGGGTACAGGCGGGACCAGGCCCATATTGGCGGCCACCGGCTCAACGATGACGGCGGCGATCTCCTGGGGATAGGTTCGGAAGAGTTGCTCCACGGCGGCGCTGTCGTTATAGGGGGCACTGAGCGTGTTGACGGTGGCTTCCGGCGGCACTCCGGGGCTGTCCGGCAGGCCTAGCGTGGCCACACCTGAGCCTGCCTGCACCAGCAGCATATCGGCATGACCGTGGTAGCAGCCGATGAACTTAATGATTTTGTGGCGTCCGGTATAGGCGCGTGCCAGGCGCAGAGCGCTCATGGTGGCCTCGGTGCCGGAGTTGACGAAGCGCACCATCTCAATCGAGGGCACGCTCTCAATTACCAGCTTCGCCAGCTCGCTTTCGGCCTGAGTGGGCGCGCCGAAGCTAAAGCCGCGCTGGCTGGCCTCTATGACGGCTTGCAGCACCGATGGGTAGCTATGGCCCAGAATCATGGGACCCCATGACTGCACATAATCGAGGTAGCGATTGCCGTCCACGTCGTAGAGATAGGGGCCGGCGGCATGATCGATAAAGACAGGCTCGCCACCAACGCCGTGAAAGGCGCGCACGGGGCTGTTGACGCCGCCAGGCAATAACTCTACGGCTTCCCGGTAGAGCATATGCGAACGCGACAAGGTGAGATTACCTTCTACGTGTGTTTGATTACTCATACATTGACCTCCGCTTGTGCCAGCATATCTAATGCGGCAAGCGCGGGCTTGAATTCAGCATTCAAGCGCTGCGCGGTTTCCAGGTGAGAACGGGCCTGCTTGAGAGCGCCCTGCCCAAGGTGATAGACACCGACATTGAAGTAGCGCACATGCTCCGGCAGACCCGCTTCGGTGACTGCGCCTTCTTTGATAACGCTGATGTTGGGACAATCCTCGAACTGTCTGGCCAGGTAGGCGGCCAGCTCGCGCGGCGGCATCGGCGAGCAGTAGACCACGGTTTCAAGCAGGGAGAGGCTATCGGGAGCCGCGATATAGCCGGCCTTCGTTGGCCTGCTCTCCAGCTCGACGCCCGGGCGCACATACACATGCCGGGCATCAAATTCCGGGTAGCGCGCTAATGGTGTGTTGGGATAGACACGCAGCCCACAGGAATAGCCCAGGCGCGTGCCACGTTCGGCGTAGCGCTTCATCCACTGCACCGTTGTCTGTATGCTCTCCAGCGTCTCGCCCGGTTCTCCAAAGAGAATACCCACGTACACCGTCATCGAGCCATCGTTGTGCGCAAGCAGCCTATCGAGCACATCGGTGATATGCTCCAGCTTAAAGTTTTTCTGGTGTATTTTCAGCATGCGTTCATCAAAGCTATCCACAGAAAAGCTCGGTAAGTAACAATGCGAGCGCAGGAGCGCATCAATCAGCCGGTCGGAACAGGGACGGATATTGAAGTAGCCGTGCCAGCGTTGTTGCTTAGCCAGTCCTGTCTGTGCCAGTGTATCACACAGCGTGATGAGGTGGTCTTCTTTGGGCAGGTTTACTTCGCTATCGGCGATATGAAACTTGTGCAAGTCATAGGCCTCGATGTAGTAAGCGAAGTCTGCTATCACGTGGTCCAGTGGCCGGTAATAGGTACGGTGCATATTGATGGGGTCAATGCAATACGCACACCGCAGGGGACAGCCGGACTTCGTGCGAATCGCGATAGGCAGCTCTAGCAGCTTCGCGAAGAGCCGGTATTCGGGCGCGATCTCTGGTGTGTAGGCTGGCTCTTCCGCGAGCTGTGGTTGGGGCGATGTCAGGTGGATCGTGTCATGCCGGTCGCGTTGCAGGCGGCTGGGAGCAACCGTAGGCGAGGAGACGGCAATCTCGCGGTAGACCGCGCCTGGGATAGTCGGCAGCAGTTCTGCGACGCGCTGACGATAGGGAGGTCCGGCCGCGACCAGGCCTTCGATGAGTGTGCAGAAGGCATCCTCGGCGGGACCGATCAGGCCGAAATCCAGCTTGAAGTCGCGCAGGCATTCCTCGGAGCACGAGGTGAAGCCGGCGCCGCCCATGACCAGGGGCACATCGGCGTTCCACTCGCGCGCGAGTTCCACCAGGCGGCGCACGGCAGGGACGTAGGTCACGACATCGAAAGGCGCGCCATCGGGAGGCGGGGTAGACGAGAGCACCATCACAGCGTTATCGATGTTGCGCATAGATAGCCCTACAAGGTCAGGTTGGAACTCGTCGAGCACCTGGCTGAAGCGCGCATACGGGTCAAGGTCTTCGATGAATGGATTGCTAATGAGCACATCCACGGGGACATCGTGTGCCTTGAGGTGGCCGCGCAAAATCTCCAGGCCATAGGGGCTGATAGCGCGCACCTGGTGCGGGTCAGCAAAGGTCAGTAAGACACGCAGGGTCATACTACTCCCTCCTCCGTCCATTCATGGGCGTTCCAGACGGTACCCCAGACATTGATGTAGGGCAACTGCCGCAGGCCACGTAAGCCGGGACGCGCGATATCTACATTGGGTAGATTGAACAGGTACATGGCGGGTACATCTTCCTGGATACGCTGCTGAACCTGGTTGTAGAGCGTGTGGCGACGTTCCTGGTCCATGGTATTCTGCGCCTCTTCAAGCCAGGCATCTACCTCCGGGTTGCGGTAGCCGCCGAAGTTCGCGCCCATGCCCTGGTTGTCTCCGGCGGGAATCCAGCGACTCTGGTAGCAGATGGACATATTCGGGTCGGGGTCGCCCCACATGCCGCGTGCGCGCATGGCGAGATCGAACTCCCCCTGCACCAGCACGCCACCATCGGCGGCATTGCCAAAGAAAAGCTCGGCACGATGATTCTGGATACGGAGTTCGACTCCGACCGCCGCGTACATCTGGACAAGCGCTTCCTCAACAGCCTGGCGCATGGCATCACCTTCTGTCGCGCAGATGACCAGCGAGAGGCGCTGTCCATCTTTCTGGCGCGTACCATCGCTGCTGCGTAGCCAGCCGGCCTCATCCAGCAAAGTCTCGGCCTCAGCGGGAGAGAAGCGCGAGGGAGTCACGGCGGGATTGGCCCAGGCGGTGCTATCCAGTTCACTGGCTGCTACATGGGTGCGGCCGAGCAGGTGCGTGTCTACAATCTGCTGCTTGTTTGTAGCGAGTTCTAAGGCGCGGCGCACCCGGACATCGGAGAGGGCGGGATGGCGCAGGTTGAAGACGACGCGCTCCGTCACACTGGTGGGGGTCACCATCTGCACAAGGTTGCTGTAGTGCTCTACCTGCGGGAGATCGTTCACGCCAAGCAGGAGCGCCAGGTCCAGGTCGTCCTGAGCAAGCGACGAGATGAGCGTTGGACGATCGGTGATGCAGAGAAAATCCAGTCGCTGGAAGTAGGGTGCGGGACCGCGGTAGCGTGGATTGGCGACGAAGGTCAGGCGCTCTTTCGGCTTCCACTCCTCCAATTGATAGGGGCCGGTGCCGAGCGGAGCGCGGTGAAAAGGGTCGCTGTTAAAGTTTGCCGAGAACTGGCGCATTTTATGTTCGGGGTAGACGCAGAGAAAGAGCACGCGGAACGGGGGAAAGGCCTTGCTGAAGCGGAGCACGGCCGTATGCTCATCGGGACAGTCTATGGCTTCAATCCACTCAAAGCCCTCGCGGCTGATGACTTGATGGCTGGGATCGGAGAGCACCTCCCAGGTAGCACGCACGTCGCGGGACGTGAACGGCTCTCCGTCGGCCCAGCAGGCATCGCGCCGCAGGTGATAGGTAATCGTGAGTCCATCAGAGGCGATATCGCCGTTTTCGAGCGAGGGAACGCGCTCGGCCAGTACCGGGTGAAATATGCCTTCCCCGTCAGGGCGCACCAGGGGTTCAAGCACCAGCGAACCAAGCCAGACCCCGGTCGCCATCCATGTAAGATAGGCGTTGATATTATCAGGCTCCTGCCAGAGTCCAATACGCAGGACCCCCGGCTGGGACGAAGCTTTTCCGCTAGAATGGGCGTTTACCTGAGTCATCGTTCGAATCTCCTTTGTACCCTGCGGACGTGATCAATCGCGTCCCCTACATAGAAACAAACTGTCGTAATTTACTGGCCTGGTTGCCTCACAGGCACCTCAAGCGCGGCTGGCGCATCGCTGAGAGGCGCTGCCTGCGCAGGCGTCTCAGCGGGAGCGTGTAGTGGACCAGCAAGCTTCTGCCAGAGCAGCAGGACCACGATAGCCGCGAGCGGGACCAGGCTGACCAGGAGAAACATGGTTGGATAGCCGCTCACGGCGATGATAAAGCCAAAACCAAAGGCGCTGCCAGCGCGCCCCAGATCGTACAGTGTATTGTAGACGCCGGCGGCCAGCCCGCGCTGTTCCGGGCCGGTAACATCAAAGATCCAGGCCAGGACAGTCGGCACAAGCACAGATACCGCGATGCCAAAGATGATGCCGCTGGCGGTAAGGGAGGCATAGCTGGCAGAGAGAGCCAGGATAGCGATACCAACGGTGGACATAACCAGGCCTGGCAGAATCACCGCCAGGCGCCCGTACCGATCGGAAAGCATACCGCTGACTGGCCGTAGGAGCACAATGGCGACGATTTGCCAGGTGAAAAAGAGGCCAGGATTGCCCACACCTCCACGCAGCATATAGAGTGGTAAGAAGGCAATCGTCACACCACGGCAGACTCCAACCACAAATTGGACCATCGCCGGTCGCGCCAGGCGCTGCACACCGTGCAGCCAGGCTCGCAGGTGGAACTGCTCGGAGCGTATACGGGCTGGCGGCAAGATAAAAGCCAGCAAGAGTGCCACGATAGCGCTGGCCGCTGAGAGATTGAAGAGCAGGGGAAAGCCAAAACGAAGGCCGAGCAGGATCCCAAGGGGAGGGGCCGCCGCCTGCGCCAGGTTGGGGAAGATACCGAAGAGGCCCATGATCGTGCCGCGCTGTTCGGCGGGTGCTTGCTGGCCGACATAGGCGATGATCGCTGTGGCGAAGGCGCTCATCGTCAGGCCCTGCCAGATGCTCGCGAGAATGAAGAGGCCGATGGCATGCGTCAGTTCAAAGATGATGGGCGCGATCGCCAGCAGCAGCGCCGATATTTTGATGTAGCCCCGGCCACCCCAACGGTCTGATACAATGGCCGTCAGAAAGTAGGCGAGAAAATTGAGGGCATAGGTCGAGCCAACGATTACCCCGATTTGCGCGGGCTGGTAGCCAAGCTGAGAAAAATAGATAGGTAGAGCTGAGAGCAGGAGAAAGAAGCTCACATAGCCGAATAATGCCGAGATCGAGCAATACCAGATGATCCTGGGGACGCTCCTGAAAGCGCCGAACGATCCCAGTAACATATGAAGCCGGTGTGGCTCATGCCGGGCATTGCCTTCATCTATTTTAGGTTTCATTGATGGTCCCTCCTTCTGCTCCTCAGGGATGCTGTCAGGCTGCGGGATAGCCACCATCAAGGTACATGGTCATACGAAACTCGCAGCAGTAGCGGCCGCCAGCATCCCGCAGCCACAGGTCTGTCGCTTCTGGCAGAAACTCCGAGATGCATGCCGGATGCTCGGTGGTAGCGATCTTCCGCATAAACCAATCGATCAGCAGTGAGTTGCGAAAATCCATGAAGACGGGCTTCGGTTCATCGCGAAAGCGCACAAAGACCTGTTCCGGTACCTGCTGCTCGGCCCGCCAGGCGCGCAACTGGCGCCAGATGTTGAGCGAATATCCGCTGACTTTCTTCCATGCCGGCTGTGGGTCCATCCACCAGGTCTCGCGATGAATCACCAGGCGCCCGCTGGTGACGCGTGGGAAATGAGTGCATCCGGGTGGATAGCTATAGATTTGTCCCTCAAAGCGGTTGCAGTGAGGGAGCGCAAAGATATTGAGGATACTCGTGCGATTGAAAGGCGACCACACAGGTGTGCGCGTCAGCACGATGGCATCAATGCCGGGTGCCAGCAGACTCAGCGTCTCTCCCTGGCACCTGACGCGCAGGTCACCGGCGCGCAGGATGCCAGGAACTGCATTGGCAGCGGAAGAAAGCGGGTCAAGCGCGCGTCCAGCGAATTCGATCTGCAGGAGCGGATGAGGCAAGAGCACCTTGGTCTTATCGGTATGCTCTAAGACAGGCTCGGCGACTGTGACCCCCGGCAGGATGCGCGCATACTGGCGGGCGCTCGCCATGACGGCCTCCTCTTTCTCATGATGGAAGGCGCTGGCAGACGTGCGCACCGTCAGATCCTGCATGGTATGCTCTTCTCCCAGCACGAGATAGTAGTCGCCGTTGTTGGCGGCCTCGATGCTGCGAGCGCCGATCATCAGGTCGGGATTGACGACGCAGGGCAGCAGGTCGATAGAGGCGGCGCGATCCTGCATCACCTGGGGGGAGATTTCAACACGCCGCCGGCTTGGGCCGCCCTGACACAGCCAGAGCGCCAGCTCCGCGCTAGCGGGTACGACACTCTCCTCCGCCCCTGCCAGCGCCGTCTCCAGCGCCTCATCGCCCTCGGCGGCAGCGAGCATGCGCGGCAGTGAAACATCGGTCTCATCGGAGAAGGCCGTCGCAAACCAGGCGGAGGCGGCGGCCTGGCGCAACCGCTGGCGGCGGCACTGGATGTCAAGCAGGGTATAGGTGACGGGCAGAATCTCCCTGGCGATATCCGTAAGCAGAGGCTCACCGAGGTCACAGCGCTGCCAATCGCGCCGGGCCTCTTCACAGAGCAGCGAGCGATCGCTGTAGAAGGTACCCTCTCCACGGGTGGCGTCGCGCTGGCACGCGGACTCAAAGAGACTGCTCATGTGGACTTTCTCGCGCTGTCGCTGCTCCAGGTCGCCATCCTGGTAACGCACCCGTGACGCCTCCAGCTCCGCCAGCAGGGGGAGCCAGTGTTGCTTCACTGGCTCAGGAAAGCTCTGGAGAGAGGCAACGAGCCAGTCCAGCGGCTGCTCCAGGCCAGAAGGGATCTCGATAGCTGAGCGTAGCAGGCCCCGTGTGATGAGGCTGTCAAGTGCAGCGCGGCGCGTTGTTGTCTCCTCCATGAGTTCCTCGCGGCGCAAGCGAGCGCCAGGCGCCAGGCATTGGGTAAGCAGGTGCTGTTCAACGTCGTTCAGCGCGATCGGCCCCTGCGTCTCAGGCGGAGTCGCGCTAAAATCAGTGAGCCAGGCCTGCTCCCCCGAGAGGGCCAGGCCATGCGCGGGCCATAGCGCGAGGTGTGCCTGTACCTGGGGGTCTGCCGCGATTACTTCGGCAATGGCGGTGACGGCCCAGTGGGTCCATAAAACACAACGGCGCGCGATCGCGAAGCGAGCAGGGGCAGAGAAGGCTATAAGCTCCTGGCCCTGACCAGCACGGCCCCACCAGGTTGGCCCGAAGAAACTATTGGTATCGCACTTGGTCGTGACTCGCTGAAGATAGAGAAGCAGGTGCCGCAGTAATTTGCGCTCCTTAGAACGGATAGGCGAGCCTGGCGCCGGGACATGCAGGCCGGCAAAAGCGCTGGGGCTGCTTAAAAAGAGGGCCTCCTGGAAATCAGGTCTAATACTGGCCTCGTGTAAGCGCGATAGGAGAGAGGCAAATTCGGCAGCGTATGTTTCCTGGAGAGCCTGTTCTTCCAGAGGCGTGTCGAGCATGGCCGCCGTTTTGGAACAGTTGAGCCGTTCGACGAGTTCAAATGGGAACCCCGTTGTGCGCACAAGTGTGTAGGGACTCAGGGACCAGCCATCGCGGAGCGATTCACGTTGTTGTGTCATGGCATCCTCTTCTTTCTCTGGGGCGCATCCAGGAAACAGCCTTCCTCAGTTTACAGGTAAAGATGGCTCGGGTTGTGATACTTCTGGATCAACGGGAGGGTCATCACGCAGGTAACGTGTGCGCAGTTCCCGGCGCATGATCTTTCCAACAGGATTGCGGGGCAAGTGCTCGATAACATGCACCTCCGTGGGCATATCTTGCCCTGCCCCTTGTTGCCGGCAGAAGGTCAACAACTCCTCGACCTGAAACGCTGCATTCGCGTGTGGCTCCACAACAGCCACAATGTGCTTCTGCCCACCGGGGAATGTGCGTACAAAGGCGGCACTATCGGCGATAGCCTGATGGCGACAGAGGATGGTCTCGACATCGATAGACTGATAGGTAGGGATGCCGGCAGGGGTTTCGTTTCTGGGCAGGAGGAACAGATATGCCTGCTCATCCAGGACGCCCATGTCGTGCGTATAGAGCCAGCCATCGCGTAGAGCGTGGGCTGTGGCAGCTTCATCGCCCCAATAGCCGGGCATGAGTGCCTGGGTCTGGACCACGATCTCGCCTGGAGTGCCTGCTGGAACATCCTGGCCCTCGGCATCAACGATGCGAATGGTGACCCCCGGTAGCGCATGTCCACAGGAACGCAGGCGGCTCTCTTCAAGGACACCGTCGTGGTAGTATTCATCCGGAATCAGCGAGGCAATGCCGCCAGCCTCAGTGGCCCCGTAACCGTGAATGAGGATGGGACCGAAGCGCTCAATGAACATATGGAAGTGGTGCGGATTCAGAGGATAGCCACCTTGAATCATGTAGCGCAGAGAACTGAGGTCGTAGGCATCGATGTTGGGTACATGGACCAGATGCGGCAGGAAGCGAGCGCCGTCAGCCTGCTCCTCCTCAACGGCGCGGAGAATATGCTCGGGATTACCCAGGCTGTCATTGAGCAATATCTGTTTGCCGCCAGTGAGCATGGATTGGACCATCATACCGATGCCGCTACTGACGAGCACGCTTCCGGGCTGTACATAGGTCCCTACGGGGAAGCAGAACTCGGAAAACTCCGCCATTACCGTTTCTACCTGTGTCCGGTGTGTGACCATCACCGCTTTGGGTATGGAGGTCGTACCCGTGGTGTGCAGCAGGGCGAAGAGTGCGCTTTCATCGGGTGCAATTGGGAGCTCATAGGGGCTGTGATGGTCGATAAGCCACTCGTATTCGCCGCCACCCATCGCCAAAGAGGCGCTCCGCTCACGCGACTCGTCGTCCCACCAGAGCACAGGGATAGGGAGCAGCTCGGCAGTGACCGCGGCAATTTTTTTTACGTCGTGCGCGCTGGCCAGGATCAAGGCGGGATCGGTGTTTTGTAGCATATAACGGATGTCATCAACGGCATATTGAGCCTTAATAGGAATAATCACCAGGCCTGAAATAGCCGCAGCAATGTAGAGTTCTATGACACGATGGCAGTTTTGGGCAATAATCGCGATACGGTCGCCGGGGGCATAGCCTTTTGCTTGCAGGCCGGAGGCGAGGCAACAGGCACGTTCGATCAGTTTCTGGTAGGTCAGGCGTTGGCTCCCACAGACGACGGCTTCGCGTTCCGCGTACCTCTCCGTGGCGTGACGTACAATATCAACAAGCAACATACTTCAACTCTCTTCTCTGCTGGCGCAGAAGGGGGGCTGGCACAACAAGTGAGTGTTTCTTTGTCTGCATTGTGAGCTACAACTATATAGTACCACGTGTGACTCATCAAATCCGTTTCTCTATAATCTGCCTTATGAAAATTATAGCGATTGAAGAGGATCTCCAGTCGTAGTTACATCATGAAGCCATGAACGAGAATCAGGCCCTAGATCTCTTTCTTGCATCCTTCTGCCCTTGTGATACGTGTGCATATATAAGTGAGCAATATTTGTATATCTGCCTTATGACGCAAGCTATTGTGCCAGGGGGGGGATAGCATCTCTTTGCCAGGAGATAACACCTGTCTCGCAACCATTATTCGCTACCCGACCTACGACATTTCATGCAAGTAATAAGGGAGTCCCTCTTCCAATGATAGTGTAAATTTTTGTAGTTCATCCCCAGGAACAGTCACGAGCGCAGGAGGTTTAAGCTGTGGAATTGATCGTCGTAGGTCTTAATTACAAGACCGCCCCGGTAGAGTTACGAGAAAAACTCAGCTTCAGTAAACACTCACTTCCAGACGTTTTGCACCAGATGAGCCAGCTTTTCCCTGAAGGAGTGATCCTCTCGACCTGCAACCGCACAGAGATCTACACGCTCGTCGAGGACCGTCAGATGGGCTACACCCTGCTGGCGGATTTTTTATCTTCTACGCATAACGTACCCATACGCGATTTTTTGCCGCATCTCTATTCCTCTATGGGAGATAAGGCGGCCAGGCACCTTTTCAACGTTACCTCTGGTATCGATTCCATGATCCTGGGCGAGCCACAGATTCTAGGGCAGGTGCGCAACGCTTTTATGCAGGCCCAGGAGGCAGAAACTGTAGGCAAGTATCTCTCGCTGCTCTTCCGCTGTGCTCTCCATGCAGGCAAGCGTGTGCGAAGTGAAACAGGCATTGCCCAGGGGGCGGCCAGCGTAAGCCATGCCACCATCGAGATAGCCAGGCAGACGCTGGAATCGCTGTCTGGGAGCCATGTGGCGCTCATTGGCGCGGGCGAGATGGGCAAGCATTTAGCCCTGTGTCTCAAAGATGCGGGCTGTACGCAGTTTACCATCGTCAGTCATAGCTTCAATCATGCCCAGGAGCTTGCTGATACCTATGAGGCGCGCGCCCTTGAATTTGAGGCCTTAGACCAGGCTCTGTTGGAGGCTGATTTAGCGCTGACCTTGCTTGAGTCGCCTACGATTATCATCGACCGGCCGCACGCTGAAGAGATTGCGCGCCAGCGGCAAGGGAAAGAACTCTATCTGGTAGATATAGCCGTCCCGCGCAACATCGCGCCAGAAGTAGCACTTGTGCCTGGGATTACCCTCTTTGATATCGATGACCTGCAATCAGTCGTGGATACGAACCTGGAACAACGGCAGCAGGAGATGGAACACATTGAGCAGATCCTGGCTGAAGAGTTAGATGACTTTAACGAGCAATGGCGTTCCACGATGGTCGCGCCGGTAATCACGGCGCTGCGCCAGAAAGCCGAGGACATTCGCCAGGGAGAGCTGGCGAAGATGCTTCCCAAACTCCAGCATCTTTCGGATAAGGAGTTGAATACAGTGCAAACCCTGACTACGCGCATCGTGAATAAGCTGCTCCATGAGCCGGTGGTAGACTTGCGCAGTAAGGGTGATCCTGAGCATGCCGCGCTCATCAGCGAGTTGTTCCTGCTGACGGTGGGAGAACCGGATGGGGAGCAGCCGGTAGCAGAATATAAGGGGAGTGGGTTGGCGACCAGTTGATAACTTTTCCTGTCGATCCGAGCATGCATGTTATGCCTTCCTCTGTGTCGATTGCATACATCACACCAGGGCCCTTCCCGCTCGAAGGGCCCTGGTGCTGCATTCAGGTGCCCGTATACCGATACAGGTGTCCATCATCGTATGCCAGAATCATGGGTGATCCTGCCTGTGTCGTGAGCACCTGGATTGCCATCCGATAGACATCGGGAAAAGGATGATGGGAGAGACCCACCGCGTACGCCGCATGCAGCTATTCATGGACTCTATCTACTATAACAACTCGCAACCCTAAAACCGGACAGAAAAGAGAGCGGGTTACGCTATTTAGCAGGTAGACCTTGACGCACCAGCTATAGTAGACACAAACAGCAAGCATGAGGTGAGCGTGTATGTTTGTGCGTACCGTGACCGTTATCATTCCCACAGGTCGGGAAGATGAGATGTATGCCTTCTGGGAGTGGGCCTCGACGTTCGTGCGCAGGCAGCCAGGGTATATCCGGGGCCAATTGTGGCGCGATACGGCCGACCCGCAGCAGTTTACAGAACTGCATATCTGGCAGCGTGCGGAGGACAGCGCTACCTACCGGGCCACAGAGCAGTTCCGCGTCGTGATAGAGCGGCTGGTGGCTTTATCAGAGATGCCGCCTCGCGCCGCCGGGTACTACGTCGAGCGCGAATGATCGCTAGAGTTAAGGCGTTGCGTTGCGCGGATAGCGAGAGTCGTATTCCGGCATAGCCAGCACATCCTGCAACTGGATCGTTTTGCCGCGCCTGGGACTCACCGAGATCATCGCGATGCGTGTTTCCAGCAGCTCCTCCAGGCGCTTCAGATAGCTTTTGGCGGCGGCAGGTAGCTCATCGTAGGTGCTGACACCTGTTGTACAGGACTGCCAGCCTTCGAC
This sequence comes from Chloroflexota bacterium, assembly GCA_030854145.1. The sequence goes on along the minus strand of JALYTT010000021.1, from coordinate 1,414 downwards.
CTCCTCATAGACAGGCTCACAGGCGGCCAGGTCGCTATGGTTCGCGGGGAGATTATGGATGGTTTTGCCGTGAAGCAGGTAGGATGTGCAGATCTTGATGGTCGGGAATTCATCGAGAACATCGAGTTTGGTAATCACAATAGCATCCAGACCATTGAGCTGGGCCACAAAGCGTCCGGCAACGGCATCGAACCAACCACAACGGCGGGAGCGCCCGGTGGTCGTGCCGTACTCATGGCCGCGCTCGCGCATCTTGTCTCCGTCGGCGTCAAAGAGTTCGGTCGGCATGGGTCCACTCCCGACGCGGGTGATATAGGCTTTGTAGATGCCCAGCACGCGCTCGATGGAGCGGGTCGGGAGGCCGGCGCCACTGGAGGCGTTGGAGGCGAGCGTCGAGGATGAGGTGACGAAGGGGTAGGTGCCGAAATCGATGTCGAGCAGCGCGCCCTGGGCTCCTTCCAACAGGATGGTTTTGCGTTCAAAGAGGGCCTCAAGCAGCATCGACTGGGTATCAGCGATATAGGGACGGAGCTGCTGCCCGTAGTTAAAGTATTCGCCGTGGATCTCTTCAAGCGAGAGTGGAGGCTGGCCGTAGATCTGGGTAATCATGCGGTTCTTTTGTTGGAGAATAGAGGAGAGCTTGCTGCGGAAGGTGTCTACGTCGAGGAGGTCGGCCATGCGAATACCGATGCGTGCGTGCTTATCCACGTAGGCCGGTGAGATACCGCGCTGGGTGCTGCCGATGTTGTTGACTCCACGCGCCTCCTCTTCCAGGCGGTCCAGCAAAAAGTGGTAGGGCATCACGACATGTGCTCGCTCGCTGATATAGAGCCGCGAGACATCGATGCCCTTGCGCTGGAGCATATCCATCTCGTCGAGCAGACCCTTGGGGTCGACAACGACGCCGTTCCCAATGATGCAGGTGATTTGAGGGTAAAGAATGCCGGAAGGGACAAGGTGAAACGAAAACTCGCCCTTCTCATGCACGACCCGGTGTCCGGCGTTGTTCCCGCCCTGGTAACGTACCACATAGTCCGCGCGCGCGGCCAGCTCATCGACGATTTTCCCCTTGCCCTCGTCTCCCCATTGTGCTCCAATGACTGCGACTACCGCCATAGTAACCTTTTCCTTCTCTCTCTAGACTCTAGACTCCTGTAATAACCAGATAAATAGTAGCACTTAGAATGCTTGATGTCCAATCAGGTTCTCAGTACCTTCTTAGTATAGTGGTCTGACCATACTCATGTGACATGTGAGCCGCCCCCATCCGCGTAGGGATTCGGCTTGCCGCATCCGTGTGAGGCACCCTTGGGGTGCCTGTGGGGTCTTCTGCCAGGCCCTTGGGCCTGCCACAGGGATTCGGCTTGCCGAATCCCTACGCGGGAGGAGGTCATCTCACTCGTCACATGAAAGC
>JALYTT010000714.1 GCA_030854145.1 Chloroflexota bacterium | reverse complement strand
GGATCCCCGCTATTCGCCAGGCACTCTCCGAGGGCATCAATATCAACATCACGCTCATTTTCGCAATCGAGAACTACCGTCAGGTAGTCGAGGCCTATTTGAGCGCGTTGGAAGAACGCAGCACCAAAGGTCAGGACATCAGCCGCATCGCCTCGGTAGCCAGCTTCTTTGTCAGCCGCGTGGATGTGCTGGTCGATACATTGCTCGAGGACAAGCTCAAAGCGGTTGGCGAGAGTGTTGAGCGTCAGAAGTTGAAGGCACTACAGGGCAAAATTGCCATCGCGAATGCACGCCTGGCCTACCAGGAGTTCAAACGGCTGTTTAGCGAGCCGCGCTTTGCGGCACTCATGCAGCGCGGGGCGCGTGTCCAACGGCCTCTGTGGGCCAGCACGAGCGCGAAAAATCCGGCCTACCGCGATGTGCTGTATGCCGAGGAACTGATCGGTCCCGACACCGTGGATACGATGCCCCTCAAAACGATCGAGGGCCTCCGCGATCATGGCAGGGTGCGCCTCTCCATGGAGGAGCATCTCAGAGAGGCACAAGCCCAGCTTGCTGCACTCGAGGAAGCTGGTATCCACTACGACGAGGTCACCCAACAACTGCAAGATGAGGGTTTGCAAAAGTTCTCGGATTCCTTTCGTACACTATTTGCAGGGATTGACAAGAAGCGGAAGGTGCTTCAGAGGTAGCAGTGCGCCGCCGCTTTTGCTGACTCGCGCAGCAGCACAGGCACGTCGCTGTCCAGAGCACGCCAGGTGAGGAATCCACGTTCTGATTGATGTTGCCTTTGTGAAACGGAAGCAGCATAGGCTATACTCTAGGAGTGAGGTGAATCAATGGCTCCTCTCGAGCGGAGAGAGTGCCGTTCCTGGATGTTGCTAGAACAGCGAGGTTCAAGTTATGCCCTTCGTGAAGCAAACTGCTCTCACCATGCGCCGACCCAGAAGCGCGGTCAAGGGCCGCTTTATTGGTCGAGCCAGCGAACTGCACCTGTTTCGTGAGCACCTGCTCAAACCCGAAGACCCCACGTATAATGTACTCTCGGTGTGGGGGCCGACCGGGGTTGGCAAGACAACGTTGTTCGCCAGGTTGCGAGACGAGGCGCGTACTGCGGACTGCAACGAGTCCTGTCTGATAGCCCTGGTAGATGAACCGTTCTTTTCCCCTGCCGACCTGATGGAACGCTGCGCCGCTCAATTGCGCCTGGCAGGTGTTCCGCTTGCGGCCTTTGAGCAGGTGGCGGCTCGCTACAAGCAGGCGTTGCAGCCTCGACACGATGAGCAAACGGTCGCACGAGCGGCTTTTTTGCGCGAGGTGGCAGCCCTGACCGAAGCGAAGATGATGGATGCATCGGTTGTGGGCGGAATGTATGAAACCGTGGCGAGAGAGGCGAACGCGTCTTTTGGGAGTTCCGCTTCCCATCCCGTGGGAGAGACCGGCCCCTTGCACGACCCGCTCGACGACCTGACCCGGGCGTTTGTCGACGACCTCAACTGGCTAACCACCGCCTCCTCGCAGCGGACAGGGCGAGGGCGACGGGTGATCCTCTTCTTCGACACATGTACACCAGCGACTGCTGAAACCGTCACCTGGCTGCTCCATGCTGTGTTACGCGTCCCCATCAGTAACCAGGTAGTGCTGGTCGTGGCTGGACGTGAACCCATCGTTCGCTCCTTGCCGGGTGGGCAGCCGGTCTACTCGATGTCGCTCGCACCGTTCACCGAAGACGAAACCCGTACGTATCTGGCCGAGCACGGGATAACCTCAGTAGACCTTGTCGCCACGGTCTGGCACCTATCGGGAGGTTTGCCACTCTACGTGGGCATGTTAGCAGGCGATCAAGGGAGATACATCGACGTGACAGCCGATATCGTGACCAACATACTGTACTGGATAGCTGCGCAGGATCAGCGCAAACAGCGACTGGTTCTGCATGCGGCACTTTTCTCTCGGCCATTTACCCAGGATGACCTGGCAGCTTTCCACATGCTGCCTGAGGCGGAGCGAACCAGCCACTTTCGCTGGCTGATTGACCTTCCCTTCGTGCAGCACAGCACGCTCGATGGGCGGCATCGCTACCACGATCTGGCCCAACAGGTGATGCGTCGTGTGCTGTTCCAGCATGCTCCGCAGGAGGAGCATGCTGGCAGCGGAGGGGAAGCGGGCTTTCTGTTCAGCCGAGTGGCTGGAACTGGCTCTGGCTCTGGTGTCGCAGTTGTTGTCCTTGCCGGATGCAGAAAGCCATGCCCTCGCGATCGAGCAGGTGATGGCGATCATCCACGAGGCAAAGCACGAGCAGGAACTGGTCACGGATACCTATGACCCGTTCGCCTGAGCTGCGTGTTGAAAAGACGAACAACAAATGGTTAACTTCCTGAAATCGCCATGTGACGAAGGCGTGATTCGCTCTGCTCCCAACGCTGCGTCCACTGCCCGGCATGTCGGGTTGTGGGTCCTGG
>JALYTT010000320.1 GCA_030854145.1 Chloroflexota bacterium | reverse complement strand
TGACAACTTTGAACAATCACAATGGTGAAAAATAAATTCTGAGATGGCTTCCTGGGCGGCTTCAGGATTTATTTTGAGTTGACTAGATCGTTCAAAAGTGTCACATGATTTTGAACCATGCCTAAGGGAAAAATAACAAACCGCAAGGCCGGGGTTAACGTCATCACCTCTACACCTGCGAGGATCATCCCCAGCGCGAATGAAGGGGATTTGTACCAGGATAGTAGTACCCCCTTTTTCCTGGCATGCTGGCGTTTCTTTCCTATAATTGTAAATACGAAAATTAGTCCTACACTACCCAAAAAAGCATCAGTATAGGCCAGCAAAGAAGTCAAAGGTACAAGGTCCATCCAAATAAATGCTGTAATGCCCCAAGACAGAATATATGCCAGCACACCAAATTCGCTAGCGCGCATTTTTACGTTGTCCATAGCGCCTCTTCTTTAAGTACATCAGTGAATGATTTCCTTTTCATCAGGATGCTACAAGACGTTCGAAATCCGTGCTCACAATGGCATAGAGCAGCAGAGAGAGGGGCAATATAAGGTCAATGCTCAGAATGACCTTGGCGTCTATATCTTGCTGGAAGAAAGAAAGGGCGATATTTACCGCAGCAGGGATTAAAAGCACAAGAGTCGCTTGTAACCGGGCTTCTGCGAGGCTCACACTATAGAATACAAAGCTGAGAGCTGCGACTATAAGAAGAGCTTTGCGCATTGAGTCCCTCCGATACTCGTCAACGTTCAAGACGTTCTTCATTGCTTCCAGGAACTTAGCACAGCTATCTGTACAGGTATACTAATTACTACGACACATGCATAGAGAAATACAAATGGCTCGTGCATGTTGATTATCAACGGGAAAAGAAATGTCATGAAAACAAAGCTTGTCACTGTGATTACCGCTGAAAAAATATATGCCTTGCCTGCAATGACCAGGCTGCGTAGTGTCAAGGCTCCTCCTGAGAAAAGCAACAGACCAGCTAGAAACAAAACGAGAAGAACCATTCTAGATGAGGTGAGAGCTACCAATATCATGCTACCAGATACAGGCAAGCCAAAAGTTCCCAGCACTATGAAAGCACTGGTGCGTTCATCCAGGTCACCATCTGACCCGTCTTGTCGCAATCTGTATCTTTGCAGGCCTACTACCAGGCTCACCAGGCTCAGAATACATACAACCAGCAAAGGCGAAAGCCAGAATATCATGCTCCATCTGCCTCGTTTCGTTCATAGCCTGATTGCCTAAATCTCTGTTTGTAGAGACTTAGACCGGTGCGCAAGATCTCCTTCCCCAGCATGACAAAGACCACAAAAGACCCGATGTCAGCAATAATCGTTACGGGATAATCATACCAGGGCCTTGATGCTCTAAAACCCCATTCGATGAGTTGGAGCGTCGTTACTACCATTACAAGGATGCTTGAGATCCATGAGCCTATACATTGGATAAGCTCTAGCTTTTTTCCTTTTTGGGCATGTACAGTCTTTTGTTTCCGCTCTGGCTCCTGGCTCATACAACACCTCTCGGATCATAATACGCTCAATTCTGCCATCCCCGAACAGTAATGTGATACGCGCGCAATTCGATGGCAAAATGCTCCTGGATGGCCGATATCAGTTCATCAATAGAAATGGGTAAAGCTCGTTGCGAAATATTCAGTGGGCTGAGGGTTTTTGAGTCACGAGTGATAAGCCAATTCAGCTTTAACAAAAGGCTACGGAAGCCCCGTGCTGATGCGCTTGCTCGCGCAACGACGCTTTCTGCATCGCACGGCACAATCCTTAACAGAGGATAACCCAGAAAGATCGAAGGAGAGACTTCTTTGATTTCTTCCCATCTCATCAGAAAAGCATCAAATAGCATAAAGATCCCCTCATGACTGATGCGTAGTTGAGCGGAGGGGCCGCGTAATTTGCGGATCGTATCGACAAAGAATAAGCCATAGACCAGAAGCATCAAGACAAGGAAAATCGTGCCGAAAACTACCTCTTGATGAGCTTCATTCTGGAAGTCTGGGAATCGGCTCTCTCTGGTCGCCATTTGTGCTGCTGAGACGAGCAAATAGAAGATCCCACCAACCGAAAACACGCATACCACACATGACAGTATGAGGCTATTTCTGAGACGAGACTTGTACTTGAAAGTGATCACTATTTCAGAGTCGATAACCTGCATCGGAGGTCCTTTCCAATGGGCAGACAGATAGCCCCATCTGGCTATCTCAAGAACATGACTACCTGTTAGAGCCGCTCACAGATCAACGTCACAACTCGTTCTGCTCCATTGATCGCTGTTTTCATATGAGCTGATAAAGTATCTTGTTCTCCACTCTGGCTGTACTTGTCCGTTGATTTCTCTGAGATGCCATCCCTTCTTTGTGGACCAGCTTGATACTGCCTCTAATAAAGCAGTACGGTATCCCCAGCGTGGCATCTATTCCTCCTGAGACTGGTGTCCATTATACAGCAACATGTCAGCTCGCGCCGCCAATACCCTGCATAAGTGCTGCATGTGCCGACTATACGCAGCACGCTGCTCTTCACTGTGTGGCTGCTGCTCTACTTCGAAGTAGTTTGCAGCGAAATGGAGAACGGCGGTAAGAAGCAAGAGCAGCAATGGAACGATTCCAATCGCAAGATTCTCAGGAAAGAAGCGAGTGGGAAAGCTATGAAACCGCACATACGCATTTCCTCCTATAAGGAACCCACACCCCAGATAGAACGCCATATCTTTCAGATGCCTGAGCAGCTTTGGACTTTTCTGCCAGGCCGTTGGCAACCCCTCCTGGCGTTCCTGGTGGAGTTGTCTCAGATCAATAATCAGGAAAACAACCATCACCACACATCCGCTGCTGGCGGCTATGAGACTGAATGGCAAGAACAGGGAAGGATACATCACGATATACCAGATCCCCCCGACAATAACCTGTACCTTTTCGATAAAAACGCGTTTCAAACTCCGCTCGACACGCCTTTCTTCCAGGGGCAGAAGATGATGTGTACTATATAGATGGCACACCGAAGCGTGTGGTCGCGCTGCATATTTACAATCAATTTGATGCGCCATCGCTGTGGTTTGCTGTGGCCGGCTTTGATAAAACTGCCGGCACGCTGCCCCACACTTCCACAAGTTCCATCCTCGGCCAGTGGATAGTTGGTATAGGGCTGCTAATTACCTTGTATGGCATCCTGCGCGTCTTCCTCTACTGGCGTCAACGAAGTGTAGATACTATTTTTGGGTAGCCATGAAAGAGCCTGGATAGAGATAGGCTATTCAGATCAATACGCTTGACAAGGGGGCTGGCGGCGTTTACAATTTCATAGGTTTGAGCTTAGCACTCGAAGCTTTTTCCTCAGCCTGTGGATGTGAATAGTGAGGTGGATACATAACCTGGGTCTCTTCGCACTACCTCTGATTGTTTAAGAGTATTGTAGTTTAGGAGATTTGTAAAGGAGTATCGTATGGCATCCGAAGCAGGGAAGCCCCCTCAGCCAACCGCTGTAGTACACAGCACTGCCGCTGCCCTCATCGCACGGCAGGATCGTATCTCTATCTGGGCACTGCCCTACCTTTTTGTCGGTATCATCGGCGCAGGTTTTCTCTTCACGTTCTTCGACATCTTCGACATCAACGTATCCTTCATTCAGACCTGTGTGCAGATCATTCCCGGCTGCACTCCGCCGACTTCCGCTAACTACCTCGGCCTGCCGGTGCTGCTGAACCTGATCGGCTATGTGATCGGGACGCTGATCTTGAGTCCGCTGGCCGACAGGTTTGGCAGGCGCGACATCCTGCTGATCACCATGATCATCACGGGTATTGGCTCGTTGTACACGGCCTTCGTGGGGGATTACACGAACCTGATTATCGCGCGCACCATCACCGGCATTGGTGTCGGGGCCGATCTGGCGATTGTCAACACGTATATCAATGAAGTGGCCCCCAGCGGTGGACGCGCCAAGTACACCTCGCTTATTTTCATCATGTCCGCGCTAGGCGCCTTCCTGGGCATCTGGATAGGGCTCTATTTGACTACACCGGCGACGCCCTTCCCACTTGGCCTGCCATTCGCGGTAGCTAGCCCCAGCTTCGAGACTGGCTGGCGCGTTATGTATGGCATCGGCGCGCTGCTGGCCCTCATTGGCATCGTCCTGCGCTTCCGCCTGCCGGAGTCGCCGCGCTGGCTCATCGCCAGGGGCCGCATCGCTGAAGCCGAGCAGGTGGTCGCGAGCATGGAGGCGCGGGCCGGCACGCAGGCCACGGAACTGCCCGCCCCCAGCGAGATCGCGGTGCAGTCGGGCGAGGGCCGCGCATCGTATGCCGAGATTTTCGGCAATAGCCTCTACCTGCGGCGCACCATTCTGCTGCTGATCGTCTGGTTCGTTGGCTATATCACGGTCTACTCGATTGCCGCCGGCCTGACATCGCTGCTGGCCGGCCTACAATTCCCGCCGCCAGAGGCCGGGCTGATCGCGGCAATAGGCTCGTTTGGCTTTATCCTGACCGCCATCTTCGCCTACTTCTACGGCGAGCGCATGGAGCGTAAATACTGGCTCCCCGTCGCGGCAGTCCTGACGCTCATCGGCTGCCTGATGATCGCCTTCGGTGGGGCCAACAACTTCGCGGTCGCCGCCATCGGCTCCGTGATCCTCTTCTTCGGCTTCAACCTGTGGGTACCGATGACGTACACCTGGTCCACCGAGAACTACCCAACGCGCGCACGCGCCACCGGATTCGCGCTGGTAGATGGCGTCGGGCACCTGGGAGGCGGCGTGGGTCTGGTGGTGATCGCGCCACTCATTCCCAAGCTGGGTATCGTGACCACCTTCCTGATCATCGCCGGTTGCCTGATAGTGGCCGCCGTGATCGCCCAGTTCGGCACCAATACCCGCCTGAAGCGCCTGGATGAGGTCTCGCCGTAACCTATCCTCGCTCCAATAGATCATGTAGCCGGCCGCTTGCGCGCTTGTGTCGAGGGTTCCTTGTGTCCCACGGCGGACAGGCGCGCAAGCGGCTGGCTACACGCTACCACCACGATTGTTCGATATAATAGAATATATACTAACTATTGTGGTGACATAGATAGAGAAAGGCAATCTTCATGGCCGATTCAGGTTTAGAGCATCCCGACGCTCCCGTAGCCGCGCCGGAACCCGCGCAGGTTGAGCCGCTCGCCGAGGGCGTGTACGCGCTGGTGACGGGGGGCGATCCCAATACCGGCTTCATTGTGGGCGAGCGAGGCGTGGTCGTTGTGGATGCGCGCGCGACACCCGCCCTGGCGCGTGAGACACTGACGGCGATCCGCAGCGTGACCGACAAACCCATTCGCTACCTGGTGCTGACCCATTATCATGCCGTGCGCGTGCTGGGCGCCTCCGCACTGGCAGCGGAACACATTGTGGCGCATCGTGGCACGCGCTACCTGATCAACGAGCGCGGCCAGCAGGACTTCGAGTCGGAGGCCCGGCGCTTCCCGCGCCTCTTCCTGGACATCAAGTCCATCCCCGGCCTGACCCATCCCGATATCTGCTATAATGACACGCTGATCCTCGATCTCGGCGACCGCGAGGTGCAGTTGCGCTGGCTAGGTCGCGCGCACACCGAAGGCGATACCGCCGTCTGGCTGCCGGCCGAGCATATCCTGTTCGCGGGCGATCTGGTGGAGGCCAGCGCGGCACCCTACTGCGGCGATGCCTACATCCTGGACTGGCCCGCGACGCTACAAAATGTGCGCACGCTCGGCGCACGCAAGCTGATTCCAGGACGCGGAGCCGTGGTCGAAGGCGAGGCCGTCGCTCACGCCATCGATGAGACCCAGGCCTACCTGACGACCTTGCGCGATAGTGTGCGCGCCGCCGTGTTGCAGGAGGCCGGCGTTGCCGAAGCCTACCAGGCAGCCCAGCAGGCGCTGACCCCGCGTTTCGGGGACTGGGCTATCTTCAAACATTGTCTGCCCTTTAACGTCCAGCGCATGTACGATGAACTGGCCGGCACGCGCCCGCGCATCTGGACCGAGAGCCGCGACAGCGCGCTGTGGCAGGAACTGGCGCATAGTGTCCCGTAAACTTCCTGTGATAGCTATGTGTAATGGCCTTCCCTTGCGGGGACCAGCACACATAGCTGTGGATTGGACCTCGCGCATATGGCTAAACAAGATCTCGCCGGGTGGGAGACGCGGCCCGGCTGGCAGGACCCCATTGTAATTGTGGGGGCCGGTCCCGTGGGGATGAGCGCCGCCCTGGGCCTGGCACACTACGGAGTCCCCTCTATCGTGCTTGATGATGGAGATGGACCCGCTATCGAAGGCTCGCGCGCCATCTTCATGGAACGGCACGCGCTCGAAATCCTGGGCGTGTGGAGCCCGGTCGGCCGGCAAATGGCGGAACTGGGCATGACGCTGACCGGTGGCCGTGTGTTCTTCCGCGATATCGAGCTGTACAAAACGCTCAGCGCGCCGCCCGAAGCCGATGCCCGCTACCCGCGCTTTGTGAATATGCCTCAGAACCTGCTGGAGCGACTGCAATACGAGGCGCTGCAAACGCTGCCCCGCTGCCAGGTCTACTGGCAGCATAAGGTCACGGGGGTAACGCAGGATGCTGGCGGGGTACATATCGAGGCCCAGACACCCGACGGTCCCAGGCACTTTCACGCCCCCTATGTGCTGGCGGCCGATGGTCCCCGCAGCACCTTACGCCGCCTGCTGGGCATGAACTTCCCAGGCGAGTCGCGCGATCACCATTTCCTGATCCTGGATGTGCGTATGGAGTTGGAGACGCCGCGCGAGCGCTGGTTCTGGTTCGATCCCCCGTTCAATCCTGGTCGCACGGCCCTGCTGCACCCACAGCCCGATAGCATCTATCGCCTGGACTATCAACTTCCGCCCGGCGAAGATCTGGCGCTGGCGAAGCAGCCGGAGTCGCTGCACCGCCGCATCAGCGCCACCGTGGGCGAGCGACCCTACGAGATCGTCTGGATGAGCATCTACAGCTACCAGCAGCGCATGCTGGAGCGCTTCATATGCGGGCGTGTGCTGTTCCTGGGCGACGCAGCCCACCTGATGTCGCCCTTTGGCGGGCGCGGCCTCAATAGTGGCATTCAGGACGCCTGGAACCTGGTATGGAAGCTGGTGCTGGTACGCGCGGGCCTGGCTCCCGAAGCGTTGCTTGAGACATACCATGACGAGCGACACGCGGCCGCCGCCGAGAACCTGCGCCTCACGGACGAGACCATGCGCTTCCTGGTGCCACGTCCCGGCCCTGGACGCTGGAGGCGCGATACCATTCTGCGCCTGAGCCTGCCCTTCAAGTTCATGCGGCACTACATCAACGCCGGGCATATGTCCAACCCGCATGCTTACCACGAATCGCCCATTATCTCCGAAGATCCCCTGCTGCTCTCCCCCGGCGGCCGCTCCGCCGCCAGACAGCCGGCAGAGCTACAGGCGGCTGTGAGACGTTTTTGCCAGGGTCCACACGCCGGCGCGCTGGCTCCTGTGATAGTGCTAATCGATGCAAGCACAGGCACACAGGTCTCGCTGCTGGATATATTCGGCCATAGCTTCGTAGCGCTCTACTTTTGCCAGGATGCCGCCACAGGCCTGGCCGTCCTGCAACGCATCCAGCCTGATCTCCCCGCGCTACCGCTCAAGCTCTACCTGGTAACCCCCCATGCGCCGCCTGAGGGCCAGAGCGAGGGTATCTCCACATTGCTTGATCCCGATGGCAAAGGCGCAACGATGTATCATGCCGGCCCGCGCACCCTCTACCTGGTGCGCCCGGACCGCCACATTACCGCGCGCCGCTTCGATAGCGATCTGGGTGAGCTGCCCGCGTTGCTGAATGCCGCTATTGGAGGATGATGGGATGTCACCACCTGTAGAGGTAACAATCGTAGGGGCGCGGTTGACAAGCCCGCGTCTGCCAACATACGAGCACATAATTCAGATGACACGCCTGTGGGACAGCGACCTCTGGCACAGGACGTACCGGGTACAGGCTGATCTGCGCACCACCTACACGTTCTCGCCGAACGATCCTCTGACTGAGGTGAAGTATATGGATGATTTTGGGTCGCGTATCGTGCCGGACCCACTACACTGAGTTCAACGGAGGACACGATTACCTGTGCTGGCGCGGGTCGTTGGCGGATGGCTTGTTGACACTGACAGGCAAGAGACGAGATGGCTAAACTCACTGTGAGAACCAGGGCCATTGAGAAGACTCTTCGTAGCGCTCTGTCAAGGTTCATTGCACAGAGC
>JALYTT010000319.1 GCA_030854145.1 Chloroflexota bacterium | reverse complement strand
GTCCTCACCTTTTTGGTGTTAGCAGTTCCACGACTCCAAGTCGCACGCTGGAGAGGGGGCGTCGTACTCATCACGCTCGCTCTGGCAATTGTACAGATACTCCTGGAGGGGCCACGGTGGCAAATGGCTCCAGCATATGTGCTGACGGGACTCTTCTTGCTCGTCTGGTTGTTGCAGAGCTTTGCGCCAGGGGGTGGAATCGTCAAACAGATACTCATCAATCGCTTTGTCGCAGGTTGTGCGATCATACTGTGTATCATTGGCATTGGACTATCTGCCGCTCTTCCCATCGTTCTCCCTGTCTTTCATTTTCCTCGTCCCAGCGGACCATATGACATTGGGACCGTCACCTATCATTGGACCGACGTCAGTCGTCGCGAGGTGTTCAGTCCGGACAAAAATAGGCGTCGTGAGCTGATGGTGCAGGTGTGGTATCCAGCCAGGAAAGGCTCATCATCCTTGCATGCTCCCTATATACCAGATGCCGACGCTGTGACAACAGCTCTGGCGCGGGAGCACCATTTTCCAGACTTTGCCTTGCATTACCTCAAATACGTGACAACGAATGCTGCTGAGTCTGTACCCGTAGCGGATGATCAACCCAGCTACCCAGTGCTCATTTGCCTGGAAGGGCTCACTGGCTATCGTCAGCTCCTCACCTTTCAGATTGAGGAACTGGTCTCGCATGGCTACATCATCGTGGGCATCGATCAGCCAGGTGCTGCCGCAACGGTGGTTTTCCCAGATGGACATCAAATAGCAATAACCGGACTCTTCACGCAGATACAGTCTTTGATCAACCAGAGTCTCAGTCCAGCCGAAAAAGCGCCACAGCTCAACGGTCAGACATTCAAGGATGGGATTATCCCATATTTTGCTCAGGATGTTAGTTTCACGCTTGATCAGCTTGCTGCTCTTAATACGACTGACCCCAAGGGTATCCTGACCGGGAAACTAGATCTAGAGCATACTGGTGTGTTTGGAATGTCACTCGGCGGTATGGTTGGTGCCGAGGCTTGCTTGAAAGACCCACGCCTCAAGGCTTGCCTGGTGATGGACGTGGCTATGACCGCCGATGTGGTTCAAAAGGGCTTGCGACAGCCCAGCATGTGGATTACCCCACGGGATGCGCAACGAGGTTGCATAGCTGATCCAGAGAGACTGGCGGGATCATGAAAAAAGATCCCTCTTCAAGAGAAGCTTCACGGAATGTCGTCATGCTTGCTGGCCTGATTTCCAGCAAGCATGACGACGGGAAAGGAGGTCTTGAACTCTTCTACGTTCAGGAGAAAATGCTGAGTGGCAAGAACGCACTGACCACCCAGTTGGGTGCATCGACAACCTCACTGAGCCTCAAATCCACCGTGACGCTGCAGAGCATGTAGGCATCTTCTCGCGATAAGCCTTTCGTCCTCTGTAAGTACGCGATCATGTGACGCACCGCCTGGCGTGTTGCCTCCATCAAGTCGGGTCCAATACCATCGGTCGCGTAGTGTGCTGCTGTATTGGTGCGTTGGCTCAGCGGACCTGGTGTGATGAATTGCGGCTCAGTGACCGGATGATCTTTCCGCACGGTCAGTCGCACGGTCGCACGCATTGGCGTCTCAATGGCCGTACCGCACACCTCACCATCGCCTTGTGCCGCGTGTCCATCCCCTAGTGAGAAGAGCGCGCCGTTCACTTCGACGGGCAGATACAATCTTGCACCGCGTGTCAGGTGCTTCGTGTCCATATTGCCACCATGCCTGTAGGGTGGAATCGTCGACAGTGGACCGGAGAGGCCGGGGGCAAGACCGATCTCACCACAAAATGGTGCCAGGGGAATGCGGATGCCAGGCGCAAATTCCGCCCAGCCATCCGCACCTCCCTCCAGATGCCATATCTTGAGGGCTGGCTCAGCAAAATCGTCGGCAAGCAATCCGAAGCCTGGAATAAGGGCCGTCCAGCCCCAGTCCGCTGGCTGCAAGTCGAGGAACTCAATCTCCAGCGTATCACCGGGAGCTGCTCCCTCAACAGAGATGGGGCCGTTCACCTGGTCCACCCGCGAAAAGTCCAGCGTGCGAATCGTCTCTACGGTACTGTCTGGGCCAATCTGACCACAGCCTGCATCGAGCAGATCAAACGTCACGGTTTCACCAGAGGCAATGGTAGCCAGCGGTGGAATGCTGTGGTCCCACGCCAGATGCCACTGGTCTCGGTGGATGTGAATAGTACGTCCCGTTTCTGGTGCGTTGGTCATGGTTTGTCCTTTCCTTTCTGGAAGCCACATGGTAGTTACTCTTATGAAGGCAAAACCGGGTGCGAACTCGCGTGTGTCTCTTCCTCCTCAACATAAATTCTGCTCGCCTGGGCTAATGTTGCAGGGGCGCGCAAACTCAACAGGATGACGATGATGAGGCCGAGCACCAACCAGACGAGGACGATTGGACCCGCGTAGAGCAATGGTGCAGCCGGAAGTGGCGAGAACTGGAAGTAGAGCACACAGAGCAGCACGAACAGCGGTAGAATTGGAACAATAACGTGCCGTACGATACTCAATTCATCCCTGTGTTCGCGCCGGTAAAAGAAGGGAACAGCAGCACAGGTAGCGATATACACGAGAAGAATAGGAATCGTCAGCACGGCTCCGACGAAGGAAAATGCTCCGGGAAATGGGCCAAAGGCCACGCCAGACCAGATCGCAACAATAACGGCTACGACCATCGTGATGAAAGCCGCGATATCGGGGATCTGGTACCGGTTGAGCCGCGCCAGGAAAGCCGGTAATGTTCTTGTGCGCCCCATCGCGTACAGGACGCGCGTGACGGCATTCACCCCTGCATTCGAGTTCGCCAGTGCGCTATTGAGAATCGTGAGAATGACGATGAACGAGAAAGGACCCCACACGCCATGCGCAAGAGTCGCCCACGGATTGGGATCATTGGTGTATCCGGCTAACTTCTCCACTCCCCAACTGACAACGCCCGCGTAGGAACAAAGCACGTAGAAGATGCCAATGCAGATAGGCGCGAGGATCATTGCACGCGGCACGATCTGACGCGGATTCCGCGACTCTTCGGCAAGGGGGGCCGCCGACTCAAAGCCAGAGAAGGCCGTGAAGACGAACAGCATTCCGAAGAGCACGCCCTGCCATCCTCCAAGTCCAGCTTGTAAGCTGTAGGTGGGAGTAAAAACGGCAAAGGTGTTCTTGGAGCCAGAGACAACGATGAGCCATAGGGAGAGCAAAACGAAGACGGCGATTTCAATGCATCCCAGGATCACTCCTACGTCCGCCGAAATTTTAATACCGAAGGAGGTGAGCAGGAAAATGACGACCGCGAAGATGACAACCCAGGGAACCCAACCCAGAGAAAGATGAAAATACTGGACGCAGAATGAGTCCGCGACGGGTCCGAGGACCAGCAACTGGAAGGGCACGATGAGCAGGTACGCAAGGTTGAACAGCCAGCCGACCATCCATCCAGCCTGTGGTCCGAGTCCACGACTTACATAGGTAAAATAGCCACCGGCAGAGGGAAGGTACTTTGCCAGAGCTCCAATATTGAGTGCGACAAGCACACACACGATAAGGGCGATGATCGTTGCAAGTGGCAACGCGCCGCCTGCCGCTGGAATAGCAGCCGCCAGACTGAATGCGACGGCGGAAGCTGGAGCCATCGTGGTGATGGACTGGAATAAGACGCCTGGAAGACCAATGGTGTTGGAACGGAGATTTCCCCGTTCTTCAGGTGAAAGAGCTGGACGGGAAGAGTGCTCTGACATGCAAGAATCTCCTTCTGAACGTCAATGGATTGCAACATGTCTAGATGGCCTATCTCCTGACATTTTACCCCGTAGTTTTCCACTCCTCCAAACATATGGCATATGCACCCGGTTGTGCAGACCCTGGTTGCGGCCCCAGCTCCTATGGATACCGCCTGCATTCTATGGGTTCTAGAGAAAACGACACGTTCGGATCGTCTGCTCGACCACCTCTTGGGCAGCGGCCATCGCCTCCTGCATCAGATCCAGGAAATCCTGCCCTTTCTCGCGCACATTCGGCTCAGGCCCCACGCGCATCCCCCACTTTGCGATCGCCCGCAAGAACGCTGTTCGCACCTCGGTATTGATATTCAGCTTGGCAACTCCCATTGCGATTGCCCGTTGCATATCCTCTTTGGGAATGCCGCTCGCTCCATGCAGCACCAATGGCACATCCACCTGGGTCGCTATCTGCGCCAGACGATCGAAGTCCAGCGGTGGTGGGTTCGGCACCGTGCCATGCACATTTCCAATGGACACTGCCAGCATCGCCGTCCCTGTCGTGGTCACCAACTCGTGCGCCTGCGTGGGATCGGTGAGAGAAGACCTCACCGCTTCAATCGTCACGCCATCTTCTGTTCCCGCCAGATACCCTAGTTCGGACTCAATCGTTGCGCCATAGCGTGTGGCGACATTGACTGCTCGGCGCGTAAACTCCATGTTCTCCGCAAACGGCAGATGCGATCCATCCGCCAGAGCCGACGACAGACCCCAGGCAAAACATCTCTCCATCATGCCCATATCCGAACAGTGATCCAGGTGGACAGCGACGGGAACCTTCGCCACTCGCGCTGCTGCCAGGGTCGCTCCTGCAAGAGGTTCACCCCCCGTTCTGACTGATTGCACCCCAAGCTGCACAATGATGGGCGCAGACAACGTTTCGGCAGCCGTGATGATAGCCCGCGTGAATTCCAGGTTGTAGGTATTGAAAGCCCCTACCGCTACTTTCCTACGGCATGCTTCTTGCACCAGTTCAAGCGTATTCACGAGCATGAATTGAGATCCTCCTCCTGGTCGCCACTCAGGAGCTTCACGGCCTGCATCAGGCTTTCAGGGCCACCTACATTCCCAGGAAACACCACGTAGGGGACTCCCTCAAATCTTGACTGCGGCCCGCTCTCTAATCGCCATACGGGCACCCCCGGAAACAATTGCCCCAGCACACGCGCTCGTGCTGCTCCCAGGCCCTTTTGCGCCACATCGTGGCTCGTAATACCACCTTTTGCAATGATGAAGCGTGGGCGACTCTTCACCTGGTGAAGGACCGCGATCAGGGCGTGCGATACGCGCTTCCCAATCGCAAGATTTTCAACGCGGTTCTCGCTCGTCACCAGCTCGCGGCTCGTATAGACGACTCCCACACGTCCAGCCTGGATCACTTCCTCAAGCTGCTGGCTTACTTCGCGACTGACTGCTTGCGCCTCGGCGCGATCGTGAATCACCCGCTTTACCACAAGTTCAATACCCGTCACAGAGGGTAAGGAGAGGAGGGTTTGAAGTTGTTTGCTGCTATCTGGCACATACGAGCCGACGATGACCACTCCCCCAGTTGGTACCCGCTGGCCGTTCCCTACGACCTCGTCAGCTTTCAGCAACGGTTTGTGTGCGACGGCCCCCCTCAGGCGAACGAAACTTGCAGCCGTCCGGTACAGAAATCGCTTGCCGGTCATCTCCGCTCGTAGGAGACCCAACACCACCACCGCCAGATCGCCATAGCCAGCCGCATTGACAACCACCGGCACTCCTCCCGTAGCTGTTTGTAGCCTGGCTGCGACCTCATCAGGTCCGCCCCGGCGAATCAGCTCAAGGCTGATGCTCATGACCTGGCTCGCCTTCCAGTAGCCACCGCTCTTCTCTTCTATCCAGGCGGGTAAATACGCCGTTGTATAGCCAAAGACCGTATCTCTGGCAAAAGGCGTCTCATTCACCGGGAGCACTGTATCAGAGGTAGCCGTTGGAGTTGCAACGTAATGGGTATCGTTGATGGTAGAGCGGCCCCCTTCAAAAAAAGCTGGCACGACAAGGTGACCGTCAAAGCTCCCGCCACCAGCAGAAGACAAGCCACGTGCAAGCGCAACTATCTCCGCTGGATAGTGTCCTCTCAATGTGGAATCGCTGCGGCTTGCCACCACAAAATCGGTCTTTGCCTCCTTTGCAGCAGCAACAAGCTGTTGGGCCAGTTCGCTCATTACGTGCACGGCCTCCCCTTCAGGTATACTGCGCGAATTCGTCAGCACATAGAACAACCGGCCCTCGCGCAACGCTTCTGCCAGCAGTTGCCTGTTCCAGGCCGTCAAGAGCTCTACGTCATGCACCGTTTGCGTCCCGGTCGGATCATCGTCAATCACGACCAGCTTGCGCCCATTCTCAGCCACCGCTTGCTGGATAGCAGGAAAGAGCGCTGCCTCGTCAGGCTCAGGTGGGAGATCGGCTAAGAGCCTGCTTAAAGTGATCATTGGTCACACATTCCGCAGAAGGGTTGACGGAAAAAAGGATTTCCGGTAAGGTAAGAAAAAACGCGGAAGGGCAAAAAAGTGTTACAGGAAGGAGAGTATCAAACAGAAAGACTGGATCATTTGGGAATCGTTGCAGGCGTCTGTCGGGCAGCAGGAATAGCAGAGTGGTTAGATGAACGAGCTGGAGAACAGCGTCGGAGTGTGAGCATGGGAACAGCGACGGTTGCAATGATCTTGAACGGATTAGGCTTCAGCAATCGACAACTCTACTTGGTCCCTCAATATTTTGAAAACAAACCCGTCGAACACTTGCTGGGAGAAGGAATAACCGCAGATATGCTCAATGACGACTGTTTAGGGCGGACTCTTGATTGGCTGTACACACAGGATGTGACCACACTCTTTGCGGGATTGGCCTATCAAGCCCGTCGCCGTTTCGGCATTCACGCTCAGCACATCCATATCGATACGACCTCATTTTCCGTGAGTGGAGACTACCTCCCCAAAGAAGAGGGCGATCCGGTGGCGCTTGCCATCACCTATGGGTATTCACGCGATCACCGCGAGGATCTCAAACAATGGATGCTCGCACTTGCGACGACCCACGATGGGGATCTTCCGATTTTTTTGAGGCCATTGGATGGCAATAGCTCCGATAAAGAGCATCTGAGTGCCGCCGTGCAAGCCGTGATGCAGCAATTGCGAGAAGACGTGCCCGAAGAACAGGAGCAGCGAATAGCGGTCTTTGACAGTGGAGGGTACAGCGAAGCGAATATGAAGAGCTACAATGACGCCAAGATCGCCTGGATCAGTCGTGTTCCCGAAACCTCCAAAGCGGCCAAGCAGGCGCTGAAACAGCCTGAGGAGCAGTGGCACGCACTCTCCGATGCGTCCGGGGAGTATGTAGCCTGTACGATGGATCTGCCTCAGGGCAAAGAGCGATGGGTCATCGTACGAACCCATGCACAGCTTCAAGCCAGCACAGAGCACGTGGACAAACAGGTGAAGAAAGCTCGAGACGCCTGGGAAAAACGCCTCTGGCACCTCTGCAATCAGGCATTTTCCTGTGAAAGGGATGCAGAAGAGGCATGGAAGCACGCTCTGAAAGGAAAACCCTCTTGGTTGCTTGCCACCTTCAGTTGGAAAGAACAGGGACTCTACCAGCAACGAGGGCGTCCCAAAAAAGAGGCGACCCCAGACCAAACCGTTTGGTATCTGGTTCCCCACCTGGAGGTGGACCAGCAGGAAGTGACGGCTCTCGCCAAAGAGAAAGCGGCCTTCATTGTCGCCAGCAACATTATCGATGCCGGGCAACTCGCTCCTGAAGCGATGATCTCGATCTACAAAGAGCAAGGAGGAGTTGAGCGGGGCTTCCGTTTTCTCAAAGATCCCTTGTTTCTAGCGTCCTCGATCTTTGTCAAAAAGCCAGAGCGTGTGATTGCGTTGAGTTTTGTGATGGTCCTCTGTTTATTGGTCTATCGGCTGGCTGAGCATCTGCTGCGCTCTCAATTGGTCGCAACGAACCAAACGGTTCCTAATCAAGTGAACAAGCCAACCAATCGTCCCACCATGCGCTGGATTTTTCAGTGTTTTGAAGGCATTGATCTTTTGCATATCCAGAATGGTTCACGTCGACAAACGCAGGTTTTGGGGCTGCAACCTCTCCATCAGCGGGTTCTTCGTCTGCTTGGCCCTGCCTTTTCTCAATTCTATTTTTTCTCTCCGTAAACTGCGGAATGTGTGATGGTACATCATTTTCCCATATATAAGGTACTATCTTAACAATTAAACTCTTCATTTGTTCGTTATTATCTATTTCTTGATTCATTTCCTGAAGAAGATGTTCTAGCTCTACTCTTCTTCCCCCTGCCACTAAAAGCCATACAGCTCCGTTGGCAATAATAGCTGATGGATGCTTTAAGGCTTGAAATAGCTCCTGAGTCGAAACACTCATGTTTGTTTCTTGTGCTAAATGTAGCTCCATTGGTACTTTGGGGAGAAGCTGTAGTAA
>JALYTT010000713.1 GCA_030854145.1 Chloroflexota bacterium | reverse complement strand
CTATAGGCTTCATTCAACAGTTTGATACGCTCGGCATCGCGCGCGTTATGGGTAGCTGGATTGAGATCGGGATGGTATTGACGCGCGAGACGACGATATGAACGCTTGATTTCGGCAAGCGTCGCGTTGGACGGAACTTCGAGTATCGCATAATAATTCGTGAACATCAATCAGGCTCCCGTGCTTCCGAATCCTCCCCGACCCGGACCCATTTCCTGCACTTCATCCCAGGTAACATGCATGACAGGCACGAATATGCCCTGCGCAACGCGCTCGCCACGGTTGACTATTATCGCTTCATCGCGAAAGTTGTAGACCAGCACGATCAGTTCGTCGCCTTCGCCGCAGTAATCCTGGTCGATCACCCCCAGACCGTTAGGTATGAGCAGCCCTTTGCGGCGTGGCGTGCTACTGCGCAGGGACAGCAGCAGCATATAGCCGGGCGGCGTGCGCACGATCACATTGCCAGGAATATGCCCCAGCTTGCGTGGGGCAATCTCTGTATCCTCGCGGCACACGAGGTCGAAGCCCACAGATCCGGCTGTCGCATAGGTTGGCAGCGGCAGATCTGTGTCAATGCGTTTAATTGTAACGTGTAAGTGTTGCATGGATGTGTCCATTCTGTTATTCTAGAAGAGAGGCGATGTAACGTCAAGAGTCAGGAGAGGAAACCCGGTTCTTCGCGTGACACTCTACGCGGGAGCCATGGTCTATCTCCTCTCTACACAAGAGCCTTGAGAGAAGAGGTATGCTGTTGAGCCTGCGGATAAAGTTAGTCCTTGTAGGAGTACTCTTATTCCTGGCGCTAGGCACCACGGCCATCGCGGCCGGAGCAACCTATCAGGCATTCCAGCGTCTCCAACAGCAAAACGCGCTTGCGAAAGTAGGCGATGTGCAGACCATCAGACCCTGGATGACCATTCCCTACATCGCGCACATGTATCACGTACCGGAAAGGTATCTGTACACAGCGCTGCACTTGCCTGCGAACTCAAGCTCTACGTTACACCATACCACGCTGCATGTGCTGTCCAGCACCTATAAACGTCCGGTGAACGATCTGATTCGTGATATCCAGAACGCGATTAAGGCCTATCGTAAGCAGCATCCAGGTAATCCTGAGCAGCGGCCACCCTCTAGAGGACACTATATCTATACGTCTCACGCTCCTGGGAAGGCGGGGAGGGGCAGTTCATGAGTGTGCTCCTGCCATACTTGCTGGCCTGGTTGCAGCAATACGGCTACCCGGTGCTCTGGCTCGCGGTGTTTGTGGCAGCAATGGGTATTCCGCTTCCCACAAGCCTGGTCTTGCTCGCAGCGGGAGCATTTGCCGCGCTGGGCGACTTCAATGTGATCATCCTTGCATTGATCGCTTTGAGCGCCTCGGTCTGCGGTGACAGCCTGGGCTATCTCATCGGACGGCGCTGGGGCAGCAGGGTGCTGGCCTGGCTCGAACAGCATGGGCAGCGTTTTATTTCGCCACAAACCATCGCCCGTTCGCGTATGCGCTTTCAGCGCCAGGGGGGGTGGGCTGTCTTTTTCAGTCGCTTTCTCTTCTCGGCGCTGGGAAGTGTGGTGAACCTGTTTGCCGGTATGGAACTCTATCCTTACCGTCGTTTCCTACCTTATGATATCGCCGGCGAGTCTCTGGGAGCCATACTTCCCCTGGGACTCGGCTTCGTTTTCGGAGCCGCCTGGGAGGCTGTAGGCGATATTCTGGGCGCAATCTCAGTGCTCTTTCTCGCACTCTTGCTGGCCATCTGGCTGACTACACGCCTGCTGGCAATGACGCAGCGCCTGAAGGCCACCGCGCGCACGCAGGTGGAACAGAAAAGCCCGGCTACCGGCCTACCCGGCACACAAGCCCAGGCCACTCCTGGCAACTCCGGTTCGCTGCTACTTTAATGAGGGTTCAAACGTATGTTTTATAGGGACTGGTACGAAAGGGGGCATTTAGGTTATAATTGTAGGAGTGAAGGAATATTCTGAGACTCTGCCGTGTTTTTACTTAGAGACACAAAGTGTGCGCGTCTTGAATTTTCTCCTACTCAACACTTGGACATAGTGTTCCGGTCAAAGGGATCGCTTTCCCTGAGTGTAGGGCGAATGATAAAAACCACTATCTTGCTGCTAGAGATACTACTTTTCATGGAGGGCGCAAAATGCTAGACCTTGAGCGTGCCATGACAGGAACAACGCTTACCCTGGACGATAAAAACTTGAATGCAGATCTCGAAAAGCAACTTGACCAGTTGCTGACGAAAGATCTTAAATATATAGAAGACGACGTGGAAGCGCCCACGAAAGATGAACCTGAACTGGACGAGGACCTCTCCAGTTTAGGGTCTGCGACACTTGAACTCGAAGAAATTCCTGAGGGGCGCGAGGACCTGGCCCCTTTACCAGGAGCACCTGAAATGGAAGAGACGGCCACCATTCTTGTGCTTCCAACGGTCCCGGTCGAGCGAGA
>JALYTT010000318.1 GCA_030854145.1 Chloroflexota bacterium | reverse complement strand
GCGCGTGGTGAGACGCGGGCTTGTAAACGGCGCCCCTACGTTGTTGCGCATCACATGTCCAATATCTTTTGCATGGCGCTACAAAAAATTTGCCCTTGCACCAGGTTACCGAATTATGAAAGGCGAGCATCATGATCCCAGCCATCCTGGCCATTGATCAGGGGACCACGCGCACCAAGGCGCTGGTCTTCGATGCGCAGGCGCGCTGCCTGGCTGAATCGGCGAGCGAGGTCCCGCTGACCTATCCGCGGCCGGGCTGGGTGGAGCAGGACCCGCATGCTTTGTTGCAGAGCGTTGTCCATAATGCGCGCGCGGCCCTGGTGGGCTGCGATGCTAACGTGGTAGCCTGTGGCCTGTCGAACCAGGGGGAGACCGTTGTGGCCTGGAACCGGCTCAGCGGGCAGCCCATCTACAACGCGATTAACTGGCAGGACCGGCGCACCGACGAACTCTGCGCGCAACTGACCAGCAGCGGAGCCGCGCAGGTGATTCAGGCGCGCACAGGGCTGCCCATCGATCCCTACTTCTCGGCCACGAAGATCCGCTGGCTGCTGGACAATGTAGAGGGCGCGCGCGAGGCGGCTGAGCGCGGCGAACTGCTCGCTGGCACGACGGATGCCTGGTTCTTATGGAACCTGGTGGGCGAGCATAGGACCGACGATACAACGGCCTCACGCACTATGCTCTACAATCCGCACACACGCGACTGGGATCAGGAGGTGCTGGACCTGCTGGAGATCCCGCGCGCGTTGCTGCCGGCGATCCAACCGTCGTGTTCCCACTTCGGCACCATTCCGGCCGAGCGCATTGGTCAGGCGCTACCGGTCACCGCCTCCCTCGTCGATCAGCAGGCGGCGCTCTTCGGGCAGGCCTGCTATACGTCGGGCGATGTGAAGGTGACCTACGGCACAGGCGCCTTCATCCTGCTGAATGTCGGCGATACCTTCCCAACATCGCAGCACGGGCTGGTCCCCACTGTGGCCTGGTCGTTTGAAGGGGGAGGCATCAGCTATGCCCTGGATGGCGGGATCTACGTGGCCGGTGCTGCTGTGCAGTGGCTACGCGATGGCCTGGGCATCATCGAGAGCGCGGAGGAGACACTGGCCCTGGCGCAATCGGTGCCGGATAGCGGCGATGTCTTCTTCGTTCCCGCCCTCACGGGATTGGCGGCCCCATACTGGGATAGCTACGCGCGCGGCACCATCGTTGGCCTGACACGCGGTACCACGCGCGCTCACCTGGTGCGTGCCACCCTCGAAGGTATCGCCTTCAGCACGCGCGATGTGCTGACAGCTATGACGCAGGACATTGGCCGGTCCATCAGGAGTATCAAGGTAGATGGCGGCCCCTCGGCCAATAGTTTCCTGATGCAGGCGCTGGCCGATATCTCAGGCGTCGAGGTGCATGTGGCGGCTATCCGCGAGACGACCGCCTTTGGCGCGGCTCTGCTGGCGGGGTTGGGCGGCAAGCTCTGGCAAGATGTGCAGGAGACCGCGCACCTGTGGCGCGAAGCCGCGACCTATACACCGCGCGAGAACTCTACTACGGAGGCACAGTACCGTCGCTGGCTCAAGGCAGTTGAGCGCGCGAAGGGCTGGGCCGCGTCGGACTGAGAAGGTTTGTCAGGCCAGGATCAGCGTGATGCCAGCTTCGCGCAGGCGAGTGGCCATCTCGCCATCCAGTTCCGAGTTGGTGATGATCGTATTGATGGTGTTCAAGGGGGCGACCGAGCTGAGCATCACCTTGCCGAATTTGGTATGGTCGGCGACCACAATGCGCTGGCGCGCGCGCTCGATCATCACGCGCTTGGTGCCGGCTTCATCGAAATTGAACTCGGTCAGGCCATGCTCGATAGTGATGCCGCCGACTGCGATGAAGGCCTTGTCCACCTGGAAGTCGCACAGAATGCGCTCGGCGAGGTGCCCGACCAGCGAGAGTTCGCTGGCGCGCAGCTTCCCGCCGATCACGATCACCTGTATCGCCGTCTGGCTGGCGAGTTCCATGGCCGCGCGCAGGTTGGTAACCAGCACCGTGAGGTTGCGCTTGCCCTTCAGCCCACGCGCAATCTCCAGCGTTGTCGTGCCCACATCGAGGATCAGGCTGTCGCCATCGTTAATCATCTCCACGGCTTTGGCGGCGATGCGCTGTTTGGCGGCGGCATTGTCGTTCTCGCGCGCGCTGAAGGGCGGCTCATAGCTGGCACCACGCACGCTGATCGCCCCGCCATGCACGCGCCGGATCAGCCCCTGCACCTCCAATTCCTGCAGATCGCGCATCACCGTGATGCCAGACACCTCGAAGCGTTGGGCCAGGTCGCGCACCGAAGCGACGCCACTGGCTTCTATCATTTCAAAGATGCGCTGGCGCCGCTCCTGGGCGATCATTTTACTCTCTTTGGTCATCGCAATCGAAGTACTCGCTTTCCCGGTGTGCCTTATGATGATCCACCAGGATAATCATAGCAGACTTTTGGAGGGATTGTGCTATGGGTGCAGGCGGAACTCCCGCGATGCGCGTAGGTGCCTATCTGGTCTAGCGTAGCTTCTCTTTCAAGAAATTGACGGCCAGTGGCCAGGCCTCGGCGGCGGCTTTCTCGTTGCCCATGCCGTGGGCAGGATTGAGGAAGGCGTGGCCCGCGTCGTACACCTTGACGGTGATATCTTTGCCGGCCTCCTTGTACATGCGCTCGATCTTCTCGACCTGCGCCATGGGCACACTGTCATCGCGACTGCCAAAGAAGGCCATCACAGGCGCGTCAACCTTCGCGACCTCCTCCTGTGTCGGATCGTAGCCGCCGGGGTAGAAGGGCACAACGGCGCCGAGGCCGGGATAGCGCGCTGCAACGGTGAGGGTCATGAAGCCACCCACGCAGAAGCCCATCAGCCCCAACTTCTTGGGTTCGACATTGGGCATGGCCTTGACCGTATCGAGGGCGCCGGTGATCTCCCTGATGGCCTTCTCGACGTTGCCTCTGAGCATCATCACCGCCTTCATCGCGTCATCGGGTTCGGTTGCCACTTTGCCGTGGTACAGGTCGGGCACGGCTACGACGAACCCCGCCGCGGCCAGCTTGTGAGCCAGGTCTGTAATGTGCGGCTCGATGCCCCACCACTCCTGGATAAGCACCAGGCCGGGATGCGTGGCTTGATCATCGGGTTCGGCGACGAAGGCATAGGCGCCGTTTCCGTTCACCTTTAGATCGACTTTTGAGGTGCGTACTACTGCCATAGGTGTCTCCTTGTGAAGATAAAATGTTTTGCCTGTGGCTCCTGTTATAGAGCCATGCATATTATATACTACGTATGCCGGTGACCGCGACTCGCCTCGGCCGCATCTGTGTAGGGTTCTTTATAAAGTCATTGAAAAAAGGTGCCACATGAAAAAGAATGCCATGAAGGCGAAACTCCTGGCAGGCCAGGCAGCATTTGGCGTCACGGTGCTGTTTCCGGCGCCTCAGATTGTGGAGATGATAGGCAGGCTGGGATTTGATTGGGTGCTTATCGATTGCGAACATGGTTCTCTCTCTCCCGAGAGTGTTGAGCAGATGGTCATGGCGGCGGAGGTGGGCGGGATTACGCCTATTGTGCGACCAGCGAGCAACAGTCCCGATACGATCCTGCGCCTTATGGATCGCGGCGCCATGGGCGTGCAGGTGCCGCATGTAAATACCGCCGGCGAGGCCCGCCAGGTGGTAGAGGCGGTGAAGTATCATCCCCTGGGCAAGCGCGGCCTGGCGATAGGGACGCGGGCCGCTGGCTATGGGTATGATCTCCCGGCAGCGCAGTATGTGGAGGTGGCCAATCGCGAGACGCTGGTATGCATTCAGTTAGAGGAAGAGGCAGCCCTGGCCAACCTCGACGAACTGTTGGCTGTTCCGGGAGTGGATATCTTCTTCGTTGGCCCATCGGACCTCTCGCAGTCGATGGGCCTGCCCGGTAGGACGGATAGCCCCGAGGTGCGCGCGGCGATGCAGAAGGCCTTCGCCTCGATCGTGGCGGCGGGGAAGATAGCGGGATGTGCCGGCAATACGCAAGCCACACGCCGCTACCTGAATCAGGGAGTGCATTATCTGTATACCCATCTCACCACGCTCCTCGCCAGCGCCAGCCGGGAGTATTTGGATACGGTGAAGCAAGAAATTGATTAGCGTTTGGTCGCCTTCAGTGAGAACAGCAGGGGCACCATGCGGGCCTTCTCTGGATCTTTGAGACGGAAGAAGCCGCCCTCGATCTCTTCCATGTCCGGGAAGCATTTCCACGAGCAGAAATTGAACTCGTGGAGGAACTCGATATGCAGGCCTGGCGTGGTGAGCGCGTTCAGGATGTCGCCCATGCTGTGATTCCAGCCATAGCTTGTGGGGTGGGTCAGGATGGCGCTCTCGTCGGCGTAGCTCCCCTGCGTATCATCTTTTATGGCCTCAGATGGCGGGGAAGAGTAGGGATAGCGCACCTTGAGGTCCGGGGAGTGGTCATCGAAGACCCACATAAAGGGATGGCCCTCTACAATGTAGAAGGTGCCGCCGGGTTTGAGAAAGTGCGCGATGATCTCTCCCCAGGGCCGCAGGTCCGGCAGCCAGCAGATAGCCCCGTAAGAGGTGAAGACGATATCGAACTCGCCAGCCAGGACGCTGGGAAGATCGTAGATGTTCGAGCAGATAAATTCTGCCGCGATCCCCAGTTCTTTGCTCAGGCTCCGTGCCAGTTCAATGCCCTCGCTCGAAAAATCGATGCCGGTGACCTTTGCGCCAAGGGAGGCCCACGAGAGCGTGTCCAGGCCGAAGTGACACTGCAAATGGAGCAGCGATTTCCCCGCGACATCTCCCAGTTCCGCGCGCTCAATAGAATGGAGCCGTCTCTTGCCTGCCCTGAAGCCCTCAAGATCGTAGTCCTCCGACCTGGCATGCACCCCCACCAGCTCATCCCAGTGTGTCTGATTATTCTTCATATAGTCATCAGTCATAGCGTTTCCTTTCTGCCTACGAGATATAGGTATGATGCTATTATATGCGTTACCCGCCCCCTGAAGTATTTGTGTGTTGGATGGCTCCCAATATCTCCGCCATCAGAGCCGTGGGCGAGGCGTCATCAGTGGCGATGTGTACGGCGAACGCTGGCGATTGGAAGGCCGCGAAGCACTGTTCATCCTGCTTCCAGCACTAGCGAAAGACCTCCGGCGAATCGCCACGTGCTTGTAGGCGCTCGTAGAGGGTCTTTTCAGTCGCGGTGAGGCAGAAGTGGTAGAAGTCAGGTTCGATTGCACGCAATCCTCCTATGATCTCATCAAAGTAGGGACGGTGCCAGATAGTCATCGGCATGACGAGGTGCCGTCCGTAGGTTTCCTTGAGCAAACGAGCGGTAGTGATGGTCAACGTGCGCCACATTGGTAAGTGTTGAAAGTCGTCAGTGTTATCGATTGGCTTGAGGACAGTGCGTAAGAAGCCGCCGACCTCTTCGGCATCGAAGAGCAGACTGTTGGGGATGCGAGCGACAAGCTGTTCCGCGACGGTGGTTTTGCCGACGCCAAAGGCGCCATTTATGAAGATGATCATTAGCTACATGCATGAGTGGGGCAAGAATCTCTCTTTTGACGTAGCCTATTATATCACACCGGTGTTGTCTGTCAATTAAGTCATAGTTATTCTTTGTATATCTTGCTATACTTCTTCTGGTTTGCCGGCGAGGCGTCCTCACTGAGGATGCAGACATTCGGAGCATACTTTCTACAAGGAGAAACAGCATGCCACTCGATCCTTACACCCAGTCTCTATTAGACCAGGCGGCGGCACAGAGCCTTCCAGAAGATCCACAAGTCTTGCTTGCTGCACTACGCGCCAGCACGAATCCGCAGGTGATCAAGCAGGCCCGCCAGGCTCTAGGGAGTGAAACGGTGCCGGTCGCGCGCGTCGAGGACCTGACGCTTCCTGGCCCTGTGGGAGATATTCCGGCCCGACTCTATACGCCCGAAGGCATGGGCCCGTTCCCGGTCCTGGTGTTCTTTCATGGTGGAGGCTGGGTCGCGGGCAATCTCGAAACTCACGATCCCATGTGCCGCTATCTCTGCCGGGAGGCAGGTTGCCTGGTGCTGTCCGTGGACTATCGCCTGGCCCCTGAACACAAATTTCCCGCCGGACTTCAGGATTGTTACGCCGCTACCTGCTGGGTGGCCGCTCACGCCGCTGAGTTCCACGGCGACTCCACGCGGCTCGCCGTCGGCGGAGATAGCGGGGGCGGCAACTTCGCCGCTGTCGTCGCGCAGATGGTTCGCGATCAGGGAGGTCCTACCCTGGCGTTCCAGTTGTTGCTCTGGCCCATTGCCGATTTCCAGCTCACCACGCCCTCCTGGCAGGCCTATGATGGGTATATGATGACCCGCCAGGGCTTCATCATGGCCAGAGATCTCTATCTCAACCATGAAGACGAGCAATGGCAGCCCTATGCCGCGCCGCTGCTGGCTCCCGATCTGCATGGATTGCCACCCGCGCTGATCATCACTGCTGAGTGCGATCCAGTACGCGATGGAGGCGAGCAGTATGGGCAACGGCTCCTGGCAGCAGGTGTCCCTGCCAGCGTTTCGCGCTACGCTGGCATGATTCATGGCTTCATGCACTATGTGATAGCACTACCCCAGGCCCGGCAGGCGCTTGCCGAAGTCAGCCATGCCTTGCACACAGTGTTTGCTAAGTGATGTGAGGTTGGCACACGGTGATCCGCGGAGGGGCGCGCCTGCGACTTTTCAATGGCCTTAGGCAGGTATTTAAGACTGGTGTTTAAGGCCGAAGGTTGCTATAATAGAACCACAGAAGTCGCCATGTTCGGGTAGGGGCCATAGCTTCGGTTCCTCTTGCTTGTTGACATTGCCTTGCCCGCGCGGTCGACCATGCCTGGTGGGTTCCTGAGCAGGATAAGTGTTGATCTGGGAGGTAGCGATAATGGCGCCCCGCTTTCATGACCGTAGCACCCCTGCGGAAAATCTACATATGATACTCCGTTCCATCCCCTGGCGCTTGCTGCTATTCATCCCTATATGCGTGCTGATCGCGATTCCCGCCTATACGTATGGCGTACCAGCGGGAGTGCATATCCTGCCAGCGGTAACGAACTTCTTCTATACGCTGGGCTCGCCCGCCAGTCCTGTTCCCACGCCCCATCCTGCTCTGCCAACGCTGCTTCCCCAGGCAGGTTCGCTGCTCTATACCGTGCAGGCCGGAGAGTCGTGCGATGAGATCCTTACCTTGCGTATGCGCATGAATGATGCCGGAGAGGTTTTCAGCGATATCAAGCCGGCCACCGTTAGCGCTTTGAGTGCCGCCATAGGCAAAGATTGCCATGCCTTGCAGCCAGGAATGACGGTCATGCTCTCGCCGCAGTACCCCCTGATCGCGCTGGGTGGCCTGGTGCGCAAGGTGGAGGCCACCGCGTCGCTGGAAGTGTTGCCGACTCCGCTGATCAATGTGGGCCAGCAACAGCAGCGAGGGCCTGATTGCAGCAGTGGGTGTCTGCTGACCGTGCAGATCGCGCCTGCTACCCAGATCAAGCTCCAGGTGCAGACGGCGTTAACCGTGCAGGTCGGATCGTGGGTCTGGGCGCAGGCGATGTATCCGCGCAAAGCTGTGCCGAAGTTCGATACCTACCCCTATGCCGACCCCACCGCCTCGCTCAATGGGGCCACGCTACGCGCCTGTGACTTCCAGGTAGACCGCACCCATGATGACAACGCGCTCTCGTGCGACCAGTTGCAGCCCAATAGCATTGATGTCGACGGTGGCGCCTGGCTCTTCGGCGTCACCGGGTCCAGCGCGCTTGACCACTGGAGCTATCCCCTGCACCTCCCTGCCGGCACGCCTGTACTGCTCTGGCTCACCGTTGATAATAACGGTACCCTGCACTTTCGCAAGCACAACCCGGTCTATCGTTACGATGACGGCATGCATCTCTACGTACATGCATGAAGAGGCGGGGTGCAGGCATCGTGGCCTTCTCTCCTTTATGCATCGAGGTTGAGACCATAGCCTTTCACCACCACCCCGTCAGCAGGATGGAAATCCCGTTCGGGGGCGCGTATGAAGCCTCTGCGCTCATACAGACGCATAGCCTCCCGCATCATATCAGTCGTATGCAGTCCAAGCATCGTGGCCCCTGTACGACGCGCCCGCCGCTCGCATTCATATCAAATCCGTTTAGGTAATGTATAATAAAGGGATGGCGAAACGAGTGACAGTCCAAACCGAACGAACAACAGAAGAGCTTCATGACCGTTATCGAAGCGCAACCAATCCCGTCGAGCGAACGC
>JALYTT010000317.1 GCA_030854145.1 Chloroflexota bacterium | reverse complement strand
GTCCTGCACCACCCAGGACGGCGAGGCAAGCCACGCGCTACGGATTAACGCAATTACAAGCATGCTGTTGACGATTCATACTATACTGACGACAGGTGTTTGTGATACACCTTTGCTGATCTTGAAATCCTGTTGGTGTGGTTTGGAGGTGTGATATGGAAAGATTTCTGGTTCATGAGGTGTTCCCCTGGCCTCACACGCGTCTGACCGGCGAGGAGGGAAGAGTATGATTGCGGTTGCACATCCTCTCTTCGGTCGCGAGGAAGAGGCGGCTGTTCTCCAGGTTTTAGCATCCGGTCAGGTAGCGCAAGGAGAAGGGGTCGCTACATTTGAGCGGCGTTTCGCGGATCTATGCCAGGTAGAGGAGGCTATAGCGGTCACTTCCGGCACAACGGCGCTGCACCTGGCATTGCTGGCCCACGATATTGGCCAGGGCGATGAGGTGATCACGACGCCGTTCAGCTTCGCGGCGAGCGCGAACGTCATCCTGCTGGTCGGGGCCACCCCGGTGTTCGTCGATATCGAGGCGGATACCTACACCCTCGATCCCAACCTGGTGGAGGCAGCGATTACCCCGCGCACCAGAGCTATCCTGCCTGTGCATCTCTATGGCCATCCCTGCGATATGGAGCGCCTGGAGGCTATCGCGCAAGCACACGGGTTGGTGCTGATCGAGGATGCCTGCCAGGCGCACGCGGCGGCCATCAATGGGAGAGCGGTCGGCAGCTTTGGGACGGGGGCCTTCTCGTTCTATGCGACCAAGAATATGACCACGGGCGAGGGTGGGATGATCACCACCAACGACCCCGCGATTGCTGAGCGTCTGCGCCTGCTGCGCAATCATGGGCAGACGACGCGCTATCACCATATGGCGCTGGGCTACAACCAGCGCATGAACGAGCTTCAAGCGGCCCTGGGCCTGGTACAACTCCAGAAGCTGGAACAGCTCACCGAGCAGCGCATCGCCAACGCCGCGTACCTCACGGAGCACCTGGGCGGTAGCGTGCAGACTCCTGTGACGCGCCCCGGCTATCGTCATGTCTATCATCAATATACCATCCGCGTCCCTGGCGACCGCGACGAGTGGGTCAAACGCCTGGGCGAGCGCGGCATCGGGACGGCGGTGCATTACCCACTGCCCATCCACAGGCAGCCATGTTATCAAGATGTTCCCTGGCAATTTCGCGTCGCGGGTCAGCATGAAAACCTCCCTGTCGCTGAAACTGCTGCCCAACAAGTGCTATCACTCCCGGTCCATCCCGGTTTGAGCCAGCAGGACCTGGCCATGATCGTGGAGGAGGTGCGCCGGTTATGTGCATGAAAGTGGTGGTGGAGGAGGAGGAACATGGATGATGTCAGGCAAAAAGGAGAGAAACCGCGCTCAAAAAAAGTGTATCTCATAGCTTTTTTACTTGTATGTATCGTAGGGACAGGGGTTTCGCTCGATGTGTATCAGACCTACAGCGCGGACTACCACAAGGATGTCTCGCTGGCGCAGGCGGGCATCCAGCATGTACGGAAGGCGCAGGGACTGTTCAAGGGAATGCTCCAAAAGGCGCTGGATATTTCTGTCGTGGACCAGGCGCGTGGTGAGTTTTCTGCCGCCATGACGGCGTTTGATCAGCTTGATCGTGAGCTACACGCGCTCCCGGCGATCAACGGGTCCATCCCTGTGTATGGCGCGCGCCTGAAGGCCGCCATGCACCTGGCGCCGGCAGCAGCAGGACTATCTGAAGCTGGCATAGCGGTCTGCAATGTGCTGGAAGTGCTCCTGACAAAGTCTCATGATGCGTTGAGCGCTCAGGGAACAAAGCTCACGCAGGATGATATGGTCATCATCCTGCAAAATTTTCAGGCAGGCAGAGGTGCGCTCGACCGCGCCATTGCTGAGGCGTCTCAGGTGCAGCCCGGCGCTTTGCAGTTTGATGCGCATATTGCTAGCATGTTTACGCTCTTCCAGAGACAGGTACCGGCGATACGCACCTGGCTTGACGCCGCCGGCAAGCTCATAGATGTGCTGCCCATGCTCCTGGGCATTGGCGCGCCAGCACACTATCTTGTAGAGTTGCTGGATTCCACGGAACTGCGGCCCGCTGGCGGTTTCATTGGGAACTATGGCATCGCGTCTCTTTCAGGAGCACGACTCACGAGTGCTCATATTATGGATGTGAGCCTGATTGATAATGCCTTCAAGCAGGCTGGCAAGACGATCCCCTATCCGCCAGCGTATTCCTGGTTTGCGCACTACCTGGCGCCCCAGGGATGGAGCCTGCGGGATTCCAATCTGGATGCCGACTTCCCGACAGCCGCCAGGTACGCCGAGTTGAACTATACGCGTGAAGGCGGAAAAGGTCCCCTGCAAGGCGTCATCGCGATCACGCCGCTATTCATTGAGCGCATGCTTGAGATTACGGGACCGATTTACATTCCTGAGTATAACGAGACCGTGACGGCGCACAACCTGATTGATCGCATTCACTATCATCAACTGGGGCCGGCGGGCGAGGGCAGTGGCTTTGTGGCCTCTCCCAACGGACATTCGTCGCTGCGCAAACGCTATACCGAACTGTTAGCCGAACACTTTCTGGCCCGCACCCAAAAAATTGCGCCCACCATCCTTCCCAGGCTCCTGCCATTGTTGGCAAACGCGCTGCATTCAAAGGATGTTCAGGTCTATTTCAACGCCACAGGCGCGGAAGCTATCCTGCAACGCCTGCATCTTGATACAGCCATTCAAGCGCCGGCAGGCGACAGTTTCTTGCAAGTGGATGCCAATGTCTCTCCTAATAAAGCCAACCACTTTATTATCAATACAATGCATGACCAGGTGAACATTGACGCAGAGGGCACGGTCACGCACCACCTGAGCATCGAGTACGCGTGGACCATCGCGGGTCAAGATTATGGCAACACGCTCTATCGAGATTATGTGCGCATCTACGTACCCCCAGGAAGCAGGCTCCTATCCCAGCCTGGCTGGCAGCCTCACGGCGCAAGCCAGGCCTTCGGACGGCAGGTATGGTCCGGTTTTTTCACCTTTTCTTACGGCCAGACACATACGATTATGCTGCAATGGACCGTGCCACACGCCGCTGTGAGGGCTGGCCGGAGCTGGCAGTACCACTATCTTATTCAACGGCAGGAGGGAGTGCAGTGGCAACTGTATCTCCAGGCGGGTTTGCCATCGTGCGCGACGGCGATCAGGACAGCGGGGGGAGCATTCAGCAGCAGCGGACAGCGCGTGATGCTGACGACGTCTCTGGATGAGGATCTGAACCTGGATGTAGAGTATGCCTGTTGATGCATCTCTGACTGCCGGCACGTTCTATAGATGAGTGTGGTAGAATAGCTCCATGAAGAGCGAGAGAGACGGCTTTAACGAACATGCCACGCGACACTTTCATCACCGGCGCCTACCTGATTTCTCCACGCTGCTGTCGGGTCATACTCCACGCGATGATAGCGGTTTTCAATCTGAGCAACTACAGATCTGGTACAACAACACCGAAGAGCCGTGGGCTGATCCCGGACCACATATGCACCTGAAGAGCGACGAGTGCTTTATCGTACTGCGCGGCAGCATCGTCGTCGAGGTGGAAGACGAGCGTTATACGATTGGACCGCGCGAGTTTTGCTGTTTCCCGCGCGGTGTATATCACCAGGTTGTGGAGGTGCATCCGCCGGTCGAGAGCTTGATGGTGCGCGCGCCTTCGGTGGAAGATAAGGTATATCAGTAACTCATAGCCCCTGCACGCAACGTTGCGCCATAAGAAGCATAATCATGTGGATGTGGTTCCGCAGCCGTCAACGAGAGATTCTTGCCTCCTGGCACGTATTCATGGTGAAGAGACATTTATATATTTCGAGCCACAGCCTCTTGCGCTTCTGATGCTCTGGCTGAGAAAGAGGATGCCATGCACTCTGTTCATAGCTCCCGTCTATCTGTGCTCTCCATGACGCTGCTTGCGTGTTATCTGCTCTCTTCCTGTAACACTCCTCCACCCCAGGCAACGTGCGCATCCTGGCAGATTATGGCCAGCCCGAATCCTGGGAATGTAGGTGACCAACTGGAGGACATCTTCACGGTGGCCAGCAACAATATCTGGGCCGTTGGCTCAGTCGCCGCCACCTCCACCGGCGGCGATAATCGAACCCTGGTTGAGCACTGGGATGGCAAATCATGGACGGTGATTCCCAGCCCAAGTCCCAGCCCTGAACCAGGCGGATACCCCGATAGCCTGGAGAGGATCAGTGGCAGCTCGGCAAACGATATCTGGGCGGTTGGCGATGGCTATGGCGGTTTCCTTGAACACTGGAATGGCAGCACCTGGAGCGCGGTAGATACTCCCATAGTTCCACGGACTATCTACTCCTACCACTTCTCCAGCGTCTCCTCCCTCTCCCCCACAGATGCCTGGGTTGTTGGACACTCAATGAGCAATGTCTCCTCAACTGGTAGCGGTGTCCTCGCCCTGACTGCTCATTGGGATGGTCACACCTGGAGCGTGGTTCCTAGTCCTGATCTCCATGCTAATGTGAATGGCACGAATCTGTACGATGTCGCGGCGCTTGCTCCCGACAATGTGTGGGCCGTTGGCAGCACCTCCAGCACCCATGGTGAACTCGCCTTGATTGAACACTGGGACGGCAAGTCCTGGAGCGTCGTTTCCAGCCCTCAACCTCAAGGGAAGGCTATCTCCAGCAGTGCTGCCCTCTGGAGCCTCTCAGCGCTTGCCCCCAACGATATCTGGGCCGGTGGCTATTATGAAGTCGCTCGCGTGTATCACTACCTGCTCGAACACTGGGACGGGCACGTCTGGAACCTCGTTTCTATGCCTCCTTCAACGAAGAAGCTGCTGATACTCCATCGGATTGTCGCTGTCTCAGATCAGAACATCTGGGGCCTCGCCGCTAATAGCTCCCTGCTCCATTGGAACGGTAAGTCCTGGAACATCTCATCCTTTCCCAATGCCGACCAGAATGGGTACTCTATCGTGGGCATCGCCGCGTTGCCCGATGGGCGACCCTGGCTTGTGGGCACAGTGAGGAACCCGACCGGGCCTGGACCAAGAACACTGATTGCTACGTCCTGTCCATAAAGCTTACATAAAAAAGGCTCAGGAGGAAAAGGATGCGAAAACGGCTCTGGTATGCGCTCTCGGCGCTGTTGCTCGTGGCTATCGTCGGCGTTTTGCTGGCCCGGCTGGCGTTCCATCTTTTCACCGGGACACTGGCCTGCCACACCTGGCGGAGCATGGTCCCTCTCCAACCCAACGAGAATACCCAGTTCACCAGCGTTGCCTTGCTCTCTGCCACTGATGTCTGGCTCGCGGGCACAAACTTCGCCCCTGCTACCCATGTCAGCAGACCCCTGGTGGAACATTGGGATGGCCAACACTGGCAAACACTTTTTCCTCCCAATCCTGGTTCCTTTGACGTAATGATCAGAAGCATTACCGCCGTCTCGGATAGCGATGTCTGGGTGGTGGGCGGCGCGTACACCTCCCCTGGCACTGGGACGGCCACGCCTGGCACATGCTGCCCTCGTCCTTCCCTCGCGGTTTCACCCAACTCTATGGCGTGACCGCTGTTGCCAGCGACAACGTCTGGGCGGTTGGGGAAAACTATAGCGCAGACTTCACCCAGAGCCTCGTTGAACACTGGGACGGTTCCACCTGGAAGCGTGTCCCCAGCCCCAACGTCGCAGACGAAAACAATCAGCTCACCAGTATCTCGGCGCTCTCAGCCAGCGACATCTGGGCGGTTGGCATCTCGTATGGGTACCAGGGGGCACAGCTAACCCTGACCGAACACTGGGACGGCTCGCGTTGGAGCATCGTTCCCAGTCCAGACCCTTCGCGTGCCGCCAATACACTTTTCGGTGTCGCCGCAGCCTCGTCAAATGATGTGTGGGCCGTTGGCGCTCTGACACCAGAGTTACTTCCGACAGCGCGAACCTCCACCGGTGGCTATAAACAGGCGCTTGATCCACATCCTATCCAGACGGATGGGCTGATCGAACACTGGAATGGCCAGAGCTGGCAGGTGACCTCGTTCCCCAGGCTGGGGCAACAGCAGGTCCTTTTGAGCATCACCGCCTACTCTCCCCAGGATGTCTGGGCGGCGGGCACCTTTGCGGTTGTCGGCGCCCAGGGACAGATTCTTCATGGGCTGCTTGTTCATTGGGATGGGTCAACCTGGCATAGCGCGGAAGACTCTCATGCCCAATATATCAACGGTATTGCAACCTCTGTTGCCGGAGGTCTTTGGAGTGTAGGGATCTCGCCTCCGCCACCCAGCGGCAGCCAGCAGGCCGTCGCCGAAGCATGCATGTGATCTCCGATAGCTCCTGGCACGGAAGCGAAAAGACAAGGAAGAAAAAGAGGTCTCAGGTCGCGCTGTAGGCTTTCAAGAATGGTATGCTTTCTTCCCTATTTAGGCACCAACAGCAGGGCAAATATGACCAGGTGCAAGAGCGTAAAGAGGATCAGCAGCCGTATAAACCAGGTAAGTTCCCTTTGGAGATCATGCTGGCTGCGAAGTTCGGGATTCCTCTCATACGCTGCGGGCGATCGTTCGGCGGCCACCAGGCCCATGGCAACGCGCATGCGTACCGGTGATTGCAGGGAGGAGCGGCGCATCTCTGCGAGCAACGCCTCGTTGCATGGTGTGCAGAGAACCCATTCGTGGCGCGGTTCCGGCGCTCCCACCGCCTCTTTGAGCACAATGGGGCGGAACCAGATAGAACTCGTGCAGACAGAACAACGTATGGGTGCGTACCAGCGCTCTCGCTGCACAGTTTCCCTCCCGGTGACGACCGTTCCTTCATCTTCTGATATCGGCATTTCGCTCGCTCGCTGTCTCTTCCGAACCACACGGGTTTCAGCAGGAAGCCGTCTTCTTTTTTGCTCACGTGACACTTCACGCTATAGCATCAATATTGTACCATATGCGTCGTGATCTTTTTGTGATGTGAAGGGGAGCGTTTCGCCAATCTTCATAGAGCCTGTGAGACGCCCCAGCCGCGTAGGGACCCGGCTTGCCGCATCCGCGCGCGAAGGCTGTCACCTTTCTCGCCGGTGAGACGTGCTCTTCACTGAACAGCATGTGTACTCCCACAAGTGACCAGAGCACACAACTATGAAAGGAACAAAGATGGACCTGACGGGTAAAGTAGCATTCGTCACCGGCGCCGGGTCTGGTATTGGCAAGGCGACGGCCGTCTTGCTTGCCCAGCACGGGGCCCATGTCGCGGCGTTGAGCCATACCACTGATGAAATAGAACAGACGGTAACCGAGATTAAACGCGCTGGACACGAGGCGCTGGCGGTCGTGGCCGACACCACGCAGGAAGAGCAGATGCAGCAAGCTGTCCAGCAGGTGATTGATCGCTGGGGCAGGATCGATAGCGTCTTCGCGAATGCAGGCATCAATGGCGTGTGGGCGCCACTTGAGGAGCTTACGCTGGCCGACTGGTCAAAGACCATTACGACGAATCTGACGGGCAGCTTCCTGACACTCAAATACACGGTGCCTCACCTCAAGAAACAGGGTGGCAGCATCGTCGTCACCGCGTCTGTCAACGGCACCCGCGTGTTCAGCAACACCGGGGCAACCGCGTACTCAGTCACCAAGGCTGGCCAGGTCGCCATGACCAAAATGCTGGCGGTAGAGCTGGCGCAGCATGCCATCCGCGTGAACGTGATCTGTCCCGGCGCAACTGAGACCGAGATTTCCGACAATACGCAACAAAAGGATCTGGAGCATATCAAGTTCCCGGTTCAGTATCCCAAGGGATCAATCCCCCTGGGAGAGGGCCGGCCGGCCAGCGCGATGCAGGTTGCTGAGCTTGTCCTATTTCTGGTCTCAGACGCTTCCAGCTACATTACCGGCACCGAAGTCTGGATCGACGGAGCTTCCTCGCTCGTGACAGGGTAAATCCAGCAAATGAACCTTGCCGGAGCGAATGTACCGGGCGCAGGCCAGCGGCGCCCCTACACGAAATGCGGCGTCAGTGTATTTGGCCCTTGGGCCTGTGAGGCCTCCTGCCTGGCCGCGCAAGCGAGGCCGCACACTGACGCCGCATTTCGTGTAGGGGCGCCGCTGGCCTCATGCGTTGAGACACAATCACTCTCGAACAGCCTGATGAAGGGGAAATAGACTATGTGTCGTATGAGAGCAGGGCACCCGCCGGCGAGCGAGAAGGGAATGGCACGCTGGATCGGCGTTGGAGCAGGGCACCCGCGAGGGATGCCCGTCCATCTCTGACCGGGCGGGGGTGGCGTGGCGATGGGGACACGTC